>NZ_LNFY01000010.1 GCF_011057685.1 Thermotoga sp. Ku-13t | reverse complement strand
AAAAAGAGAATGGCGTCACCAAGTTTTAAACAAGACAGACGCGATTGAAATTGAATAAGATGGAAAAAGGTCCCCACGAAGGGGACCTTTTGTTCTATTGAACCACATTCTTCAAATCTTGAACTTTCTCACTTGCTGCACCAGACTTTCCGCAATTGAAGACATCTCTTCAGACAAACTGCTCACATTCTGACTCGCATTCGCCTGCTCTTTCACAGCTTTCGTCATCTCCTCCATTTGCTGTGCTATCATCATGATCGACTTTGTCGCTGTGTCCATCGCACTGCTCATCTCTTCCGCTGCTGCACTTTGTTCTTCTGCACTCGCCGCTAAACTCTCTATCTGACTCACCATAGCGTTTATCTGCTCTGCTATCTTTCCAAACTGACTCACCACACCCTCTGCACCTTTGTTTATCCCTTCCACTACCTCCACAACTTCTTTCGTTGCTCCATCTGCCTTCATCGCTCCCTGGCTTATCTGATTCAGTATCTGTCCTATCTGGTCCGTCGCTTTCTTGCTCTCTTCTGCAAGCTTTCTTATCTCGTCCGCAACCACTGCAAACCCTCTGCCTGCTTCACCTGCCCTGGCCGCCTCTATCGCTGCGTTCAACGCCAGCAAATTCGTCTGCTCTGCTATGGAATTGATCGTATCTAATATCTGGCCTATGTTCTCCGCCTGCTGGCTCAGCTGCCCCACAACCATCGCCGTCTGTTCAACTTTGTCCCTCGCACGCTTTATCATCTCAACTATGTTCTTTATCGCCCTCTCTCCTTCTTTCGCAGCTTCGTTCACCTGATTGGATCTTTCAGAAAGCATCTGGGCAGCTTTCGATACGTTCTGTGCACTCGCTGCTACTTCTTCTATGCCACTGGTGACTTCTTCTATCGAAGCAGATGCGTTCTGAGCAGATCTGTTGACTTCTTCCATCTGCGATGCAAGCTCTTCTGAGGAAGCGCTCAATTCCTGTGCAGTGCTTGCAAGGCTTTGAGCTGAATCGTTAACCTGCGTGGAAGATTCGTTTATGATCTTCATGGATTCTTTCAGCGTATCTGCCATCTGATTGAGTGCCTGAGCCATCTGTGCAACTTCGTCTTTGCCTTTCGCTTCGAATCTGACCGTGAGGTCTCCTTTGCCAAATTCGAGCACTTTCTGCGAAAGATGTTTGATGGGTCTGGAAATCGAGGTGCTCGTGTACAGTATTAAAGCCGTCACGATCGCCGCAAGTACAATAAAGATGATGATTATTCGAATCGTCAAACTGTTGACCGTCGAAAGGATCTGCTTTTCTGGTACACTCACGAGGAAAGACCAACCTTCCGCATAATGCAACGGTGAGTAGAAAACATACTCAACATCGCCCTGGGGATTGGTGATCTTTCCAAAGCCAGCTTCTTTCGCAAGGGCTTTCTTCGCAACGTCTTCGAGACCTTTGAAACCCTGTTTTGAGGCATCCAGAACGTTCAGCTTCATCAAATAATCTGGATTCGGGTGCGCCACGATCTGACCCTTCGAATCGATCACCCAGCCGTAGCCATCCTTACCAATTTTGATCTCAGAAGCAATTTTGCTTATCGTATCGAGCAACACAGTGGTGCCGAACAAACCCAGAGTTTTTCCTGAGTCGTCTTTCACCGCAGCGGCGATCACGAAGATGTTCTTCCCGGTGGCCTTTGATACGAGTGCATCACTGACAACCACAGAGTAATTCTGCTTTATGATCTTGATGAAGTATTCTCTGTCTACAACGTTCGCAACACTTCCTGTCGTCGTTGGAGCGCTGCCGTCCGGATACGCTATGAACGCCATCTCGATGTATGGTTTATCCTTCAAACGTGGTGGTAAATAATTCCCCATCAGATCTTTCCAGTCACCCAATTTGAGAGCGTTCATGACGGCGTTAGTTCCCGCAAGCGACTTGACTTCTTTGATCACCCCGTTGAGCCATTCATCCGCGGTTTCTAAGGCCTTACTGGCTATCTCCAAGCTGTTCTCTACTACGTAATTTGTAATCGTAGAGTTGCTGAGAAAATAGCTCACCAGTCCTGCGACGATCAGGCCCGCAACCACAGGTAACAGGATCAACAACAGCATCTTGGCTCTTAGAGATTTCATTTCGTACGCCTCCTTCGATTGAAGTGAAAAGTTTTGTTCAAATTTTGACCTTTCAAAATTATATGTTTTGCAGAAAGCTGTGTCAACAATTAAAATTGTGTTGTACCGGTAAAAAATGCTTTCAAAACATATTGCACGGAAGAACGTTTCTGTTCTGAGCAGTAAAAATTTTTAACAGTCATATTGTTTTACTATTTTCTTCTTCTACGCTTACGCGATCGTTGTGTGGTAAAATATGGTAAGCTTATCATCAAGGGGGCGATAGGCATGAAGAAATTTGTGGTGCTTTCAGTACTGATGCTCATCGTCATTGTTTTAGCCTACGAAACGCAGGTGAACTTTCTGGACTACGAATTCATCATTTACAGGGTCACTGTAAATGGAAGAACTGCCACCGTGTTGCTGCAGTTCGATGAATTGAAGAAAGGAGGATACGAGGTTACCTACAGTGTCAAGTTCAACATTGAAGACGAGTTCGATTACGAGGCCTTCGCTTTACCGTACATCTACACGATGCTAAGCTACGCGTACAATCCAGCTTTCCTGCAGTTTTTGCAGATGGTGGATCTGGAAAGACCATCAACTCTGAGCTTTTACGGTATTAAGATCGTCTACGAGAAGGACGAGAAAGTGGGCAATTATACAGGAAGACGCTTCAGTTTCTACTCGAACGATCAAAAACTCTTCAGCTGGGTTGCATCGAAAGATATAGACCTGATACTCAAAATCGAAGTGCCAAGCGAAGAATACGTGGCAGAGCTAATGGACTTTCGAAAGAGATGAAAATATCTCCGAAATCTGGATATATGAAAGGAATTCTGCGCGGTTGTGTGATCGTAAAAGATACGCGTTTTTGAAAACAAGATTCAGGATTCATAACGTCAGCATTTTAGTGTTCGGTATTGCGCTTTTCCAGGAGGAGTGGAGTGAAGAGAAAAGAGAAGCTTTTGAATAGAGCAAGGATCTTACTCAAACTGGCGTTGCTTTTGGTCAGCGCTTCTTTGAGTTTTGTGCTTTTTCTCATCGTCATCGCGCTCTTCAACCTCCCATACATTCGCCGGGCGGTGTTCGGGAAATTACCATTCAAGGTTGAGAAAAAGCCCTGGTCACAGGTGAAAACCTTTCAGTACATGAAGAACCTCTGGATCGATGTGTTCTATCCCCGCATCAAACCAAGAGGGATCGTTCTCTTCGCCCACGGTGGTGGCTGGATCAGCGGTTATAGAAGACAGCCCAACAACCTTTCTTGGTACAGGTTCCTCGTTTCGAGGGGATTCATCGTCGCGGCGATCGATTATTCTCGCGGGTACAGAGCCAAGATAGACCAGTTGATCGAAGAACTGAGTCAAGCGATCGTTTTTCTCGACGAAAACAGATCGAAACTCAACCTTGCCGACCTACCCATTTCGCTCATGGGACTGTCTGCTGGGGGGCATCTGGCACTGCTCACCGCGGCGAGGATGTATAGATCTGTCAAAAGCGTGGTTGCTTACTACGCTCCATGTGATCTGAGAGACATCCTCGAATCGTCTTCTCTGTTCGCCAGGATCGCGCTGATCACCACGCTGAAAAGATTTCCCCTCAGATCGAGCAACGTGCTTCAAAAATATTCTCCCATCAACGTTGTCCACAAACTCATGCCACCAATTCTGCTGGTCCACGGGAAGAAAGATTCCGTCGTTCCGTACCAGTCTTCGGTCAAAATGTATGGGAAACTCAAACGGCTCGGCTGTCGCGTTGTTTTGTTGACGCACCACAAAGCCGACCATGGTTTTGAATTCGTTCTGAGAGACGACGAAACCAGACGAATCCTGGAGAAAACGGTAGAATTTCTCTCAGAAGGTGGTCAGGTTGAACGTATCGTTTGAATATCAAAAAAAGCCCATAGAGTTCACACTAGGTTACATATTCAAAGCGAAAAAATTCAGAGCGTCCCTGTTGAAATTTCATACGCTGTACGAAAGACCCATGAAGGGCACCGAGATCGTCGAAACTTTTCTCTTCGAACCGAAGGAAAATGTGCTGGGGAATCTGTTCGTGCTGCACGGCCTTGGTTCGACGAACGTGCCGTTTTTGCTGTGGATGGCGACTCATCTTGCCAACGCGGGCGTTCGCGTGCTGATGCCCATACTGCCTGGCAACTTCACGCGCGTCGCGCATGGTTCTACCAGTGGAAAAGATTTCTTCGATACGAACGTTGAGCGCGCCGCGAGGTTCTGGGAACAATCCGTCGTCGATGTGCTCAGCGTTATGGATTGGATGAAACAAGAAGGCCTCTGGCTTGCAAAGGCTTTCCTGTTCGGCTTCTGCCTCGGAGGTATGGTCGCGGTGTTGCTCAACGCAGTGAATGAAGATTTCGAAAAAACGATCCTGATGACCGTGGGAGGTGAGATGGCCACGTTGCTGTGGTACTCTCCAACGCTGGCATTCTTCAGAAGGAACGAAAAACTTCTCAGGGAAGCTCCATACGGTGTCGGGCAGAAAGAGAGCTTTTTGAAGGTGTTCGACGAAGACATCAAGAAACTGTCACAGTTTGAGACTGTCGAGCAGATGCAACGTTCAGACATACATCCCTATTTGAAGCTCGATCCGCTCGCTTACGCCAGGTTCGTGAGGAAAGACAGGATAATCTTCGTCGAAGCGCTCTTCGATAGAGCTTTACCTAAGAGGAGCAGGAGGCTTTTGTGGGAAGCACTCGGAAGACCAAAACGATACATCATCCCGTCGGGGCACGTCACGTGGCTACCTTTCGAGTACGCCGTGTGCAGGTTCGTACTCAAGAACATGGGCGTCAAGGAACTTCGAAAACAGCTCGAGCTGCTCAGGAGGGTGGAGCTCGAGGAGAAGAAATGAGGTTGAACGAAGTCGAACTGAATGAGAGGATAGAAAAGCTTTATAAAATTCTACAAAGCTGCAACCTTTGTCCGAGAAGCTGTGGCGTGAACAGGCTCGTTTCGAAGAACGGAGCCTGTAAAACGAATGCCAGGCCTTTCGTTTCAAGTTTCGGGCCACACTTAGGTGAGGAAAGTTTTCTTGTAGGGTTCAGCGGGTCTGGAACGATATTCTTCACCAACTGCAACCTCAACTGCGTCTTCTGCCAGAACTGGGAGATAAGTCAATTGGGTGTGGGGAAAGAGATAAACGTTGAAGATCTCTCAAAGATCATGCTCAGACTCCAGAGAATGGGCTGTCACAACATCAATTTGGTGAGCCCGACGCACCAGGTTCCCATGATCGTCGAAGCTCTGTCCAGGGCCTGGAAAGAAGGTTTGAAGATTCCCATCGTGTACAACTGCGGCGGTTATGAGTCCATCGAGACACTGAGACTTCTCGACGGTATCGTGGACATATACATGCCCGATTTCAAGTATGGAGACGATGAGAAAGCGTTCAAATATTCGCGGGTATCGAATTACACCAGTATCGCCAAAAGCGCGCTCGAAGAAATGTACAGGCAGGTTGGACCACTCAGGATAGAAAATAAAATAGCCGTTCGCGGCGTCTTCGTGAGGCACTTAGTCATGCCGAACGATGCCTCTTCGAGCGAGAGGGTACTCGAACTGATCGCATCCGTCTCCACAGATATTCCTGTGAACATCATGGCGCAGTACTATCCCGCTTACAGGGCACGGGAGTATCCCGAGCTGAGCAGGCGCATCGTTCGTGAAGAGCTTGTGAAGGTGGTCAACAAAGCCAGATCTCTCGGGCTGAAAATCGTCAGCTGACACGCCTCAAAAAGTCGTTCTTCAGAAGTATGTCGATCACATCTTGAGTCGTCTTTTCGTCTATGTTCAAATACGTCGAGGCGAAACTTATCGTCGCGTCGTAGTCCTGAAGGTACCGCGCACAGAGCTGTATCACTTCTCCGAGGTTCACGATCTCTCTCTTCTCCGAAAGCTCCCCCGCTTTGTCGAACCACTCGTAACCTAATGGCCCCTCGGTCGATGGAGCTATGTGAACCTTCGCCTGCAAAGGTTCAATCTTCTCACCGTGAGCCCTCTTCACAACGTTCGCAACGATGTCGGCACCAGGTTTCCCATCCACCTTTTTCAGAAAGCCGTTCAATCTTCCATAGGCGTGCTCGACGACGTATCCTGGAACTGCGTGTGCCAATTCTAAAGTTCTCAGAACCGCCTTTCCAACCCATTCGAACATTGTTGGATCGCACTTGTCCGGTGTGTCGTCGCTCGTGTGGTAATACCTGTCAGGCCACTGGCCCAGGAAGGGAGAAGGTACAGAGTAATTTTCGAAGACCGAGTGGTCCGAGCCAGACTTGAACGTGCTGCGGTAGAACCTTTTACTGAAAGAATCGGAGCTCGACGGTGCGAACAGCAGTATCGAATCGTACAAAAGCTCATCGTAGACCGTGTTCAGAAGTGGTGGCGTTTCGTGAAGCAACAGCGTCGAGCCTGTCTTTTGCTGGTCCTCCCCCACCATGTCCAGATTGATCACGAACTCGTAATCGCTGTGCTGGGCCGCGTATGGAATAGCACCGTAGAACTCTGGCAGCAGAATCACGTCCACTCCGAACGCCAGAGGTTTTTCCCTGAGCTCTCTGCAGAGGTGCAGGGCCAGTGCTGCACCGGAGGCGTTGTCGTTCGCACCCGGACTCGGATGACACAGATGCGCCACGATGCCGATCTTCTTCTTGAGAGAACCAGTAAAGCGTATTCTGAGAACCTTCATTGTACCAGTTTTCAGCTCGCTGTCTATGAAGAGTCTCACCTTGAAACCTTTGTTCGCAAGGTTCTTCAGAAACTGGTGCTGTCTGTAAGTTAGAGAAAAACCGAAGGCTCCGTGCTGGCTGGCCTTCAGCGTGTGTGGCAACGCGATATAGTTCGTCGTATCGGGCATCTGGTTCGGCGTTCTCCCGATCGATTCATCCTGAGCCCTCATGAAGTAAACGAGCAGGCACTTCGCGTTGCGTTCCTCGACGAACTGCTTGAACGCCTTCGAGGGATTCATCTGCACGAGCACTGCTTTATCAGACAGATCCCCCGTGTAACTTTCATCGACGAGCTCTAAGGTTTTCCAGCCATGAGTTGGATTGCTCCCGAACAGTACTGAAGTCTTGCAGGATTTGAAACTGCTGAGGAAAGTTCGGGGACTTTCGAGCCACAGTTCTGCATCTCTGATGTTCCACACCATCGTCGAATCGAAGTTGCCGTATCTGATGCCGCCGGTGGAATACTCGAACACCTCGATCTGGTCCTCTTTTATCCCCCAAGAGATCAAAAGCTCCTTCAATCTCTCTACCAAAAGGCTGTACTCATCACTACCCCTCGCCCTGTGAAACTGACTGATGAACCTTACCGTGTCTAGAACCTGCTGTCCATCCACGCGCGCACCCTCCCCCAAAAGATTCTAAGAGCGAACCTGTTCAGGACAAAAAATTAGAGTTTTCTTAAAAACCAGAACAAAAATCTTTCATGGGAGGACAATAGAAATGGAAACAAAAAATCCACAGGAGGTGGTTGAGGTGAAAAGATTCTTAGTACTCACAGTCGCACTGGTGATTTTGGCAACGGCGGTGAGTTTTGCAGCAGGAAGGTTCGGAAACGTTCCACAGGTTAACAGATTCATGCCGGCTCTGCCGATGCAGAGGTTCGCTCCAGCTTGGAAACAGCCGGTAGCACCGGCACCGAGATATCAGGCAAGGCAGCAGTTCACTTACGAGGAAATGTTCAAAGAAATGAATCTCACCAAGGAGCAGGCCCAGCAGATGCTCGACGCGATCAAAGAAACCAAGACAAAACTCGAAGCACTCGAAGAGGAATACAAAGATCTTTACGATCAGTCCAAGAACATGACAGTCTACGAGTTCAGAAACAAACTCAGAGAACTCAACCAAAAGCGCGCAGAGATCTTGCAACAATTGCGTGAAAGGATCGAACAAACCATCAGAATAGAGCAGTTGCAACAACTCATGCAAACTTACAGACTCAGAAGGGTCATGACGTGCGGCGAACCGAGGCTTAGCTGGAAGTTTGATGGATTCAGAGGTCCAGTGTTCCTCAATGAAGAGTTCATCGACGCGCTCGAAGAATACATCGAGTGAGACCCCACCCCAGGAAGGCGCCGGCTCCACGCCGGCGCTTTTTTATTGGGTTCGCAGTTTAAAATTGAATTTTGGGGGTGTGAACGATGGAACGCTACGAAGGTTACGAATCTCAGGTCGAACCAAGGATAGTTGAAGAAAGTATCATCGTGATGGGCGAGGCGGTGAAACAAAGCCCCAAGATCGTCGGCGTTCCAACCGGAGTCGAAGGCCTGGATGAGCTGTTCTTCACGGTGGAGGTCAAGGACGGAAAGCCTGTTAAAAAACTTCTTGGGGGAATTCCGGCTTATGCCGTCATCAACGTCACAGGAGTTTCAGATACTGGAAAATCTCTCCTCGCAGAACAGTTCGCCGTTGCCCAGGCGGTTCGCGGTGAAAAGGTGGCGTTCATAACGGTTGAATCCCCAGCAGTCTTCGTGGCGAGGGGGCTCGAGGCGCGCGCCGCCGCGATGGGTTACGATCCTAGCAAGGTCGAGAAGAACATAATCTTGATCGATGCGGCTTCCCACGCGACTCTCAGGGAGAACATTCCGGACCTGCTCACAACGCTCGCGCATGTTATAAAGGAATACAAGGTGAAGTTCGTGGTCATAGATTCCGTCACTGGACTTTACGAGAACAGGGAAGTTGCTGCGCGCACGATCGTGCGCCGACTGTTCAACTTCATGAAGAAATGGTACCAGACCGCACTGTTCGTTTCACAGAAGCGAAGCGGGCACGAAGAACTCACCGCTGAGGCTGCCGGAGGATACGCGGTGAGCCACATCGTGGATGGTTGTTTCGTTCTCGCGAAGGAGCTTGTGGACAGTCCTTACAAGTCAAAAATATATGGAAAACAGGTTGGAGACATCGTCAGACTTTTCAGAATCGATGGATGCAGGCTTTCGGGTCACGATACCCGAACCTACATCATGGAAATCACAGAAACAGGCCTCGTGAGGATCACTAATCCGCTCGGGGGGAGGTGAGAAAGATGATCTTGGAACCAAAGCCTGCAGACTTAGAAAAACAGATCGAACAGATGGCTACGAAGGTTCTGTTCAAATCGATCGAGTTGCTCGGAGGTCTCAACAAACTCGCTCAGCACAGGAACCTGACCTGGCTGGCGTCACTCGCACGCGCGTGCATCGCCGTTGTCCTGAAACAGGAGTACACGAAGAGCGACGAATTCATAGCACAGTATCTGGGTACCTCCAGCACCACGGTGAAGAACATTCTGAAGGCAGACCCCGAAGCGGTGAAGAAACGCCTGGAGGACGTGGACAAATTCTGTGAGGAAGAAAAGAAGGATTTGAAAGTGCATACCGCAGGTGCGGTGGCAAAACTGGCCTACAAGCTCGTCAAACGGGAAAGCGGCACGGGCACGCTGTTCGAGGAATCTGCCACCTGAGATCGACTGAACCTTCTTCAAAAACCAAAGATGAGAGTGAAATGTTCGACCTGACCTTTCTTTTTTTCAATCTCCACTTCAACCACTCTGTACGTGACTGCGCCGCCTGAAACGTTCAGGTTCAACCTGGTAGATTGGATGTTTCGGACCCTCGGATAAGCACTTTCCAAGCTTCCATGAAAAGCACTGTTGATCTGCTGAACAACATCGTTGGGCAGTTCCACCCCAACCCTGAACTGAGCCAGGTGACTCTGCACGAAGTTCAAGAGAGAAACTGCCTTGACCTGAAATTCCTCTCTGTTCACAGTGCTTAAAGCGCTCACGATCGCTTCGAATCCGAACGTGAGCGTTATGGCTATCAGCAGCAGAGAAACCAGCACCTCCACGAGTGTCATACCGTTTCTCATCAGTACAGCCCCCTGATCGCAAGCAGTACGACTCCTTCACGCTTTGCTGGAGTTCCTATCGCACTGAAGCCCTCCAGTATCTTGTAATCGTAAATGTAATTTTTGTAGTAGCCTGTCTGTACCGTATCACCAGAAAAAGTACCGACCGGACCTCGATAATTCTGCATCAAAGAACCAAATATCGTGAGCTGACCTGCAGGAGCACCGCTATTGTAGTTCTTAACCTCGAAACTTTCGTCGAAAGAATATATGCTCGCCGTGATCTTGAGGTTTTTCTGCTTCTCCATCACCCGGACGTACCCGTTTGCCACAATGTTGAGAAAATCTGTCCTCGTGGCGTTTCTCATCTGCTGAACAAGATTCTCATCAATCACGATCCTATCTATGGTGTTGTGAGGGAGAAGGTCTCGAAAGTCCTCATAAACGATGTGATCGTATATCTCCACGTCCTTCTTCGAATAGATGGTGTATTTTCCATCCACGTACATGGGTTTATCGCTGTTCGAGTTGTTTTTCAGTGCGATAGTTAGATCACAAAGAAGAACTCCGTTGAAATTGATGGTTTTTTCTTCAACCTGCAGGTCTTCTATTCCCAACCATTTTCTGGCGTTTTCACCGTGGATGACAATCTTCTGTGTGTCGTTGTGAGGTTTTATGGTGAACAGAGCATCCGTACCAATCCTGGAACCCTCTTTATACTCTACATACACTTTCATGAAATGATCGTTTCCCTGACCCTGGGCACTTTTGAACTCAACGATCAGTTTTTGAGCCGTTCTGACGTTGTTGCCAACTTTTATCCGCTTGCCTTCAAGATTGAGTTTTATGCCCATCTCACCTGAACTGCTCAGAAAGCTTCTCATGTCGGTAACGAGCACTTCCAGATCGCTCGCGTAGTTCTGCTTTATCTTGTTCATGTTGTAATCTTCAATATCTTGCTGCGTCAATCTGTACCAGCCCATCTGAAAGTTTGGAGTGC
Source organism: Thermotoga sp. Ku-13t (assembly GCF_011057685.1). Lineage (NCBI taxonomy): Bacteria > Thermotogati > Thermotogota > Thermotogae > Thermotogales > Thermotogaceae > Thermotoga > Thermotoga sp. Ku-13t. The sequence continues at coordinate 340,411 of NZ_LNFY01000010.1, read as the reverse complement.
CTCTCTGTATGACCACATCTTTCACCTCAACGGCGGATTTGAACGTTGGATTGCCCGATATGTATATCGTGTCGTTCGATCTCAACGGACCATCGACCACTTCCCGACTGATGAAGTATATTGGGCCACCGCCTGGTCTGATCTCTTTCTCAGTGAAATACGCATACTTGTTCAAAAAATCGACTGCCAGAACGGCGAGTGCGTAAGATTCGACTTTTCCTCTGTTGCCTTTGCTGACCACCAGGACCGAATAAGGATTTCCACCAACCATGTAACTTCCGGTGATGGGTAGAACAACGCTTGCACAGTTCAAACCGTACTGCCTTAGGATCTGACTGAACTCCTGAATCTGGCTCACATCGAAATATCTGTTCTCGTCCACTCTCTGAAAGAAATTCTTCCAGAAGTCTCCATCAGATTGGCTGAACAGCCAGTTCTTGAACGAGTTCCACCAGTTCACCCGTTCCGCAACACTGGCGCTTACCCAGTTCAAGGTGACACCTCTTATACCGCTGAATTTTGGCCTGATGAACGCCACAGACAGTTGCAAAATGTTCTGTGCATCAAGTTGAGCGAAATTTCTGGTGCTCTCCAAATTGACCGTTTTCACATGGGCCGATAGGTTCGTCAGAACAGCCACCGCGAAGACAGAAGCTATAATCAGAACAACTATGGTTAACACCAGCGCGAACCCTTTTCTCACAGTTCCACCTCATTTCAAGTTGTAAAGTAAGAACGAGGAACTGTGCTGGTACACCGCTGTACTGCTCCTTTTAACAAGGGTGTACCTGACCAGGTTCGGTCGACTCGTGTCTTTGCTGAAAACGCAGTTCTCAAGTTTCCCGAGCTCAATCTTTGTTACTGTAGAACCATCAACCTCCACCTGAAGTTCGAGCTTCCCGTCGGAAAAAACGATGTTGTAATGCAATCTGGTTGCAGGAGCGTATGTTCCGTAAGATTGTTTCGAGAACGGCACGATGGCGTCGAATTCTATAGATGTTTCCGATACTGTCAGACTTTCTATCTGCGGCCCAGCCTTCAGCAGTTCCCTCCGGATGGTAGCATCGACCTTGAAAAGCTCACTTTGAGCCGTAATTCTGTCGAACGATAAGATAGAGTTCTTGTAGATGCTGTTCATCAGGATCCCGGCGGTCGCCAGCACTATGGAAAGAACGATCATGATGATCAAAGCTTCCACAAGGGTGAATCCACGCATTTGTGTTCCCCCATAGTTTTTACCTTTTGGTTATATTATACCTGATTCATTTTTTGTCTGTGCTGTTCTTGTGAAGAAACAGAACGAAATCCAGGAGTTTCCTGTATCTGATCTGCATTGCCAGTTTGCTCAAAAGATCTTTCGGTTCACCGCTGCGGACAATGGCCTCCAGGAGTTCGAGTGGAGTGTAAATTCTTAATCTCTCCACCCTCAAAATCTTCGCCAGATTTTCGAGCAGCCGGAGCGATACTTTCCTGGACTCTTCAAAGAACGCCAGAGTCTCAAGCCTCAGGCGGGGAAGTATGAAAGATTCGTACTGTTGTTCCGCGGGCGAATGGGAAGGAATTTTGATGCCGAGCAAGGTTGCCGCGATGTCTCTCTCCTCGATGCTGAGTTTCGTATACATCTGCTTCAAAACGTCCTCATCGCTCGAAAGATAGTAATATTCACCGTGCAGTCTTCCGAAATAAGCGAGCGTGTCGAGATAGCCTTCGATGAAGTATTTTCTGATCACTTCTCTATCGAAATTCAGCACGTTCCCGAAATGTTCCCTCGGTCTGATGTATCCGATGCGGCTCCGATCACGAAAAACTCTCAGATAGTCCAGTATGTCCGTCAGCCCGATCGTGCCTATGTCCACAACGAGTATGTTCTCCCAGCCTTTCTCAACCGCCATGCGCACCGGGACGTTGCTGTAGACACCACCGTCGATGAAAAGCTTCCCAGAGATCTCTTCTCTTTTGAACAGGGGGAAGTTGGCGCTGGAGAGTATGTAATCTGCGAGCATGCCTTCAGGGATATCTTCTATGTAGAGCATGTAGGGCTTCAGATCGCTGATGCAGTAAGTCACGAGGCCGTAGTGAACTTTCGAATTCCTTATCTTATCTTCCGGCAGCAGGCTTTTCAACTTCTCTCTCAACGGACTGATGTCTATACCACCACTCTGGATCAAATCCCTCGCAACCTCAAAAGCTTTGAAGATGTTGACCTCGAACAGTCCTCCACTCAGAATCTTTTTCATCTCTTCAGGAACGTTCATCACATCTTCGAAATTCACCTCGAGCCATGCTCTTTCGGCGAAGTCGTAATCACCGTAGGCGATGAGGGCACCGTTGATCGCTCCCACGGAGGTTCCGTAAACGGCAACGATGTTTATGTTCAGCTCACGTAACGCCTTCCATACACCTATCTGATAAGCCCCTCGCGCGCCTCCACCGGAAAGCACCAGCGCCACGCTCGTTGCAGCTGCCAGAAATATGTTCATGCTCCCACCCAGCAACATTATAATTTGAAATGGAGGTGTTCACGATGATGCGCTTCATGCTGAAATCTAAGCTCCACATGGCCACGGTGACGGCAAAGAACTTAGAGTACGAAGGGAGTATAGAAATAGATGAAGAACTCATGAAAGCGGTGGATCTGAAAGAGAACGAACTCGTCCTGGTGGCAGACGTTAACAACGGTGCGAGGTTCGAAACCTACGTGATAAAAGGAAAACCAAACAGCGGTGTGATAGCTTTGAATGGAGCCGCCGCGAGGCTTGTGGAAGTTGGAGATAAAATCATTATCATGAGCTTTGGGCTCTTCGACGAAAATGAATACACAGGTCCTAAGGTAGCGATACTGGGAGAGAAAAATAAAATAGTCCAGCTGAAGGGATAAAAAAACAAAGCCGGCGGGGCGCCGGCTTTGTGGACATATAGTGTAATTACCACCATGCGGCAAGAGTTACAGTTAAGGTTATATCACCAGCTGTTCCTGTAGCTTCCGGTAGTATACTGAAGAGTTTGGTCGTATCAACAGAGCCTGTGTATTTGATCTTGTAAACAAACTTGTCAGCGCTGCTAGAACCTGCTTCGTATTGAATTGAGAAACTGTCGGGTTTATTATTCAGATATCCGTTCGAAACAAGAGCATCCAAATTGGTTGGAGTTGAACGCTGCGTATAAACATAGCTCTCAAGAGCAGACCTGATGTTCCTAAAATTCGCAGCTACTTGCGTTGCCTTAGCCTGCGCCACGGCATTCAACGCAATCGGTGTCACGATCGCCAGCAACGCTGCGATCACTGCCAGAACGATCAAAAGTTCAATCAGTGTGAAGCCTTTTGACATACCTTTGAATTTCCTCATGTACTTTCACCTCCACCCATGTTTTTATTCTATCATACAACGTCCCATCAAAAAATGCAAACCCTTTGTTTCGTAAAGAGATAGCTCCAAAAAAGAAGTTTGAATCAGCTTCAGCTCAGAAAGTGCTAAACTCGATGTTGTGGGGGTGGTTTCAACGAAAAAGGTCGCGCTCTTCTTCGCCTTTCTGGTGACAGCTCTTTTTCCCCAGACGCTTTACATTTCTCCTGCGATGGACCTCGCACTGAGCGTGTATGAACCTTTCTACATAGTCGAGCCGATGAGGCCGGGTGAGATCGGTCTGTTCAAGGTTGCTGGTGCTTTGAGCACGATCCAGATCGTTTCGTTCGAAATCGCTCCCACCGTCAGTCTGGAACAGGTGTTCCTTGCGACCAGACAGGATTTCATGAAAGAGAGAAGCTTCGGTGCGGTGAGAATTGCGAATCTGAACTGTCTTTTCAGATGGTTCTCCATAGAAACAGACAGAGTTGTTCAATCCTTTCAGCTGATCTTTCTCCGCGCTGGTAAGGCGTACGTGATGAGCTACTTTGCACCCGAAGAAGAATTTCACAGGTATCTGATACCTGCATTGCTGACATTATGCAGTTTGAAAGGACCTGTGTGGTTCAACTACACAAGCGAGAAATACGGCTACAGAATGAACGTTCATCAACCGTTCGAACCTGCACAGAGCGAAGAAGGAGAGATCGGTTCGTTCATAGCGCTGCAGGATAAGAAAGCAGGATACATCCAGATCGTTCAGGAAAAACTTCCAAGGAGAATGAAAGTCGCCGAGTATGCGGAATTTGTGGAGAAAAACACTCTTGAAAAACTGGAGGAGTATCAATTGCTGTCCTCCGGGCAGAATCTGGTCGAGGGGAACGAGTTTTTCTGGAGGATCTTCACCTTTGCTCAATCTGGAACAGTTCTCAAGGCGCTTCAGGCGCACGCCGTGTTCGATGATGTCGCGATCACGCTGACGTACCTCACGACGGAACAAAGCTTCGAGCAATTTTTGCCCGCCGCCGTGGCGACGGTGTTTTCCTTCAAGATGTGAAAATCTTTCTCGATCGTCCTGCTTCACACTGTTTTGAAGCTTTCTGTAACCACGGCGGTTGTATAATCGTGCCGGGGTGATCGTATGAAAAAAATCTTTGTGTTGTTACTCGTGGTACTGACATCGATCGCTCTGTGCCAGGAATTGTTCGATTATGTTCGCACACACAAGGAAGTAGATTACAGTATTGTGTCAGAAAAAACCACAGAGAGTGGTTTCAAGATCGTTCGTGTGCTTTTGAAGAGCCAAACGTGGCGCGAGTTCGAATGGGAGCACGATGTCCTGATAGTGATACCTCCCACGGTCGAATTCGAAAACGTCGCCGTGCTGTACATCACCGGGGACTTCGACCCGACCAAGGCTCAGGAAGTTGAAGACTATCTTTGGATAGCAGAAAAATTCGGCGCGCCCTTCGTTGTACTGGGCGATGTACCGAACCAGCCCATCTTCGGGCTCAGAGAAGACAATCTCATAGCGCACACCTTCGTTCAGTACATCGAAACAGACGATCCAACCTGGCCTCTACTTTTCCCCATGACCACATCGGCAGTCGCCGCTATGGACATGGTTCAGGAAATGCTGAACGTTGAGAGATTCCTACTGACTGGTGCGTCGAAACGGGGATGGACCACCTGGCTGACAGCCGTTGTGGACGAGAGGGTCTTCGCCATAGCGCCCATCGTGTTTGACAACCTCAACTTTGCCAAACAACTCGAACAACAACTGAAGATGTACGGTGATTACAGCAAGAGCATCTCGCCGTACGTCGAAAGAGGGCTGCCACGGTACGTCCACACGGAAAACGGACAGAAGCTTTTGAAGATGGTCGATCCTTACAGCTATAAGGACCAGCTGAAAATGCCAAAGTACATCGTGAACGCCACGAACGACGAGTACTGGACCATCTATTCGAGCATGCTGTACTTTTTTGACCTTCCCGGACAGAATTACATTCTGTACGTGCCGAACAATTCGCACGGTATAAAGAACATTCCGTACGTCATAGACAACGCTTCTTCTTTCTTCAAGCTCGCGCTGAAGAACGCTCTTCCGAGTGTCAATTTCGAGATTTTGGATGGAAAGATCGTTGTGAAACAGAATCCCGCGATCCGACAGGTCTATCTGCACAGGGCCGTTTCCGACACAACCGACTTCAGAAAATCCCTCTGGCTCAGATTTCCTGTTCTGCCTGAAGAAGGTGTATACTCGATTTCGGTCGAACCACCTGCGAACAGACACGTCGCATACTACGCAGAGATCGTGCTCGAGGTCGAAGGTCTAACGCTGAGCGTGTGTACGCCGGGGGTGTACAGATGAAAAAGGTCGCAGGCATCGTCGGCGGAATGGGCTCACTCTCAACGGTTGATTTTTTGAAGAAAGTCGTCGAATCAACCTACGCGGAGAAGGATCAGGATCATATACGCATGATCGTCGACTTCAACACCCAGGTCCCGGACAGAACCACCGCACTGCTGCACAACGGGGAAGATCCCACGCCTTACCTGGTCGACTCGGTCAGAAGGCTGCAGAAAGCCGGTGCGGACTTTGCACTGTTCGTGTGCAACACGGCGCACGCTTTCCTGGAGAAAGTCCAGGCGCAGGTCGACATCCCGATCCTGAACCTTCCAAAGCTGGCGCTGGAAAAATTGATGGAGACTGGAATCAAAAGCGCATGGCTCACGGGGACCAGAGGGCTGATCGCAAGCGAAGTGTACCAGAAGGCAGCGAAAGAACTAAGATTCGATTTGAAGATTCCAGATCCTTTTGTGCAAGATTCTGTGATGAACGTGATCTATTCTGTGAAGGCTGGAAGGCTGCAACAGGCAAAACAGATCTGGCTCGAAGAGGTTGAGCCACACCTGGATGGGTACGTCCTTTTGGCATGCACCGAGCTTCCTGTGGTTGCGTGCAGTGAAAGGGTGAAGCTGATCGATCTGAACGAGCTGTGGGCGAGAATGATCGTGGAGATGTGTGGTGGGAGGTTGAAATAGAGTTCGGAGGTGAACATCAAAAATGAACGTAGCAAGGCAAGCTGCAAAAAGACCCATCGCGGTGTTCATGCTCCTCGTTGCCATCGCCTCTCTCGGTGTGATAGCCCTTCGAAAGCTTCAACTCGAACTGATTCCAAACATCGAATATCCCTACGCTGCCGTTTTCGCCACGTACATGGGTGCAGGCACCGAAGAAGTCGAACAGCTCGTCACCGAACCACTGGAACGCATCATCGCCACAGTGCCCGGTGTGAAGAGGTTCACTTCCGTTTCTCAACCCGGTCTGTCCTTCATTCTCATAGAGTACGATTGGGGTGTGGACGTACTTTCTGCTTCGTCCCGGCTCGAAAGGTATCTGAGCCTCGCGCAGGCGAACCTTCCAGAGCAGGTGAAGCCTTCCGTTGTGGAGTTTGATCCTTCGCTGATTCCCGTGTTCGTGTTCTCAACGGAACAAGACGTTGACAGTTTCATCGATCGGATAAAAAGATTGCCAGACGTGGCGGGGGTCGAAGTTCTCGGCAGGCCGAACAAACGTGTTGTCGTGAAACTCGATCCAGAGAAAGTGGAACAGTTTGGCCTGGATCTCTCGCTCATGGAGATGTTCCTTTCAGGCAACGCGATCTATCCCATGGGTCAGGTGAAGGACGAGAACGGTAATGTTTATCCCATCACGGTGGACGCGCGTTTCAAGAATCTGGACGAATTGAAGAACGCGGTGGTTGGATTCAGGGGACTCACCTACCAGGGCCTCATGAACGGCCAGCTTCCAAAGCTTCTGGTGCCGATCAGACTGGGGCAGGTTGCTTCGATCGAGATCGTTGAGGAAGAGGTCAGGGGACTGGTCAGGGTCAACGGGCGTGCGGCGAACGTTGTGGCGATCAGGAAAAGATCCGGTGCGAACACCGTGGAGAGTGTGAGACAGGTCAAGAAACTTCTGAAGGAACTCGGTATCAGCTACACACCCTTGATCGATCAGTCTCTCTACACGCAGAGGGCTGTGGACAACCTGCTGAAGAATCTTCTTTTAGGACTGCTGTGCGCATCACTCGTGGTCGCGCTGTTCGTACCGAACTTCTTCAGCACGATGATAGTTTCTTTCAGTATTCCCGTCTCACTTGTCGTTGCGATCGTGCTCATGTACTTCTTCAAATTGAACTTCGATCTCTTGACGCTCGGTGGCCTCACGATGGCGGTGGGCATGCTCGTTGACAACGCGATCGTGGTGTTTGAAAACATCTTCAGGCACAAAAGTGAAGGGCTTGACTATCTGGATGCTGCCGCGGTGGGAACGAGGGAAGTTTTCGGTGCGATCTTCGCTTCAACTGCAACGACAGTCATAGTCTTCATACCGCTGCTGTTCACAGAGAGCTTCGCTGCCACGATGTTCAAGTATTTCGCCGCCACGCTTTCTCTTTCGCTCGGAGCCTCGCTTGTTGTGGCTGGCGTACTCGTACCCGCAGGTTCCAGATGGATAATGTCGAAAAGGATCGGAGTTTATGAAAGGTTCAGAGATAGCTACAGAAAGGCTCTGGAAAAACTGCTCGATAAAAAGTATTTCGTACTCGCGATTGTCCTTCTACTGCTGTTTATCAGCGTCTTCATTGTGTTGAACAGACCCAGAAGTTTCACCCCCAGGTTCGAATCAAACACACTCACGATCACGATGAAGATGAGAGAACAGGCCGGTTATGAGAGAACATCTCAGCTTGCTTCCAGACTGGAGAAGTTCATTCTGGACAGCAAGGAGAAATTCGGGATCGAGAGCGTCTATTGCGAAGTCGGTGTGACGAGCGAGCTGTCACAGATCGTTGGAGGATCGAGCGAGGACAGGGCCACACTGTATGTCTGGTTCAGAGGCAAAAGGTCTGAATACGTGAAGAACAAGCAGTTGCTGCTGGAAGAACTTTCGAAGCTGGAACTTGAAGATGCAACTCTGAGCGTTGGTGAGTCCGACTTCATGTCTGAGCTGTTTGGATATCCTTTGACCGTCGTGCTCAAAGGGAAAGACATCAACGATTTGCTGAACGAAGCTGAGAGACTGAGCGAGGCGCTGAAACAGAAAAATGCTGGGCAGGTTGCAATCCGTGGTAAAGCCACCTTGGAAACGATGCTGGTGCAGATAGACAGAAACAGATCGATCTTTTCCGGCTTACTGCCGGGCCAGATACTGATGGAGTTTCAGAGGCGCACCGCGGGACAGGCCATCGGCGTCGTTTCGACTCAAGAAGGTAACCTGCCAGTTTACGTTACAACATCGCAGATCAGAACAATTCAGGACTTAGAGAACGTAACGTTCAAAAGCACCGGAGGCCAGCACGTGCCGCTTGAGCTGGTTGCGAACGTTGGAAAGAGAGAGACTTTGATGTCCATCTCACACCTGGACGGCGAACGTGTGGTCTACGTCGACGTGACGAAGACAGATTTGCCCGTTTCGAAGCTGGCGAAGATCGTGGAAGAAACTGTGAGTGAACTGGGATTGAAAGTCGATCACGAGCTTTCAGGGCAGAAAAATTCAATGGACACGCTTTTCTCAGAGTTTAGAACGATCATCGTGGTCGCCGCGATACTCGTCTACATGCTCCTATCGGCACAGTTTGAATCCCTCATAGTTCCTCTGGTCATATTCACATCCATCCCAGTGGTTCTGATTGCGCTGGCTCTCGTGATGCTCGTCTTCAATTACGAACTGAACTTACCTGTGCTCGTTGGGACCCTGACGCTCGTTGGCACTGTCGTGAACAACGCGATCGTCATGGCGAGCTTCGTACTCCAGAGAATGAGAAGTTCCAGGGAAGAATCGTTCAGATCCATTCTGACGGAATCGGCTTCGCTCAGGCTGAGGCCAATCTTGATGACCAGTCTCACCACAATCCTCGCACTGATACCAACCGCCCTGAGCAAAGCCGAAGGATCGGAACTCGAATCGCCCATCGCGTGGACGATCGTGTTCGGTCTGAGTGTGACGACACTCTTCACCCTGTTCGTCGTCCCGATGCTTTTAGAGCTGTTTTTGGGGAGATCGAACCGGGCTTGAGAATATCTCCTGGTAGATGAGTGAGACTAACTCCTGATAGAGAGGTTCGGCGAGGACCTCTATGGTCCTCGGTTTTTTCAGTTCCACATTGAATATTTTCCTGACCTTCGCGGGCCTTTGAGAGAGCAACACGATTCTGTCTGCGAGAAAGACGGCTTCTTCCACACTGTGCGTCACCAGCAGCACGGTGATACCCTCTTTAACCACCAGGTCGGAAAAAAGCAGCTGTAGACTCCTCCGCGTCTGGGCATCGACGGAGCTGAAAGGTTCGTCCATCAGCAGGAACTTCGCCCCCGTGACCAGTGCCCGCGCGAGTGAAACTCTCTGCCTCATGCCACCTGAAAGTTCATGAACCCATCTAGAAGCCCACTCTTCGAGTTGGACTTTTTTCAGATACTCCATCGCCATTCTTCTGGCCTGTTGCCTGTTCGTACCGTTCAGAAAAAGTGGCAGGGCAACGTTATCGAGGCAGTTCATCCATTCGAACAACGTGTCGCGCTGGGGCATGTAACCAGCCCTGTCTACGTTCAGAACCACCTCACCACTGTAAGGTACGAGATTCAGGAGGGCCTTCAACAGGGTGGTCTTACCACATCCAGAAGGGCCGAGTACGGCCACGGTTTCGCCGTACTCGACCTGCAGGTCCACACCGTCTATGACCATGAGTTCATCGTACGATACTCTGAGATCTTTCACTTTCAGGGCAAAAATTCGTTCGTGAACGCTTTTTCTATCTGAATCTCTGACACCAGGTTGTTTTCTCTCATCCACTCGTAGAACCTCCTCCACACTCTTTCATCCTGCCAGCCCCACTTCGGTGAATCTTCCCAGTACTTCGTAGACAGATATTTCTGAGACTCGATGACCAGTTTCTCATCCAGCTCGGGTGCGTATTTGAGCAGTATTCTCGCGGACTCTTCGGGATTGTTTTTCGCAAAAACGTAACCCCTGCTCACTGCTCTTAAGAATTTCCTCACCAGCTCCGGTGATTGCTGAACCAACTTCTCGCTGGTGATGAGGACAGGTGTGTAGTAATCGAAAACTTCGTCTATGTCTTTCAGAGCCAAAAATTCCACATCCAATCCTACGAGTTTTGCCGCTATCACTTCCCAGCCGTAGAAGACCCACTGAAAGTCGAAGACTTTCTGCCTCAAACCCGTCACGAAGTCGAGCTGTCCCACAGTCTGCACCTTGATCTTCGACCAGTCGATACCGTACTTTCTGGCGATCGTCTTCAGTATGACTTCCTCGATCTCCGTACCCCACGCACCGTACGTCTTTCCTTCCCAATCTCTGGGTGAAGAGATGCCTGAAGCTTTGAGCCAGGCAAAGCCACTCGTGTTGTGCTGGATCACCGCAGCGATGGAGACCACAGGAAGGCCCTCGGCACGGGCGTAGGTGACGAACTCCTGAAAGCTCACGCCGAAGTGCGCGTTACCGCTCGCCACCATCTGTTCGGCACTCATCTTCGCAGGTTCAACTATGGATACGTTCAATCCTTCCTCCGCAAAGAAGCCTTTCTCGAGCGCCACGTAGAGACCTGTGTGGTTGGTGTTGGGATACCAGTCCAGAACGACGACGATCTGTTGAGCAAAGGCGAGCGTGCACATGAGCAGTAAAGCAAGTGAAAACCTTTTCACCTCAGCCACCTCCTTCAAGCTTCACAGCCCACGGGAAGAGTTTTCTCTGAAGGAACTGAAGCGTGTAGAACAGTGCGAGTGTGAACACGATGATGATGAAGACTGCGGTGAAGACTCTGTCCACTCTGAACGAATTCAGCGCCCTTATGATGTAGATGCCGAGCCCAGCCTGGGCACCCATCCACTCGGCGATGACCGCGGCGGTCAGAGAGTAAGTGATGGCGACCTTCATACCTGCGAGCGTGTAGGGCACCGTGTGGGGTAGATACAGATATCTGAGTTTGTGATACCATTTCGCACCGTGCGCTTTGAGAAATTCAAGCTTCTCTCTGTCCACAGTTCTGAAGCCCTCGTAGGTGTTTACCACGATGGGGAAGAAGCACAGGAATGCCACCGTTCCAACCTTGGTAGCGACTCCGAAACCGAACCAGATGGCCACGATCGGCGCGACCACCGTGATGGGAATAGTCTGGGTGAACACGATGATGGGAAGAAGGGCCCTAGCAACGCTCCTGAGAAGGAACATGACCGATGCGATCGCAACACCCAGAATCAATGCGAGTACATAACCAAGTAGTGCTTCATAAAGCGTGACGAAGGTATGCCTCAGAATGATATCTTTACCTCTGATGAGCTCGGAGAGAATCTGCGATGGTTTCGGCAGAAGGTACGTGGGCACAGGAACGAGTTGCCACAGCAACACGATGATGACCACAGAAAGGATCTCAACGATACTTTTCGATCTTTTCATCGATGCTCACGCCGTTTCTCGCACAATCGAAGACAACTTCGAGAACGTACCTTTCACACAGTGGAGTCATCTTCCTGTGGATCTCTTCAACCAATTTGAGAAGCTGAGAGAATTCTCCTTCTACAGTTGTTTCTGAAGGTCCCACAAGGTACTTCAAGCCGCTGCTGGCGATGACGTTGATTGCTTCGTCCACGAGTCTGTAGATCTCGTCCTTGCTCTGTGCCTTCAACGGTAAGAACCTGATTGAACAGGTCAACATGGCAACACCTCCCAAAACAAAAACCCGTCGCCGACGGGTTGAGATATTTCACTCTCCCTGCGCCGGCATTACCCGGATCAGGTTCAATGGGTCGAGGACTTCCGTCCTCCTCTCAGCCCCGGATTAGGAGCTCCCCAGGTGAAACTGTTCACTTTTCGATTCCAGCCTTATTATACACCATACAGAGCCACATGGGGTAGAATAGGATCAAGGATCGTTCTAATGACTTTCTAATCCACAAGTTGATAAGATCTTCTGGTGATGGAATGAGAAAAACCTTGTTGATCTGTTCGCTGTTATTTTCGATCTTCATTTTCGGTGAAAACCTTTTGGAGAAGGTGGTACTCAACGCACAACTGTACGAGACGGTCAACTTCTCGCAGTTGAAACTCACCATTCTCGACGCGATCAACCTGACGAACGAGAAAGACGTTATCACGGCCTACTTGACCCGCATGGACAAAAAAATTGTCTGGGTCGTTCTCACGTTCAATCACGAATATGGAATCTCAGCCGAAGAAGCGAAAATACTCTGGAAAAAACCGCTCGAGACCAGATTCTTCACCTACGCGGTTGGTCTGAGAGAAGCGATATCGCTCGCTGTCATGTCCATAGGAAAAAATGTTTTGTTCGGTGTTTATCAGACGGACAGCTGGCTGGTCGGAAACAACAAAAACCTTGCCACAGTGAGCATGAAGACTCCCGCAATTTTGAAGATCGAGTTGACACAGGAAGTTTTCAAGAAAGTTCAGCAGGAGATGTTGAAAAGACAGCAATGACGGGGGGAAGGTAGTGAAGATTCTCGTGGTTGAGGACAACGAAGATCTGGCGAATTCCATAAAGAGAGGGCTCGAAAAAGAAGGTTATTCCGTTGAACTGGCATTCGACGGCGATACGGGCCTCGACATGGCGTTGACTGAGAGTTACGATTGCATCGTTCTCGATGTGCTGCTGCCTGGCGTGGATGGTTTCGAGTTCGTGAGAACGTTGAGAGACAGCAACATCCATACTCCCGTGCTTATGTTGACCGCACTCGATTCGGTGGACGACAAGATAGCAGGTTTGAGAAACGGGGCCGACGATTATCTGACCAAACCGTTCGATTTCAGGGAGTTGCTCGCGCGCATTCAGAGCCTGATCAGGCGGAGTCACCTTCTCAGGGGCGAAGTTCTGAAGTTCGAAGAGATAGAATTGAACTCGAAAACTCGAAAGGTCACGATCAGAGGTATGGAGCTGAAGTTGAGCAGGAGAGAGTTCGACCTTCTGGAACTCTTCATGCGCGATCCAAACATCGTTTTCAGCCGGGAGGAGATCCTCGAACGCGTCTGGGGTAACGAAAAGGAAATCAAAAGCAACGTCGTCGACGTTTACGTGCTCTATTTGAGAAGCAAGCTGAAGCCGTTCGGATACGACAGATACCTCGAAACTGTTCCAGGCATCGGTTACAAGTTCAAGCTGGAGGCGTGAGCGTGCCAACGCTGAGGCATGCCATAGAAAGGTATTACCTTTCCATATTCGTCGTTTCCCTGATCGTCATGTCCGCGGTGCTCGTCTTTTTGTTCCACAGTCTCACGATGAAAAAAATTGACCAGGAAATGTTGGTTTTCACGAACGATCTGCTCAGATTCCTCGAAAGACCCGAAGGTCAACCTGTCGCAATATTTGGCAAAAAGAATTACGCTTTCTACGTTACGGAAGAAGGAAGAACGATAGCGAGTTACAACCTGCCGGACGATTTTGAAGTACCGAAAGTCGATGGGTTCCACACGATACGTTCCAATCGCTATTTGAAATTGACCACTGCGGACTTCGACGTTGTGGTCACTCGTAGTTTGAAGGACCATCTCACACTGCTGGCTTCACTCTCGATGATCCTGACGGCGATCTTGGTACCCCTTATCTTCGTCGTGCTATTCTTCGGGCGAAGACTCACCCGCAAGCTCACAAGACCTATCGAAATGATCGGTGAGCAGATGCAGCTCGTGTCTCGAGGCGCGATGAAAAGAATCCAGATAGAGCCTACGAGCGAAGAAGCTCAGATACTACAAACTCAGTTGAACGACGCCATAGACCGACTCGACAGGACCATGGAAGAACTCAGAGACTTCGCAACGACGATATCTCATCAGCTGAGAAATCCGCTTGCGAGTGCCAAGAGCGTGCTCGAAGTGCTTTTGAGAGAAGACCTGCAAGACACCGTGAGGACTGAGATAGAAAAAGTCAAGCGCAACATCGACAGAATGGTTGAGATAACCTCGCAACTTCTGCTCATCGCAAGAGTGCAGCACACGACGACTAAGAGCTTCGAAGAAGAGGATCTGTCCAGTTTGATACTGGAAAGCATAGACCAGGTGATCCACAAATACAGCAGAGAGATCGTCATCGATCCAGTTCGGGAAATAAAGGTCAGATGTGTTGGCCCGCTTCTCGTGCACGCCCTGGCGAATCTGTTGGACAACGCGTGTAAATACTCCGATCTTGAAAAACCAGTGATACTGCGTGTTGAGGAAGAGAAGGACCGTGTGCGCATCGAAGTGTGCAACTACGGTGAACCCATTCCAGAGCAGGACCGCGACAAAATCTTTCTCAAGTTTTTCAGAGCGGGCAACGCGAAGAACGAAGGACTGGGACTGGGCCTGGCCGTGGTCAAGGCCATAGCCGATCTTCACAGGGCCCAGCTTCACTACGTCCACGAAGACAGACTGAACAAGTTTGTCCTCACGCTGCCGAAGTGAAGATCATACGATGACGGGCAAAGTGGAGTTCGCATAAGGCATGAGCAGAACGTCTGCAGGCCTTCCGTGTCTCTCGATCGCCGCGTTTATCGCCCGCTGTGGATCACTGAAAGGTGTCATGAATATCTCTTTCACAACGTCTTCTTCCATGTTCGAGCAAAGGAAAATGCTGGCTTTTTTGAGAACCTTGCAGAATCCAACGGCTTTGTGACCACCCAGAACGAAATTCGTTTTTATCCACTGCAGCGGTTCCTCGGGGGTTCTGGCCTTCCTCATCCATTCTTCGAAAGTTTTTTCACCAAAACCTTCCCTGCACTCAGCGATCAGCACGATGGTTCCGTTCTCTTTCACCGCGTGCGAAGCATTGTCCAGTCCCTTCTGCGCCTGGTAAAGGTTTATGTCCTTCGGGAATCCACCGGGTGATGCGATCACCACGTCGTATTTCTTTCTGATGGGCACCTTGTACATCTGGTCTATGTATTTGACACCTTCGCGGTGGGCGGCTATCGGATGTCCTGCCACGGCTTTCACAATCTCTTTCTTGCTGTTCAGAACGACATTCACGATGAATTTCACGTTCGTCATGGCTCCAGCTTCTTCTATGTCGAGCCTCACGGGACTGTTCACGTTTCCAGCCACGGCATCCTCCAGCAACATGAGCGAGTGGTTCTTCTCGATAGTTCTCTTGCTGCACACGCCCGGCAGGAGTGCCTTGTAACCGCCACTGTAACCGACGAACCAGTGCAGTTCGAGGTTCCCCGTCGCGATGATGAGGTCAGACTCCAGCACGGGTTTGAAAACTTCCACAGGCGTACCCCGGCTCGTTTCACCTATGTAGCTACACTTGTTTACGTCATGGTTCAGGCATTCGTACTGCTCAAAAACCTCGTTTCCAACGGCTTTCCTCATCTCGTCTTCGGTCATCTTCCTGTGAAAGCCGAGGCCAAAAACGATCCTTATCTGATCGGACCTTACACCCGACCTTTTGAGCTCTTCGAGGATCGGTGGAACTATGATGTATGAAGGACTCGGTCTGGTGAGATCGCTGACCAGTATCGCGACTTTTTTGGGCCTGACCTGACGAACGATCTCACTCAGCGTCGGACTGCCGATGGGATTTTCCAGCGCTCTGCGGATCTCACCGAAGGGTTCTTCAACTCTGGGAAGTTCGCTTCTCGGTACGAGTATTTCCGTATGGTCTGGAACCTCGATCTGTAACTGTTTTTCACCGTACTTCAAAGAGACTTTCACCCTGTAACACCCCATTCGTGCAAGCGTGGATCAATCACATCACAGCGTCGGTTGAGTCAGGTAAATTCCGAACTCATAGTGCTTGAGGATCTCGCTCTTTGTGAGCTTGCCGTTCAGCACTTCGATCAACTTCGCGAACAATCTTTCCCCCGCCTGCTGTATGGTGAGCTTTCCCTCGAGCACGTCGCTCACGTCCACATCTATATTGTCACTCATTCTGCCGTAGGTCCTCGCGTTCGCGGTGATCTTTATCACCGGCGCGATCGGACAACCTGTCGGTGTACCCCGACCCGTTGTGAAGAGCACGATCCGTGCCCCACCGGCCACCATGCCCGTGACGGATTCGACATCGTGCCCGGGACTGTCCATGAAATACAATCCACCGGTAGGGATAGGCTCGGCGTACTCAAGCACACCTTTAATCGGTCTCGTACCGGCTTTGTAGATGGCTCCGAGAGACTTTTCTTCCAGCGTTGTCAACCCACCACGAATGTTTCCAGGCGTTGGGTTAACACCGCGTATGTCTTCACCGCCCGCGAGCGCATTCCTCTCACACCTGTTCACCAGTTCGAGCAACTTCTTCGCCACTTCTTCGCTGACGGCGCGCCTGGCGAGTATGTGCTCGGCACCAATGATCTCGGTTGTCTCTGAAAACACCACGGTTGCTCCCATATCAACGAGCCTGTCCGCCACGCACCCGACCACCGGATTCGAAGCGATACCGGACGTCGTGTCTGACCCACCACATTCAATGGCAACCGTCACTGCGGAAAGATCGACTTCCACCTGCTTGGTCTCGTACTCTTCCATCATCTTTTGTAACGTCCTTACACCCTTCTCGATCGTTCTGAGCGTACCACCTTCTTCCTGTATGATCAAACACTCGGCAGGTTTACCGGATTCACGTACCGACTCAAAGATCTTTCTTGTGGGAACCGTTTCGCAACCCAGCCCCACGAACAGAACACCCGCCACGTTGGGGTTCAGGGCCATTCCTTTCAAAACGTTGACCACTTTCCTCTCATCGTCTTTCATGTGGTTACAGCCGTGCTGGTTGTGAAGATAAACCACGTTTGGAAAATTGCTTGCAATTTCTTCAGCGGTTCTCGTCGCGCAGATCACCGTTGGGATCACAAGAAAGTGGTTTCGAAATCCAACCCTTCCATCCGGTCTCAGAAAACCCTTCACTTTCACGATCGATGCCCCCTCACACCGCGCTGCCCTGCCACGTTGTGTATATGGACATACTCACCCTTCCTTATACCCCTGGTCGCGACACCTATCGGTTCACCGTACTTGAAGATCTGGGCGCTTTGCGGAATATCGATCAGGGCGAATTTGTGACCGAACGGCACGTCCTCCAAAAGTTCAACGACGATCTTTTCTTCCCCAAGTATCACTGTCGCTGTCTGTCCCTTTTTCAGATCCTTTATCGCCGTGGCGACGTTGTCCCTCTTCGAAAAGGCTATGGCGTCCATCGCAGATCACCTCACGGGAGTTTTACCAGTCCCGAGCGAACCAGTACCTTTTCCATCTGCCTGCCCATGTTGATCCTTTCCCTTATCTTTCTGAGCAGTTCATCGTCTGGGAGCGGGTTTCTCGCCACACCCTGTTCGATCGCTTTCTTGGCCACCGCGAAAGCTTCTTCGACGTAAACTTCCTCTTCCTCCATCGTGGGCACAATGTATTCTTCATGGATACCTTTCTTGTAAGCAAAATCGGCTATCGCCTGAGCCGCAGCGATGCACATCTCATCGGTCACCTTCGTGGCGCGCACGTCCAGCACGCCTCTGAAGATCGCGGGGAATCCGAGTGAATTGTTCACCTGGTTAGGAAAGTCGCTGCGACCCGTCGCAACGATCCTGGCTCCCGCTTCCTTTGCTTCCCATGGCCAGATCTCAGGCACAGGATTTGCCCCGGCGAAGATGATCGCATCTTTATTCATCTTCTTCACCCATTCGGGCTTGATCACACCGGGACCGCTCTTCGAATAAGCGATACAGACATCTGCTCCCACCAGCGATTCTTCTATGCCCCCGGTGAGGTTGCGTGCGTTGGTTTTGACCCACATACGGCTCGTGGTGGAGTCGAGTTGCTGTGCCCGATCTTTCGTTATGATTCCCTTCGAATCGACGACGATCACGTTACCCAGATCCACGCCCATCTTTTCCAGAAGCTTTGCGAACGCGTAGTTCGCACTGCCTGCACCTATGAGAGTGATCCTCACTTCGTTCATCTTCTTTCCAACGATCTTCAGTGCGTTGATCAGTCCCGCAAGGGTGATCGTCGCAGTCCCCTGCTGATCGTCGTGGAACACCGGGATGGAGAGTTCTTCCTGGAGTTTTTCGAGTAGCTCGAAGCATTTGGGCTTTTCGATGTCTTCCAGGTTTATTCCGGATATGCTCGGCGATAACCATCTGCAGAACTGAACGATCTCATCGATGTCTTTCGTACCGACGCACAGAGGTATGGCATCTACTCCACCGAGGTATTTGAAGAGCAAAGCTTTGCCCTCCATGACAGGCAGGCCTGCCTCGGGTCCGATGTCTCCAAGTCCCAGAATCCTCGTTCCGTCGGTGACTATGGCGATGGTGTTCTCTTTGTTCGTGTACTCGTAGACCTTCGAAGGATCCTTCACGATCTCCTGACACACCCTCGCCACCCCTGGGGTATACCAGATCGCGAAATCGTCGTACGATCTGACAGGCACTTTCGGTGCCGTTTGAATCTTGCCTTTGTAGAAGGGATGCAATTTCAAAGCCTCTTCGGACGGTTTTTGAGCCTTCTTCAGAAGTTCTTCCACATTCCTGTTTTGATCCATTTTCTACACCTCCGTTAGAAGAGTCCTCTGGGCAATGGCACACGCAGAAGCTTCCCGAGCGAGTACCAGAAGATGAAAACGATCCCCGAATAGCCGAGCGAGAACAGCAAGAATTCTCTCAGCTTCAAGTTCCTCCCGGCCAGGATCGCAAAAATCACGATGCCAAAAACGATGCTGCCCAGCAGAAAGCCAAGTACCCAATCCATCACATAAACCCAGAAAAAGCTCAGAACGATCGTGAGGGCAACGTAGAAGAGATCTTTCAATGGAATGAACCTCGACTCGGTCGGCTCACGTTTCCTGAACGACAATATCGCCCTGATCATCAGGATAACGGAAAGGATCATCAACAGTCCCAGAACAAAACGCGGGAACACGGCGGACAGGTAATTGTAATTCCTTGTCTGGTTGAAAAGAATCACACTCAGAACCAAAATCACCGTGGCGGTTACAACATCGACCATCATTTCTGATCACCACCGGAGACGACCATGCGCTTCCTCATAATGACAGGCCAGAACAAAAAGAACACGGAAAGTACTATGAACACCCAGCACAGAGGCCTGGTGAGGAAGATCAACCAAGGTTGCGCAAGCTTTCTTCCTATCAGCAATCCCTGAACGAGTCCCGTTTCGATGATGGAACCGAGTATCAAACCCAACGTTATGGGTCCAGCTTCGAAACCGAGTTTTCTCAAAACGAAACCTAACACTCCGAGTATGAGCATCATGTACACATCAGATATGTTGTTACTCACGCAGTAAGAACCCACCATCGTCAGGAAGAGCACCGTCGGAGCCAGCAAGCTCAACGGAATCTTGGTGATGAACTTCGCCATTGCTCTACCGAAAGCCAGGCCGATCGGGACCATGACGAAAGTCGCCACAATGACTCCAGCTATGAAAGTGTAGACCACATCGGCTCTTCTCGTGAAAAGCTCTGCACCGGGTCTCAGACCCTGCATAAGTAAAGCCCCATAGAGAATCGCGTCCACGGGCGTACCAGGAACTCCGAGCGTCATGAGTGGAACGAAACCCCCTCCGACCACCGCGTTGTTCGAAGCCTCCGTGGCTATCACACCTTCAGGGATACCTGTTCCAAACTTCTCTGGATGTTTCGAAGCCCTGACAGCCTCACTGTAAGCCACCAGGTTCGCGATGTTACCGCCAGCGCCTGGCAACACGCCTATGATGAAACCAATGATTGAAGCCCTCAGGAGATCCACCTGCTTCTTCATCACGCTGGTAAACGTTTTCCAGATTATTCCTTTCTGAACCTTCGCTTCCTGGAACAGCTGCTTCTTTGATCTGTTCAGGACCATGTCGATGACTTCAGGTATACAGAACAGTCCCACCAGCGCCGGTATCAACCCAACTCCACCGATGAGTTCCGGGATGTTGAAAGTGAAACGCACGTTCCCTCCAACGGGTGCGACGCCTACGGTACTCAACAGAACTCCGATCAAACCACCCATGAAACCCTTCAAAGTGTTTCCCCGTGACAGTGAAGATATCACCGTCAGACCGAATATACCGAGCCAGAAGTATTCAGGAGGGCCGAATTTCAGTGCGACCCGCGCGAGCATGGGGGCGGAGACAAGAAACATGATCAAACCGAACAATCCACCATACAGAGAAGAAAAAGTTGCAGTCAGGATGGCTTCCCAGCCTCTACCTAGCTTGGCCATGGGATAACCATCGAACGTTGTTCCTATGTTGGAAGGAGTTCCTGGAGTCCTCAACAGAATCGCCGAGAAAGAGCCACCGTATATCGCTGCCATGTAGAGAGATCCCAGGAACACCAGACTCTCAGACGGCGAAAGCCAGTAAGTGACGGGAAGAAACAGCGCCACACCCATCGTTGCACTCAAACCTGGAAGAGCTCCAATAACCAAGCCTACGCATACCCCACCCAGCATCAACAACAGAGTCTTAACGACAAAGAACTGTGCAAAACCGTAGGCAAGATATTGAAGACCAGCCAAGATCTTTTCCCCCTTTCAAAAACCCGCACCCATGTTGGGTGCGGGAGGGAGTCTTCATTTGCCTTGGGTCTCTTCCCAGAGTTGTTTGTAGTAAGGTATCAATTCCGCGACGAGCTTGGCCGCTGCCGCCTCGTCGTAGTTCTCTATGACGAATCCCATTTCCTGCATCTTCGCTACGAATTCTGGATTGTTGTTGACCTGCCTGAAAGCTTCTTCAAGCACCCTTTTGACATCTGCAGGGGTCCCTGGAGGTACGGCGACTCCCCTGTACGCTTTCTCAACCAGATCGATTCCAAGTTCTCTGAACGTCGGCACATCGGGAAAGAGCGGTATTCTTTCTTCAGTGGCCACTGCGATAACCCTCATTTTGTCTTTGTACTGTACAGCCATGGTTGTGTAGGTCATCAAACCATCGACGTGTCCTCCAAGGAGTGCCGGCACGGCCGTACCAGAACCTGAGAACGGTACGTATGTGATGTTCAAACCCGTGAGCTTGGCGAGCCTCAGGGTCGCAAAACTGTTTGCAGACGGTTGACCGCTTCCGCCCAGGGTGACGACACCTTTCTTCCTGGCGTACTCAACGAAATCCTGGAACGTCTTTATAGGGCTGTCGATGCTGACAGCGAGTACACACGGAGTGGACTGGAAGAAATAGATGTTGTTTATCTGTTCGGTCTTGTACCCAACGCCACCTTGCAACGGCTGAAGAATCGTATGAGGCAAGTTTGTACCGTAGATTGTGTAACCATCAGGTTTGGCACGGGTGACCAGTTCGGTCCAGCCTACAGCTCCTCCACCGCCCTCTTTGTACGTTATGACGATCGGGACTCCCAGGATCTTCTCCAGATAAGGCTGTTGTAGGCGCGCGGTTATGTCTGACTCTCCACCGGGTGCGAAACAGATGACGTAGGTGATGGGTTTGCTCGGGAACTTCTCGGCGAAGAGAGAAACCACGGTGAGTAAAGCAAGGAGCGCCACCAGCACACGGCTTTTCATACTCTTACCTCCCCACACAGATTTGGAACACCAAAATTATACCAGAGTCCACGTGCCAAAATCAAAAACAAAAAAGCCCCATTTCTGGGGCTCAAATCTTTCCATTTTCCAGCGTTCCTGATCCAAAAAAATTCTGATTCGCTTTTCTGCACGGACCGGAGATTCTATCTCCGCGTGCGCTACTTCTTAATCACTCGATGTCCATAACCAGTGCTCTAAATCCTTATTATTTTTATTATCTTTTCGATCCGTGATGGAGCGCAACCAGCAAAACAATACGCTAACCAAAGGTCAGTCCGGGACCCTATCACTTGAAGGGGTCAAACCGTCTTCTGGAGCGCTCCACTTAATATATACGATGATCAGGCTTTGCAAAACGGTAACGATTTGAAGTCGAACGGTGGACCATCCGACACAAAAGCCTTCCATCAGAAGCTTCAATAACTTGTTTCAATCATTATGCAACGCCCTATTGAATATTCAACACCGTTGTTTTTCACGAGATCTTCTATCTGCTTGGAACCAGCACCTGGTTGAAACCAGAGACGCTTGAACCCCATCCTTATCGCTTTCTCGACGACCTGGATCCCGATCTCCGGGGGTACAACGAACACTATCAGATCGATGTCTTTCGGGAGCTCTTCGATGTCCCTGTAGCACTTTATACCTTCGATCGTTTCAGATCTCGGGTTGATTGGATACACTTCAAAACCTTTCGAAAGCAGATCTCGAACTATCTTGTTGCCGTATTTTCTCTTATCCTCACTTGCTCCCACGATCGCTATCTTCTTCACGTTGCTCAACTCCAAATCTTCCACCCCCATCACGTGTGGATGGGTGTCTTGAGTCCGTACCGCTGCATCGCGTTTTCGAGTATGTGAAGGACGAGCTCTTCGTACGTGTAACCGGCCGTCTCGGCGATCCTGGGCAGGTCGGAGAAACCCCGCACCATACCGGGAAGCGGGTTGATCTCGAGGAAGTAAGGATTCCCATCCTCCTGAGAAACTCTCAGGTCTATCCTTGCAACGTCCTTTATGTCGAGACTCTTGCATATCTTGATGGCCATGTTCGTGAGCTTCCTTTCGAGGGTGGGATCTATCTTCGCCGGGCAAGTGTAGTCCACATAATAATCCGAATTCTTTTTGACTTTGTAGCTGTAAAACTCTTTTCCGTGTTTGAAGTGAATCTCCATGATGGGCAAAACTTTGTACTTGTTTCCTTCCTGAAGCACCCCGATGGTGAATTCCCTGCCTCTTATGTACTCTTCGACGAGTACGGGCTCGTTGTACGTCTCGAACAGCCTTTCGAGTTCCTTCCTGTACTCAACCATATCGTGAACCAGTCCGGTGTCGGAAATACCCTTCGAAGAACCTTCGGCATTCAGCTTCAGAATGAGTGGAAACCTCATGTTCTTTCTCAATTTTTCGTCGAGTGATCGTATCACCTGAAATCTGGGTGTGCGTATGTCTTTGCTGAGGAGCACCTGTTTTGTCAACGCCTTGTCGAGGCACACGGCGAGCGTGGTGGCGTCCGAACCAGTGTAAGGTATCCCGTAAAAGCTGAGTATTGCCGGGACCTGGGCTTCTCTGGCTCTACCGAACGTACCTTCTGCGAAGTTGTAGACGATGTCAACCTTTTCGGTCAGCAGCGTAGGAATGAACTTCTCGGGGACGGCTTCCATCAAAACGACTTCGTACCCTCCGCTCTCGATGGATTGCTTGATGTCCATCACGACCTCCATCGAGTCGTACTCTGCCTCCCAGTCCTCCACATCCGGCCTCACACCACGCTGAACGTTGTAGGCTAACCCAACTTTCGTACGAACCACCTCCGAATTTTTGTTCAACCACATTATCATCCTTCTTAAGGTTAACGATTTTTCGTTCGTCGTATGATTCGTTTTCTTTTTTTCAACAAACAGGCAACAGCCACCATCGGCTCTGACAATTCCCGTATGGAAAGGTGGAATCTCAGAAGAGCATCAGGTACTCCAAAGCTTCATGAGCATTTAACATACCTTCGTGTATAATGTGCAGCCGTGGGAGATATGTGGTAAATTATGGTGGGAACACTCCCGTCTTGCCATCGGGCAAGACCAAAAAGGCCGAGGGAGGAGGTAAGCGAATGCGGATCTACGAAACGATGTTCATCATCGATCCACGGTTGAGCGAGCAGGAACGCGAAGGACTCGTTGAAAAGGTCAAAGGTGTCATCACAGAGCGCTTGAACGGGCAGATCAGAGACGTGAACAGGTGGGGTTTGAGAAAACTCGCTTACCCCATCGCGCACCAGACGGAGGGTGACTACACCGTTGTGATCTTCATAGCGGACCCTGCCAAGGTGAACTTGCTCGAAGAGTTTTACCGTGTGACGCCACAGATCATTCGCTGGCAGACCTTCAGAAGGGAAGATCTCGAGAAAAAAGAGAAGAAAGCCGCACAGGTCAGCGAAGTGGAGCAGAAGGAGTAATTTGAAGTGGCGTATTACAACAGAGTGATCCTGGTGGGTCGACTCGCAAGGGATCCAGAAGTACGTATGACGACCACGGGAGCTGCGGTCACCTCGTTCGTGCTCGCAGTCGATAGGCCCGTGAAATCCGTAGATGGTCAGAAGACGGCAGATTTTATAAGAATAGTCGCGTTCAACAGGCTCGCCGACTTCGCCAGACTGTACCTCAAGAAAGGTCAACTCGTCTTAGTCGAAGGAGAACTGAGGATAAACAAATGGCAATCCCGCGATGGAACCAACGTAACCACACCCGAAATCTGGGCGCGGGACATCAGGTTCATGGAAAAGAAAGCAGCCGTGGAAGAAAGTATCGAGGAGTTCGAGAAACCCGAAGAATTTGAAAAACCAGTGGATGAACCGATTACAGATTTTGACGATATCATAGGTTCTGAAAGAGATTCCGATGGTCAAAATCCGGACGAACCACCGTTCTGAGGAGGTGTCTCTGTGGACCAGCAGAAGAGGAGAAGGAAGAAGAAAATCAAAAGGTGTAAACTCTGCGAGATGGGGATCGAGTACGTCGACTACAAAGATATCAGACTCTTGAGCGATTATCTGAACGAAAAGGCCAAGATCATACCCAAGCGCGTCACGGGGAACTGCGCGAAACATCAGAGGCTGATCAAAGTCGCCATAAAGCGCGCGAGGCACATGGCCCTGCTACCGTACATCAAAATGTGAACCATCAATATCGATTTTTACGCTAGTGGAGGGACGAAAGTCCCTCCACTTGTTCTCAGGAGGGAAAGAGGATGAAGAAACTCGCAGTTGTGGCGATCGGAGGAAATGCGGTGAACAGGCCCGGAGAAAAGCCCACAGCTGAGAACATGTTCAGTGCTGTCGAAGAAGCGATGGGGTATCTCGTTGAAATGTTGGATGAGTACGACATCGTGATCACACACGGCAACGGACCACAGGTGGGCAACATTTTGATCCAGCAGGAGATGGCGAAGGACATCATACCCCCCTTCCCTATCGATGTAAACGACGCACAAACGCAGGGAAGCTTGGGTTACATGATCGTTCAATCGCTTCGAAACCAGCTTTCAAAAAGAAATTTGCATAGAGAAATCGCCGCGCTCATCACTCAGATAATCGTCGACAAAAACGATGAAGCCTTCAAAAAACCTTCAAAACCCGTCGGACCTTTTTACAACGAGGAAGAAGCGAAGAAGCTCATGACGGAAAAGGGCTGGATCATGAAAGAAGATGCTGGGCGCGGCTGGAGAAGGGTTGTTCCATCACCGAAACCATTGGACATCGTCGAAAAAGAAGTGATAAAGCTGCTTTTGAAAAATGATGTGATAGTCGTTGCCGCGGGCGGTGGTGGAATACCGGTCATAAATGAGGACGGCAGATTGAAGGGCGTAGAGGCCGTGATAGATAAGGACAGGGCCAGCGCGCTTCTGGCGATAGAAATAGGTGCCGACGAGTTGATAATCCTCACGGGCGTGGAAAAGGTCGCGCTCAACTACAGTAAACCGAACCAGGTCTACCTCGATCGACTCACGGTAGAAGAAGCTGGCAGGTATTTGAAGGAAGGTCACTTCCCATCAGGCAGCATGGGACCAAAGATAGAAGCAGCCATCGATTTCGTCACGAGAACTGGAAAAACCTGTTTGATAACGGACATGAAGAAGCTCAAAGAAGCGCTCTCAGGTCAAACGGGTACCAGGATCGTCCCCTGATCGGGGTCTTCTCAAATGCGAACCTTTGTGGTATATTTATAAAGTAGCGGTGGGTGCGTAGCTCAGAGGGAGAGCGTCTGCCTTACGAGCAGAAGGTCGTAGGTTCGAGTCCTGCCGCACCCACCAAAGAAGGCGGCCAGGTAGCTCAGTTGGTAGAGCACTGGACTGAAAATCCAGGTGTCGGCGGTTCGATTCCGCCCCTGGCCACCAGGTACAACCCGGCGCACGCCGGGTTTTTTGTTGTGCCTCAATCTTGAACTGAACGTGTCGGCGAGATTAAAAGTCAGCGCGTGCGATGTGCCGGAACGATGTGGTGTACAATCCTGATCTGGGGGAACTTCTCTGGCTTCAGACGTTTCAGAGATCCAGCGGAACGTTCAGTTGGGGGACACATACGCGTAGTGTCGTACTCGCGTTATGATAGTTTTACCTTCAGTGGGCACGGTGAAATGCTATGCGCGGATTGGTTTGGTTCATTCTGATTCCAGCGCTCGTGTTCGTGACGGTGCTGGTGTCTGTTTATAACATCAACAAGGCTCAGTTTCGATGGTACGTGGAAAACGTCAAGAAGTTGTATGCAAGATACGTTGAGCGCTACGCCGAATCCATCAGTGTGAGCTACTTTCAATGGACCACAATGTATGAACTTCTGAAAGAAAACAGGCTGGATGAAGCACGGATCTGGCTTGAAGATTTGAAGAAAAACTTCGATTTTGTGGAAGAAGCGACCGTACTCGTTCTCGACGTGGATGAGCCTGACCCGTTCAAAATCAGCCCACACGGTGAAAAACTGTTGATAGATTTCAAGGTTTTCAACGAAGATCTGAGCGAGTTCGTGAAGGACAAGGCTGTACGGGCTGTTGTTGATGCTCAGGGACCTCTCGAAGACATGGGTGAATCACGGCTGTATATTTCCCCCGAAGGGGAAGAGTTCGTTTTCGGCCTCAAATACAAAAGCAACTACTCCGCGTTGAACCTCAGGGCTTTCATTCAATCCATTTCCATTACGGCCGGTGTCACTGCTTTCTTGTTGCTATGGATGATCACGTTCTGGCAAAGGTTGAAACAGGAGTCGAGACTCAGAAAATTCAACGAGGCGATGCTTGAGATAACCAAGTCTTTCTTGAAAGGCGAGAAGGCGGACAAACTGTACCAGCTGATCCTTCAAAAGGCCATCGAGGTTGTGCCCAACGCCCAGGCTGGTTCGGTCGTGATCAAACGAAGCGGAAAGTGGATCTACGTAGCGGCTGTGGGGTACGACCTTGAAGGGCTCAAACAGATCGAATTCGCCGACCAAGCAGACTGGTTTGAAAAACCAATAAAGAATTCCAGAGATGTGAATGAACTCAACAGAAGAAAGCTGGACGATCAGACTTTTCAAAAACTGAAGGAATACGGAAGAATCGAGGAAATAAAGTGCAGTTTGGTGGTACCGGTGATTGTTGAAGGTGAGATCGCCATGGCCTTCAATCTCGAGAACTTCGAGAGAGAAGATGCCTTCGACGAAGAAAGTCTCGAACTTGCCCGGCTCTTTGCCAATTATCTCGCCATGGTGTTCACCAGGATGAAGCAGGAAGAAAGGTTGCTCGAACAGCAAAAGATCCTGGAACACCTTTCGAGCCGAGACCCTTTAACGAACCTTTTGAACAGAAGAGCCTTTGAAGAGTATGGCGAAAAGATGCTCTCGCTGGCGAAGAGGGAGAACAAAACCGTTGCGCTTTTGTTCATGGATTTGAACCATTTCAAAAATGTCAACGACGAACACGGACACGGATTGGGAGATCGGGCACTCACTTTTATCGCTTCAAGGTTGAGCAAGGTTCTCAGGCAGAGCGATCTTCTGGCGAGGTTCGGTGGAGACGAATTCGTCGCGCTGATTTACGACTGCGACAAAGAAAAAGTTCTCACGATAGCGGAAAGGATCGTTCAAACGGTGGAAAAACTGAACCGCGTGGAAGGTAGGCAAATCAATGTGGGCGTCAGTGTGGGGATAGCCCTTTATCCAACAGACGCCCAGGAGCTTGATCAGTTGGTCAGGCTGGCGGACGTGGCGATGTATTTTGCGAAAAAGAGATCTCTCAAAATCGTTTTCTTTTCAGACGTTGCAACAGCCAGTGGCGGATGAGATGGTGAGAAATTTGAGCCTTTTTCGAGGACCGAAGACAGTAGAAAACACAAAACCCCACCTGTGTGGGGCATTTTTTGATTCGATCATCGTACAGGCATTCACTTCTTTGCGAAGTATAGGAGCTCTGCTTCTATGAACAGATCGAGCTCTCCATCGAGCACGGCGTCGGCGTTCCCAACCTCAACTTCTGTTCTGTGGTCCTTCACCATTTTGTATGGGTGCAACACGTAAGATCTTATCTGGTTTCCCCAGGCGATGTCTTTGAGTTCTCCCTGGATTTCCTCGAGCTGTTCTCTTCTCTTTGCCAGCTCTAACTGGTACAGTCTTGCCTTGAGCATTTTCAGAGCGGTGGCCTTGTTCTGATGCTGCGATCTTTCGCTCTGACAGCTCACGACGATGCCTGTTGGAATGTGTGTTATCCTGACTGCAGAATCGGTTTTGTTCACGTACTGGCCGCCGTGTCCAGATGCCCTGAAAGTTTCTATCTTCAGATCTTCCGGCCTTATTTCGATCTCTATGTCATCATCTATTTCAGGAATGACGTTCACCGAGGCGAAGGATGTGTGGCGCCTGTGCGACGCGTCGAACGGGGAAATCCTCACGAGTCTGTGAATACCCCGCTCGTATTTCAGCAAGCCGTAAGCGTACTCGCCTTTGATCAGGATTGTCGCACTCTTCACTCCGGCCTCTTCGCCCGGCTGGAAATCGAGCAGTTCCACATCGAAGCCCTTTTTCTCGGCCCACCTCATGTACATCCTCAGCAGCATCTGGGCCCAGTCGTGCGATTCTGTACCACCGGCGCCGGGATGCACAGACAGATAAGCGTTGTTGATATCCAGTGGATCGTTCAGAACGAGCTCGAGCTCAAGACGTTTTATGTCCTTTTGCAGCTCGGAGACGATCTGTTCGACGTGCTGGGCTATCTCGCCGTCCTCTTCGGCGAGTTCAAGACCGACCTCGACGTCCTCGAAGGCTTTCCTGATCTTTTCAAAGTCCGAGAGCAGGTCCTTGATGTGGCGCATCTTTTTGGATATTTCTGCAGCCTTTTTGGGATCTTTCCAGACATCGTTGTTTGAAAGTTCTCGCTCCAGTTCCGCGAGTTCTTCTTTCAACTTTTCGGGTTCCACGATCTTCGAAAGTCCTTCGAACTTGTCTCTCAACTCTTCTATCTTGACCTTCGTTTCGTACGCGATCATGCTCTCACCTCTTTATTTTGAACCTCTTCTTTGTCTTTTCGTCTCTTTGCAACTTTCTTCGCTCGGCCCTGTTGACGATGTTGAACTCCTCATGAACGAGCCTGAGGTTAGCCAGATCTCTTTTCGCTTCACGCTGAGCTTTTTCTTCGTCCACCTTCACCACTCTGAACATGAGGCCAATCACCGTGTCAATCACGCGCGCCATCATTTCATCGAACATGGCGTAAGTTTCTTTCTTGAACTCGATGATGGGGTCTCTCTGACCGTAAGCTCTCAGATTGACTGCTTCCTTAACGTGTTCGACTTCTTCCAGATACTGTCGCCAGTTGTCGTCGACCGCACGTAAGACCAAAAATCTGAGGAATCTATCGTACTCTTCACCTATCTCCTGCTTTTTGGCTGAGTATGCCTTCCTGAGCTGCTCGAGCAGGTACTGCTTCAACTGGCTGGCTGTGTCGAAATTTGCTCCGTCAAGGCTTATTATACCCCTGGGCAGAACCAGCAGCGAATTCTTCAATCCCTCGAGGTCCCACTCTTTCCCGTTGCAGAAACTCTCGATCCTTCTTTCAACGAAATCTTCCATGAACCTGTCGATGTGCTCTTCCATGCTTTTTCCTTCTAAGATCCAGTCTCTCAAGGAATAAACGTAGTTTCTCTGCGCATCGAGCACCGTGTCCATTTCCATGAGGTGTTTCCTTATGGAGAAGTTGATCCCCTCGACTTTCTTCTGGACCATCTCGATGAGCCGTGTGAGCAGCGGGTGTTCTATCGGTTCACCTGGCTTAATCTTGAGCACGTTCATGACCTTTTCGAGCTGTTCGGCTCCGAAGATTCTCAGAAGATCGTCTTCGAGGGACAGATAGAACCTCGATTCACCCGGATCACCCTGTCGGCCGGAACGGCCCCTCAACTGGTTATCGATGCGTCGACTCTCGTGCCTCTCCGTACCGATGACGTAGAGGCCTCCGAGTTCGACAACACCTTCACCCAGCTTTATGTCTGTCCCGCGGCCAGCCATGTTCGTGGCGATGGTGACAGCACCCTTTTCTCCCGCTTTCGCTATGATCTCGGCCTCTTTTTCGTGGTATTTTGCGTTGAGGACCTGGTGCGGTATGCCGAGTTTCTTCAACATGCTGCTGAGCAGTTCGCTCTTTTCTATGGAAGTCGTTCCAACGAGGACGGGCTGGCCCTTCTTGTGACGCTCGACGATGTCTTTGATTATCGCTGCGTACTTCTCGGCCTGAGTCCTGTAGATCACGTCATCGTGATCGATCCTTATCATCGGTTTGTGGGTCGGGATCACAACAACTTCCATGCCGTAGATCTGCTTGAACTCTTCTTCCTCCGTCTTCGCCGTTCCGGTCATCCCCGCGAGTTTTTCGTACATCCTGAAATAGTTCTGGAAGGTTATCGTCGCGTAGGTGATCGACTCTTCTTTTATGGGTACGCCTTCTTTTGCCTCTATCGCCTGGTGCAGGCCCCCGCTGTAACGTCTCCCGAACAGGAGCCTACCCGTGAATTCATCCACGATGATGACTTCACCGTTCATCACCACGTAATCGACGTCCCTCTTGTAAAGATGCAGCGCCTTCAGGGCGTTCAAAAGGTGGTAGAGCTGGTTCGCGTTCGCAGGGTTGTACAGATTCTCGACACCTATGAGCTTTTCGGCTTTCTCTATGCCCTTTTCTGTTAAGATCACAGTTCTGACCTTTTCATCAACTGTGAAATCCACGTCTTTGATGAACTTTTTCGCCAGGGAGGCGAACTGCTTGTAAACGGAAGCTCCCGTTTTCGATGGTCCAGATATGATCAGTGGCGTTCGCGCTTCGTCGATGAGTATGCTGTCCACTTCGTCAACGATGGCGTAGTGATGAGCCCTCTGCACCTTATCGTTCAGATCGTACACGAGATTGTCTCTAAGATAATCGAAGCCGAATTCGTTGTTCGTGCCGTAGGTGATGTCGCATTCGTAAGCCTGTTTCCTTGAAATCTCCACGAGCTGAACCTCGAACGCCTGAACAGCGCGTGGATCCTTCATCGAGTCTTTCAGAAATTCGCCATCGAAGCTTTCGGGCCAAACGGAAAGATTTTCCTCGATCGCGGCTTCAAAAAGTTCCTGATTCTTCCAGACCGCCTCGTAAGACTTCCCGAGCTGGTTTATCACTCCCACACGCAATCCAAGGAACAAATACAGTGGTCCCATCCAGAGCGCGTCGCGTCGCGCGAGGTAATCGTTCACGGTGACAAGATGAACGTTCTTTCCACCCAGGGAGTTGAAGTACAGAGGCATCGTGGCGACGAGCGTTTTACCTTCGCCTGTCTTCATCTCGGCCACTTTACCCTCGTGGAGCACAAAGGCACCCATCAGCTGCTCGTCAAACGGATACATTCCGAGCACACGTTTTGCGATGACCCTCGCCAGAGCGAAAGCGTCGTAGATCAAAGACTCGTCGTAACCGTTCGCTTTCAGTTCGAGTGCGAGCTTTCTCAGCTCCGAGTTCGTTGCCCTTTGCAGCGGCTGCTCCTTTTGCTTGACCCTTTCAACCATTTTTCTATAGCGCTTCAAGAGCATCTTGTTTCTGTCGATGAATGGAAACATCTCTCACATGACCTCCATTCTGTAAACCAGAGCCTGACCTTCGAACTGCTGGGTTAGAAAGAATTTACCGGTTGCGTTGATGCCGAGTATCTGTTTCAGCAGCGAACCAAGATCGATGAACAATCTCAATACGTCACGATTGGCATAGTTGCGTGAGATGTACTGATAGGCAACATCGTCCCTGAGCTTTTTCCTGCTGGCCAACCGATCGTATTCCTCCTTCGTTAGGTTCGTCATGATCAGTCGCCTGTCCGATTGGAAAAAGCTGATGAAGCCGTTGAGTATAGGCAACCTGATCTCGCTTCCGAAAGATTTCGCACCGTATCTGATGAGAAACGACATATCAATATCCTTCGACAGTTCGAAGATAACGACCAAGCGGATCGATTCACCGAACAGATCGCCCGTAACGTAAACACGACCCGTGCTCACCCTGAGTATCTGCGAAACGATATCGTAAATCTTCCTCACTTCGTCCTGGGCGCCATGAAACCATTGCGAAAGAGATTCCGCGAGATCCAGCGGGCCGGCCGCAGTTGCGGAAAAGACGAAATTTCCAACGAAAGGCATACCCAGCATCGGCGTAACAGAGGAGACGTATTTCTCCATGTTCGAATTTGAGCGCAACAGTTGACGCACCTCTATCTTCAATGACTCGCCGCTGGGGACACCTAAAACCGTTACGTAATCGGTCTCAGGGTTGTTCGTCGAAACGAACGGCCCTTTGATTTTCAACGTGTCCTTCTTGAAGAAGCCGTACAACCAGGCCGACTGGTTCAGCAGCTCTTTCACTGCCGCCTCTTCGTTTTTCAACTGTAAACCTTCCATATCGTAAGCATCTATAGCCTTCATGAGGGCAGTCCTGCTCCCCGACATCACAAGATAGCTTTCGTGTGCAGCGGCAAAGATCGCGACGTCCGTGTCGTGAAGGATCCACACTCCCTCGCTCCTGGTCATCTTCAAATCCATCAGTCTCGCCATGAGTCGAAGCAACTGTTCCGGCTTTGAGGTTTTCAAAACCACTATGGAATTACTGCCTATGTTGCGAAGAACCTGGAAGTAATAGTTCAAATCGAGTGAGAAGAACTGATCCAGCGAAAACTCAGTACCCTTAGAGGCAAAGAGTATATCGTTCTCAAGCGCTTCGTACACAGAGTCCACCGGAATACCAAGATTGTTGCACGTGTTTTCGAGCAGGGAAACGAAGAGACTCTCGAGGGCGACCCTGTCGTCCTTCAGTATGAAACGAAACAGAGGAACACTGCTCAATCTACTGTAGTAAAGCGAATTTCCTTTGAGCAACACAAAGAAATCGTAATCTTTCGGTACGAAACTTGTCACATCGGCAAAGATGATCGCACAGAGAAAGATCAAAAACAAAGAATGCAACTTTCTCATGCTTTACCCCTGCCCTGCGATTCGTTCCAGACTTTCCCCACAATCTTTGAGACTGTTTCAATATCGAATTCGTTCTTACTGACCCTCTTCAAGTGAAGGAAATACTCTATCTGCCCTTTTCCTCCCCGTACCTTGCAGTCGATCAGACCAGCAGGATACAAACCGTTCAGCTCGGCACAGCGAATCACGTCCATTAAGGCCTGGACGTGGGTTGATTCGGTCTGCTTCACGTTCCTACCAACCTCGAACTGTGGCTTCACCAGTACTAAAGCTTCACCGTCTTGTTTGAGGATCCTGTCGATGGCCGGCAGTATCAGCTTGAGCGAGATGAAAGAAACATCGCAGAGAACGATATCGACCTTCTCTCCGAGGACTTCCTCCGTCAAATAACGCGCGTTGAACTTCTCTATAACGACGACCCGCGGGTCTTTTCTCAAAGATTCGTGCAACTGGTTTTCTCCAACGTCCACGGCATAAACTTTAGCCGCACCCTTTGTCAGGGCAAAATGTGTGAAGCCACCCGTCGAGGCTCCAATGTCACAAACCGTCTTGTTTGAGAAATCCACGTTGAAAGCCTTCCACGCTTCTTCAAGTTTTTCGCCACCCCTACCCACGAAGAACCGTTCCTGAAGGATCAAAACCTCGGCACCTTCGTCGAAGAACTTTCCAGGCTTCGTGCACACCGAACCGTTGACAAGAACCCTGCCGAGTCTGATCAGATCGGCTGCTTGCGAACGAGTCCTCGCAAGACCCTTTTTCAGCAACAGTGTGTCCAGCCTCAACGTTTTTCTACCACCCAGCATCCAGATTCACCAATGAGCACTGCGCCCCAGTCGAACAGACGAACGCTCTTGATGCCATCGAACTCGAAAGTTTGGTCGGCGTAAACCGTAGCGGTGGAACCTTTGAGCAGCACGCTCACGCCATGTCCCCTGACGAACACGCCATCGGTTTCCGTCAAAGCAATTATACCCCTTGAAGAAACCCCGAAATCTTTGCAACTTCTCTCCTCCACAAGCTCTCCTCGCTCGTTTAATCTCAAAAGCTTTTCTCCCGAACCGACGTAGATCTCATTGTCGTGGACCGCTATACCCCACGCACCTGGGACCAGCCTTTCCCAGAGCGTGCGCCGGGTTTTCAAGTCGATGGCTCTGACGTAGCCTGCGATGTCGAGCACGTAAAATCTCTGCTCACTTTGGGCCCATTCGATGATGGGACCACTCACACGCAGGAACCACGAAAAATCCATTGGGCATATCATTCCACACGAGAGCACGAGCGTCTTCTCGAATCGTCCCAGCACCGTTGTAGCGAAACTGGAACCCTCCGCCTTAACGTTGACACGCCAGGGAATCGGAGAATCGTTTATAACATCGAATGGTTCTTCAAAAGCGATCTTCCTGCCGTTTGAAAAGAGCAGCGTTCCATCTCTGTAAATGACGTAACCGTCCGAAGTTTTGAAAACCATCTGGGCCCCCTCAAAGAACGCGGTGTTCGAGAGAGAGATGTCTTCGTCCACGTACACGATCTTACCGTAGAGATTGTAAAAACCTTCTGGAACGAGCTTCTTTTCACCGTTCACAGTGAGCGACACGATTCTTTCAGGAATTTCAATCTTCACCGGAACAGTTTGGTTTTCTCGCTTTTCAACGATGATTCGACCAGCCCACAGGACTGAATAACCCTCTTTCGGCCGTTCGGGCACATACGGGGAGAACAGCTCCTTCAGCTTTTCGCACAGGTTGTTCTCGAATTCTTCTTCTTTCCAGAGCGAGTCGGAGTTATCCCATTCCACGTCTCTGTACATCAACCTGATGTAACAAAGACCGGATTGTTTTCTCAGCTTCACATAGAGAAGATCGCCGATGCCCACAAGGACACCCGCTTCGTTCAAACATTTTTTGACGACACGTTCCATCTCACTGGGACCATCGTACAGCAGGCTAACGGTTGGAAGACACATCCACTTTTCCACCAGAAGCATGTCATCGGTCGCGGGAGGAGTCTCACCGACGTAATAGAGAATGCCTCTTTCCTGCACGACATAGAGTTGAGTACCGAACAGGTTGATTTTGTCAACTTCGAACGCGATCAGAATTCCACAGAGTAGAAGTACAAACCATGTGCAGGCGCGGTAGCAGGTGCGAGCGATCTGTCTTTCGCTTCGAGGATTTCTTTCAGTTTCTCCGGTTCCCATTGTCCCGTCCCCACCTTCACGAGAGCACCCACTATGTTTCTAACCATCCTGCGTGCGAAGGAACGGCCCTCGACACGGATCAAAATGAGGTTGTTCCTCAGACGAAGTATTCTGATCCTGTATATGGTCCTCACGGTGCTCTCGTTGTCTTCCGTTTTCACGAAACTCCTGAAGTCGTGTTCCCCTTCGAGATACCTCGCAGCCTCGCGCATCTTTTTCACATCGAGTTTGTACGGAAACCACCAGGCGTAGTTCCTCATGAACAGGTTAGGTTCGGTCGCGTTGTAGATCAAGTAATGGTATATTCGTCTCTTCGCTTCGAAACGTGGATGGAAATCCTTATCGACCTCGATCACTTTCCTCACGTAGACGTCGTCCGGCAGGTTCGCGTTCAACGCGTTTTTCATACTCGTCTCATCTATGTCGATCGGGCTGTCAAAGACTATCACCTGACCTATCGCGTGTACCCCCGTGTCAGTCCTTCCAGAAACCAAGACCGTGGTTTTAGTTTTGAAGATCCTTTCCAGGGCAGCCTCGATCACGCCCTGAACCGTTCTGACGCTGGGTTGTGTTTGAAAGCCGAAGAAGTTCGTACCATCGTAAGACACCACCGCCATGAACCTCTTCAAGACCGACACCACCTCCAGGAATCAAAATCACGGAGAGGGACTGTAAGCCGGATTCTGTCGAGGGTGGCCATCTATCTGGGGAGAGCGTTTCCGCCCTCCTCAAGCGGCCTACCCGGGGTTATGGGCGGGCCACCCACCCCTGTTCGGCCTTGCTCCAGGTGGGGGTTACCGAGCTGCTGGGTTACCCCAGCACTGGTGAGCTCTTACCTCACCTTTTCACCCTTGCCCTCTTCGGGCGGTTTGAAGTTTCTGTGGCCCTTTCCGAGGATCGCTCCTCCTGGGTATTACCCAGCACCCTGCCCTGTGGAGTCCGGACTTTCCTCGGGTGTTGAACCCGCGGCCACCCGTCCCTCTCCGTGTCTTCAGGTGTTGAATTTATCGTTCACCTTCAGTAACCTACCGTTGAGAGCTTCAAAGAACGTCATTTTCCTTTTTCCAGGAAACTGGATGTATGAAACGACTACAAAACCTGCAGGAGTCGCCACGAGGGCCCCATTTTTGTCTACGCGGACGATCTTTCCCGCTTCTTCTGAACCAGGCTCGAGAGCCTTGGCCCCAAAGATCTTAACACAGCAACCGTTCAAAAACGCCCTCGCGCCAGGTTTCGAGTCGTAAGCCCTTATTTTGTCCTTAACCTTACTGGCAGGCTGGGTGAAATCCACAAACAGATCTTTTTCTTCAATCTTCGGTGCGTAACTCGCCAGAGATTCATCCTGCGGTACGAGTGGATACGAGAAAGGATCTTGCAGAAATTCGACCAACATTCTGCAACCAAGGTTCAAAAGTTTCGCTTCCACCTCGTCGAACGTTTCGAAGTCTCCTATCTCGACACGCTCCTGCATTGCGATGGGACCTGCATCGAGCTGCTCGGTCACTTTGAAGATCGTCACGCCCGTGATTTTCTCTCCATTTTCTATGGCGCGCTGTATGGGTGCAGCACCTCTGTATCTGGGTAAGAGTGATGGATGAACGTTGTAGAACGGCAACATGTCAAGGTATTTCTTCAGGATCAGCTTCCCGTAAGCCACAACGACGCAGACATCTATTTTCAGTGTGTCGAACGGAACCTGTTTGAGCTGTTCGTAAATGGGTATGTTTGCCGATTGTGCGAGCACTTTTACAGGACTCGGAGCTGGTTTCAAACCCCGACCACACGGCTTGTCAGGCTGCGTCACGACAGCCACAACTTCCAAACCGTTTTTCAGCAAAGCTTCGAGATGCTTCGCGGCGAAATGTGGTGTTCCAAGAAAGAGGATCCTCATCGAGCTCACCTATGATGAACCGAACGTTTGACGATCTCGAGCAATTTTCCTCGGATCGCCGCCCTTCTTTCAGCCGGTATGAGATCTATGAACAGTATTCCATCGAGATGGTCATATTCGTGCTGAACAATCCGAGCGCTGTAGTCGATGAA
This sequence comes from Thermotoga sp. Ku-13t, assembly GCF_011057685.1. NCBI lineage: Bacteria > Thermotogati > Thermotogota > Thermotogae > Thermotogales > Thermotogaceae > Thermotoga > Thermotoga sp. Ku-13t. The sequence continues at coordinate 302,791 of NZ_LNFY01000010.1, read as the reverse complement.
CTTTTCCTCGTGTTCGGTGCCGTTCTCATCCTTGTATTTGACGATCACTTCCTTGCTGCGCTCCACGTTCTCGAAAACTTCAGGAATGCTTAAGCAACCTTCCTCACCGATTATCTTCTCTTCACTCCTGTAGATGATCTGCGGATTTATCATGGCCCTCGGTTTTCCATCGTCCATCACTATGATCCTGAGAGATACCCCAACCTGTGGAGCGGCCAGGCCAACCCCGTCTTCTGCGTACATGGCTTCAAACATGTCCTTGATGAGACTCAGAATGTACTCATCTATCTGAGAAACTTCCTTGGCCTTCTTTCTGAGCACCGGATCTCCCAGCAACCTTATCCTTCTCACGCTCATTCACCTCCTTCAACCTCTCGAGCAAACGCTCGTGCGTCATGAAGACCGTGATAGGGGTAACGGCAACGTAACCATCCCTCACGACAACGTAATCACAATCGGGCCTTTCATCGTCTTCTATGACGTCACCGTACATCCAGTAGTACGTGTTCCCCATTGGGTCCACGCGCGCCTCGAACCTGTCCGCGTACCTCCTCGCGCTTTGTCTGGCCACTTTCCATCCCTTTATCTCTCCCGCGGGGAAGTTCAAATTCAACGCGGTGAACCTCTCGAGCAATGAAAAGTCGAATTCCTCAATGAATTCCATGGCGAACTCCGCAGCCCTTTTGTAATCGAAATCTTCGTTTGCCGGTGCGGACAGAGCCAATGAGGCTATCCCGAGCAGTGCTCCTTCTATCGCACCGGATACGGTGCCAGAATAGACGATGTCCGTTCCGAGATTGTAGCCGACGTTTATGCCACTGACAACGAGGTCTATGTTCTTCTCACCTATCACTTCCACTCCGAGCTTGACGCAGTCCGCAGGAGTGCCTGTCGTCGCGTACACCGGTATGTGTTCGAAGACTTTCACGCGCTTCACCCAGATCGGCATCCTCACCGTTATAGCGTGGCCCGTGGCACTCTGTTCAGACTCCGGCGCCACAACGAGGACCTCGTGTTTCCTGGAGAGAACCTCCGCGAGTGTCAGAAGGCCGACGGACGTCACGCCGTCGTCGTTGGTGAGCAGGATGCGCAAGCTCATCACCTCTCGCCGTGACAAGATTCTACCACTATTATCGTTGCAAACCTGTTTCGGAAATCGGTGCGAGAGCGTGTTAAAATTGAATATCGAACAAATTCGAGGTGAGAACGTGAGAGAATCGTACGACGTGGTCGTCGTGGGAGCGGGTCACGCGGGAGTGGAAGCGGCGCTCGCGACGGCCAGGAGTGGTTTCAAAACCCTCCTCATAACATCCAACCTCGATAGGGTCGCGTGGGCCTCCTGCAACCCTGCCATCGGTGGCCCCGCGAAAGGTATTGTCGTTCGCGAAGTGGACGCCCTCGGCGGAGAGATGGCAAAGACGACGGACAAGACGATGATAAACGTGAGAATGCTCAACACGAGCAAGGGAGCCTCGGTGAGGGCGCTGCGCGCGCAGATAGACAAAGTTGCGTACAGCCAGACGATGAAACGAGCACTCGAGCAGACGAAGAATTTGTTTTTAAGACAGGCGGAAGTGTGCGACCTCATCGTTGAAAACGGTCGCATCAGGGCGGTTGTTGACAAGCTTGGAACCATCTACGAAACGCGTGTCGCGATCATAACCACGGGAACTTTCCTCAACGGGAAGATCTTCATAGGTCGGCAAACCTTCGAAGCCGGAAGGTTGGGTGACTTTCCAGCCAAGGGCCTGTCCGAAGCTTTGATGAGACTCGGTTTCAAAATGGGAAGGTTCAAAACCGGCACGCCTGCACGCGTTCTCGGTAAAACGATAGATTTCACGAAGATGAAGCGTCAGGACACCGCGGATGAGCCGCTCTCCTTCTCTTACTTCAGTGATCCGAAGATCCTTCCGAAGGATTATCCTTGCTGGCTGACCTACACAAACGAGAGGACAAAGAAGATCATTCAGGCTAACCTCGCCTTCTCACCGCTGTACGGCGAGATCAAACTCATCTCTGGAAAAGGTCCAAGGTACTGTCCTTCGATAGAAGACAAGGTGGTGAAATTCCCCGAAAAGACGTCTCACCAGATCTTCGTGGAACCTGAAGGCAGAGACACCGATGAGTATTATTTGAACGGGCTGAGCACGAGCCTGCCTTACGAAGTACAGATCGAGATGATCAGAACCATCGAAGGTCTTGAAAACGCGCACATCGTTAGACCTGCTTACGCCATCGAATACGATTACATAGATCCAACTCAGCTTTACCACACGCTGGAGAGCAAGATCGTTGAAGGTCTGTTCTTCGCGGGTCAGATCAACGGCACCAGCGGTTACGAAGAAGCCGCAGGCCAGGGAATAGTCGCAGGTATGAACGCCGTTCAGAAACTCAGGGGCGAAGAACCGATCTACATAGATAGGTCTGAAGCGTACATAGGCGTCATGATAGACGATCTGGTAACAAGGGGAGTCGATGAGCCGTACAGACTGCTGACGTCGAGGGCCGAATTCAGACTGTTGCTGCGGCACGACAACGCCCATCTGAGACTGGTCGAGAAAGGATACCGGGTCGGCTTAGTGCCGAAATGGTTCTACGAAAAGGTGGTAAGATTGAAACAAAACATCGAGGAACAAGTCAAAAGATTGAAGCAGATCATCGTCACCCCAACGGATCGAGTGAACGATTTGCTCGTCCGAACTGGAACACAACCGCTGCGTCAGCCCACATCGCTGTTCAACCTGATGAAAAGACAAAACGTCAGCTACGAGCACATAAAACCTCTGGATCCTTCTCCGATGGAAGACAAAGAGCTGATCGAACAAGTTGAGCTATCGGCGAAATACGAAGATTACATCGAGAAGATGATCCAGGAAGTGCAGATGCTGAGAGACCTCGATGAGATAAAAATTCCCGAAGACCTTGATTACTCCAGAGTGATCAACCTCTCTTACGAAGCGCGCGAGAAGCTGACGCGGGAGAGGCCCAAGACTGTACTGCAGGCGAGCAGGATACCGGGTGTGACGCCTTCGGACATAGCCGCACTCATCAACTGCTTGAGGAACAAGGAACGGAAAGTGGGAAGCGAAGAGGATGGATGAGGCGATCAGGATCGTTTCAGAAATACTGAAGCTTTCGGCGAGAAATTTTTCCGACGAAGATAAGAAGAAGCTGGCCAACGCGTACAAGCTGGCCCTGTTCGCGCATGAGGGAATGTTCAGAGAATCTGGAGAGCCTTTCGTGAACCACCCCGTCGAGGTGTGCAAGATCCTCGCAGCCATGAACGTGGACATCGAAACGTTGATAGCAGCGATGCTGCACGATGCGGTCGAAGACAGTCAGGGACGAGTCAAGCTGGAAGATATAGAGCAAATGTTTGGCAAACAGATTGCACGAATTGTGGACGGCGTCACGAAGGTCAGCAGAATCAACGCGCCTGTAGATTCGGCAGACTCGATTTTAAAACTCGAGACGATTCAAAAGATGTTCTTCGCGATGGCCGAGGACATAAGAGTTATAGTGGTGAAACTCGCGGACAGGCTCCACAACATGAGAACGATAGATTTCGTCAAAGACGAACATAAGAAGATCTACAAGGCAAAAGAAACGCTCGAGATCTATGCCCCCATAGCCCATAAGCTCGGTATATACACGATCAAATGGGAACTCGAAGATCTCGCGTTCAAAACGCTCAACAGAAACGAGTACAACAGGATCAAGATGCTCGTCGCGGAGAAGAAGAAAGAGAGAGAGCAGAGAATAAACGAGTACGTGCAAACGCTCAGAGAAGCTCTACAGCAAAACGGTATCGAAGCCCACGTTGAAGGTAGATTCAAGCACTACTACAGTATCTGGCAGAAGCTGAGCCAGAAGGGCAAGGAATTCGACGAGATCTACGATTTGTTCGGAATCAGGGCGATCGTGAAGGATGTGGTCACATGCTACAGTGTTCTCGGTATCGTGCACAACCTCTGGAAGCCACTTCCTGGAAGGTTCAAAGATTACATAGCAGCGCCCAAATCGAACGGTTACAGATCGCTGCATACGACGGTGATAACTGGCTACGGAGAACCTCTGGAAGTGCAGATAAGGGACTGGGAGATGCACGCAGAAGCCGAGTACGGTCTCATAGCTCACTGGATATACAAGGAAGGCATCAACGTTAAGACCATGCAGAAATGGGTCACACAACTGCTCGAGTGGAAGAAAGAGCTCACGAAGAACCTCGCAGGGCTGGAAGAGCTCAAAAAGGAACTCGAAATCGACGAAGTGTTCGTGTTCACTCCGAAAGGTGAAGTCAAGCACCTGCCACGCGGTGCGACACCGATCGATTTCGCTTACGCCGTGCACACGGAAATCGGACACAGGTTTGCCGGAGCGAAAGTGAACGGTCGCATCGTTCCGATAGATTACGAACTCAGAAACGGTGACATCGTTGAGATCATCGTGAACAAGTCGGGCAGGCCCAGCCTTGACTGGTTGAAATACGCCCGATCACCACGCACGAAAGCCAAGATCAGAAAATTCTTCAGAGAACAACTCCAGAACGAGCTGATCGAGAGAGGCAAGGACGTCCTGAGAAAAGTGAGCAAGCAGTTCTCAAAGCCCATCGAAGAAATCATGAAGACACCGGAGGTGAAAAAATACCTTCAGTCACAGGGAATAGACGAAACAGAGTTCTTCAGCAGGATCGGTGAAGGTACCATAGGTCCAAAAGAACTCGTGAAGATCCTCAGCCCTCTGGCAACAGATGAGCAGAGAGTCTCAAAGCGTTCCAAACACAAACTGAGCGCCAGTGCAGGCGTCGAAATCGATGGTCTGAAGAACATAGAAATTCATCTTGCCAAATGTTGCGGTCCGGTCCCTGGAGACGAAATCGTGGGCGTGGTGAGCAGAAGAGGCATCACGATTCACACATCGAACTGCAGGAACATACAAAACGTGGATCCAGAAAAGGTGTTCAATGCCCGCTGGAATGGAAAGACCGAGGAACGCTACCAGACCAATCTCAGAGTGGAGTTCAGAGACAAGACTGAGATCGGCAAACTGGTTCAATCACTCGAAAACAAAGGTGCGAGCGTGGTCAGAGCCGAGCTGGTTTCAACGAGGTGGAACTACTCGATCGCTTCCCTGACCGTGATGGTGAGTGATGCAAAGCAACTTGAAGAAGCCAGGAAGGTTCTGGAAAACAACCCTGCGGTCGTGCGTGTCGAAAGGGGGAAGAGCGCTTGAGAGCAGTCGTCCAGAGGGTCCACAGAGCGAGCGTAACGGTGGATGGGAAACTGGTGGGATGCATCGATAGAGGATTGCTGGTTTATCTGGGTGTGGGCAAGAACGACACGGAAAAGGATGTGGACTGGATGTGTGAAAAAATCGCGAATCTGAGAATTTTTGAAGACGAAAACGGCAAGATGAACCTGAGTTTGCTGCAGGTCGACGGTGAGTTGCTCGTTATATCGCAGTTCACGTTGTACGGTGACTGCAGACGCGGGAGGCGCCCTTCTTTCGATGAAGCGGCACCCGCTGAAGTTGGAGAAAAGCTGTACGAGCTTTTCATAGAAAAAATGAGGCAGCAGTTGAGAAAAATTGAAAAAGGTGTGTTCGGCGCACACATGGAAGTCGAATCGATCAACGATGGACCGGTCACCATCCTCCTCGACAGTGAAAGGAGATTCTGATGCTGCTTCACGTGTGCTGTGCTCCCGATGCGACCGTGGCGGTAGAACGTTTGAGAGAAACGGGCATCGAGCCCGTCCTGTTCTTTTACAACCCGAACATCGAGCCCGAAGAAGAGTACGAAAGACGCCTTCAGGCCGTTGTGAAACTGTGTGAATCGTGGGATCTGAAACTCGTCGTGGTAAAGAAAGGCAAAGAAGATTGGTTCAGATCCATTGCTGATTTTCTCCATCTCGGTGAAAAGTCAAGAAGGTGCGAAGAGTGTATAAGACACCGCTTGATCGTCACAGCCCAGTTTGCGCGAGATAAAGGCTTCGAAACTTTCGCTACAACTCTGACGACGAGCCCTAGGAAAGACGCCAAGCTGATAAATTCCCTCGGCAACAAAATAGCCAAGCAACTTGGCATCCTGTACATGCCGAGTGATTTCAAGAAAAGAAACGGTTTCCTCAGGAGCGTTCAGTTGAGCAGGGAGCTTGGACTGTACAGGCAGAACTACTGTGGCTGTCTGAAGTCGTTGCAGGAGAGGATGAAAAAAGATGCGTTGCGTCATAGTCAGTGATGAAAAGATCCTCAGGGACGATCTCGGTCTGGGCAATGAACTGATGAACTACGCACAGCTGGTGCTTCAGTCCGGCACGATTGTTTCTGTGCGCTTACGCGGTTTTGACTTCGATCTCATTCCCCTTGAAACCATCGTCGGTAAGCTGGTTCTTGGTGTTACGAAAGGCGAGCCTCTCACGGAGACTGTTCGTTGCTACGTCAACCAACTGTTGTTGAACGAAAAACGCTGGCCAGAGGTCGTTGAAAAACTCTCTGCACAAATCGAACCATGGCGAGGTAGAAGGCTCGTGGGACTGCTGTTCGCTGAAGATTTCGCACACCGATACACGTACAGGGAGAAGCTCAGATCGCTTGCGATTACAGTTATCAACACTGGAGAACACGACTTGTACGTCTTCTCAACAGATCTGTTACCAACGGTAAGCAGGGCGAGATTGAGTGTGTCGGCTCCGTGCGAGGACCCACGCGAAGCAGTTCGTCAGGCACTCGTAATGCAGAGGTACGTTGTGAATGAAGGCACGCACTTCTACGAGAGATTGTTCGAGTACGATCTGAGTATGGAAATAGACGATCAGGATGTGGAAATCGTCAGGCAGAGACTGCTATCCTCTAACTTGCAAGATTTCGCGAACCGGTTGAACATCTCTCTGAGTGACGCGTTTTTGCTTCAGAAACATCTCGAAGAAAAGTACTTGTTGCGGTTCGATGTCGGTTTGGAGTGTCACGTTCTGGCTTCAGCCCTAGCACAAAAAGGGAAGGGTGGAAAACCATGAAAGACTGGTTCATGGCCACGTTCAACTCCAACCCTCTGAGCACCAAAGTGGCGCGCGGGATCGTGAAGAGTTTTCTCATGCAGCACGCGGTTCCAGAAGAAGACGTATGGGACCTCGAGATAGCTGTCAACGAGGCTCTAACCAACGTCATAAGGCACACTTACAGGAACGAGCACGACAAGATCATCAAACTGTCCATCTTCTGGAACGAAGGAGAGGTCGAGATCTTCATCAGAGACTACGGTGAACACGTCGATCCCAGATCTTTGAAACCAAAACCGCCGGATCCGGAACGCGAGGGAGGATTTGGCCTCTACATAATACACAGGGTGTTCGACTCTGTTCAGTTCCTCAACGTGTATAGAGGGAATCTGTTGATACTCAAAAAGAGGTTGAGAGGTAGGCTGCCTTGAAAGTTCACGTTGTCGGCGCAGGGCTTGCTGGTTCAGAGGTTGCCTACCAGCTCGCCATACGAGGGATCGAGGTTGTTCTCCACGAGATGCGCCCATACAAGATGACACCCGTTCACAGAACGGGGTTTTTCGCTGAACTTGTATGCAGCAATTCGCTCAAGTCGGAGGACATCCAGAACGCCTCCGGATTACTCAAGCTGGAAATGGAACTGTTCGGCTCCTTGATCATTAAAGTTGCGAAAGAATGCCGGGTACCAGCTGGCAAGGCGCTGGCCGTGGATCGTGAACGTTTCTCTTCCAGGATAACGGAAGAGGGCCTCAAAAGCGGAGTACAGCTGGTGGTGGAGGAAGTCAGCAAGATTGAAGATGACAGAGATGTGTGGGTGATCGCAACTGGTCCCGCGACGAGTGAGTCGCTTGCAAAGTGGCTAACCGAGAAGCTTTCCAGCGCACTCTATTTTTTCGATGCGGTTGCCCCGATAATCGCCGCCGAAAGCATAGATTATTCCAAAGTTTTCTTCGGCGATCGATACAATGTTGGGACGAACGATTACATCAATTGTCCCATGAACGAAGAAGAATACGACAGATTTTACGAAGCGCTCGTGAACGCTGAGGTTGTCCCCATGGAAGACTTTGACAGTTCCTTGCTCTTCGAACGCTGCAAACCAATTGAAGAGATCGCGAGAACGGGAAAAATGTCCCTGCTCTTCGGCCCGCTGAGACCTGTCGGATTGATCGATCCCAGGACAGGAAAACAACCGTACGCCGTGGTACAGCTCAGAAAGGAAAACGTCGAAGGTACGATGTACAATATAGTTGGTTTCCAGACGAGGTTGAAGTGGCCCGAACAGAAAAGGGTCATAAAACTGATTCCTGGCCTCGAGAACGCCGAAATACTCAGGTACGGCGTGATGCACAGAAACTTCTACATCAACTCAAGAAAAGTTCTGGATCGCTACTTCAGGCTGAAAGGGAACGAGAAGATCTTCTTTGCGGGCCAGATAACGGGGGTCGAAGGGTATCTGGAATCGGCGGCAAGTGGTCTGTACGTGGCTCTGAACGTTTACAGGTACCTGAAGGGTCAAAACTTGATCGAGCTTCCGAAAACAACGATGATGGGATCACTCTTCGACTACGTCTGTAACGGTTTGACGGAGCACCTTCAACCCATGTACGCAAACTACGGCTTGCTGAAAGATAGCAAAGATAGAACAAAGGCGGCCGAAAGGGCCCTGAACGATCTGAACAAAGTGCTGACCGCTTCGGGGTGGAGAGAGGGATAGGGCCGATGAGGGTTCAGGTGAAAATTTCACAGGATGCCATGGAGGCTCACATGATCGTTTCTGCCGATCAGAACGAGCAGATAAGTAAAGAGGAACTCCTCTCACAGTTGAAGGCGCACGGTGTTGTTTATGGTATCTTAGAGGACGCGATCGAGAACATTTTGAAATCGAAGATCTTCGACAGACCCGTGCTCGTTGCCGTCGGTAAGAAACCCGTCGATGGCAGCGATGGACAGATTGTCATTGTGAAACCAGAGCAAACCGACGAACAATCAGCCAGCGATAAGGGAAGAATAGATCTGAGAGAACTTCCAAGACGCATGAGAACGATCGTCAAAGCTGGTCAGATCATTGCAGAAATCATACCGCCGACCGAAGGGGAAGAGGGGCGCAACGTACTCGGCAGGGTCCTCAAGCCGAAGCCGGGTAAACCTCCGCAACTCAAGCTTGGGAAGAACGTGAGGCTTGTAGAAAATGGAAGAAAGATCGTAGCAGCCGTGGATGGCATTTTAGTCACGACGGCAGATGGAACGATAGACGTGAACGAGGTTCTGAACGTACAGGGCGATGTGGATTACTCAACCGGGAACATAGATTTCCCAGGTGAAGTTCAAATAAAAGGCGATGTGAAACCGGGTTTCGTGGTCAAAGCGAAGGCTGACGTGCATGTGGGTGGCGTCATAGAAGCTGCGACAGTGATTTCCTTCGAGGGGAACGTCACAGCACTGGGAATAAAGGGCAGAGAAAAAGGCCTGGTCAAAGCGAAGGAAGAGGTGCGTGCGAAATTCGTAGAGAACGCCGTGGTGGAGGCTGGAAAAGAGGTCATTGTGGATGGTCCCATAACGAATTCGCAGATCAAGGCAGGAGAAAGGGTGATCGCTAAGGGTGATAAAGGCGTCATAGCTGGTGGAACGATCTCGGCCGGTTATTACATTGAGGCGGAAGAGATCGGTTCAGAGCTTGGTGTGAGGACCCACATAGAAGTAGGTATGGAACCGGAAGAAAGGGAAAGATTGAAGGTGCTGAAAGCCCAGATGGAGCTCGACAGGGAGAATTTGAACAAACTCGTCAACATTTACAAAACGCTCAAAGAGATCATGGACAGAAACCAAGGTAAGCTCCCGCCAGACAAGATAGAGTTGTTCAGAAAAGTCGGTCAGAGCATGATCAACCTGAGAAGCAACATAGAAACGGCGGAAAAAGAGCTCGAGGAAATCCAGCGGAGAATGAAACAAAAATACGCGTCCGCGAAGATAGTGGCGAGAAAAATGATGCACCCAGGTGTGGAAATCTGCATCTTCGACAAAAGATATTACAACGATAAACCCCTGCAGAGAGTGTTGCTGGTGATAGAGAACGATCATATAAGGGTTGGAGGTTACTCCGGTGCTGGTGAAACTTGAACCTCGCTTCAGACCCATGGTGTGGGGTAGCCCGAGGTTGAACGAACTCTTCGGTATCGAGACGGAACCATTCGTGGGTGAAGTGTGGCTTCTGTCAGATCTTGAGCCGTTCGTGACTAACGTAATTAGCGAATCGAACACGAGTCTGAGAGAATTTCTCAAAGAGCTCGGTACGGATCTTCCACGGTTTCCCCTGCTGGTCAAACTCGTCTCTCCCGCACAGTGGCTATCGATACAGGTCCATCCGGACGATGAACTTGCCAGGAGTATGGAGAACGAACCTTGGGGTAAGACAGAATGCTGGTACTTCGTTGAAGCTGGGAAGATCGCCGTAGTTTTGAACGGCACAGTCTTGAAGGACTGTTCGGATCCTTCACAGATAAGAAAGCATCTGACATACATAGACATGAATCCTGGAGATCTTTTCTTCGTCCCAGCGGGCCTGGTACACACGCTCGGCCCGGACAGTCTGGTCGTGGAGATTCAGCAAGCGTCAGATCTGACCTACAGAATCGACGATTGGGGTAGAAAAAGGGAGACGCATATCGAAAAAGCACTGAAAGCCGTGAAAGATTTTCAACTCGAAGTATTGCTGCATAGAAACTTCGAAAGGTTCGAATGCGATCACTTCACCGTTTATCGTGTCACGGGCCGTACTCACCTGGTGGGTTTCTGGATCGTCGTGTTTCTGAGAGACGGGCTGGTAGGGAAGTACAGGACAAAGGCTTTTGAAACGCTGATCGTGGCTGATGAATCCATCGAAGGCGACGCACTCCTGGTAAAGATTGGAAAATAAAAAACGTCGCTGGCCTGCACCAGCGACGCTCACTCTTCCTCCTCGTTCTCCTCTTCCTCTTCAGCCAACCTTATCTTCTCGTAGAGTTCCCTGAATATGTCCTTCACGGTACGGATCTTCTCCAGCTCCTCGTCGGCTATGGTCACACCGAACTCGTCCTCGATCGCCATTGCGAGGTCCACAAGATCGAGCGAATCCGCGTCGAGGTCATCGATGAGATCGGCGTCCTCAGTGACCTCATCGATATCGACACCCAGTTTGTCAGCAACTATTTCTTTGATCCTTTCCAAAAGTTCCTCTTTGTTCACTGCTGTCTACCTCCTGTCAATCTCGAGTCACGATATTATAAAGCATCATCCCCGTGGAATGTCAAGAGTGAACCTTAACAGCTCAGGAAAACCTCCTGGAAAGTTCGATTGTGAGTCGAGCGAGGTCTTCTATCGAGATCCTCTCGAAACCTTTCATGTACGTTTTCACCGTTCCTCGTAAGGGGCTCAACCAGTCGCACGGGATGGAACGGGCGGTAAGCAGAACACCGAGAACGGTTCCCACCTCTCCCGCATTGCAATCGACGTCAAAACCCATCTTCAGGACGATCTCCATGGTTTTGTCGAAATCACCTTCGCCGAACCAGAGTGCCGTCACGACACAACACGCGTTCGGATAAACGTGTATCCAGTTATAGTTCCTGAACTCCTCTTCTATGAGTTCTCTGACCTGTCTCCACGAACTGCAGCTGTTGCACCAGTCGATCGTTCTTTTCAAAATGTGGGCAAACTCGCTCCGCGGAGGAACGTAGTCTAAGGATTTCAAAACAATCTTCCTCGGATCTTTCAACACGAAGGCGAGAGACGTGAGAACGGCGCTGTGCATCCCACCGTAAACGCCGTTGCCGCTGTGTGACACGACAGAGTCCACGTAAGCCAGCCGCGCTGCCTCGAACGGCCTGCCGAGAAAGATCAATCCGTAAAGCATGCACCTCATCTGCGCCCCGATCCATTCCTGGAAAGGATTTTTGAAACTGCCCGAACGGGGTGGAAGGATACCCTTCTTGAGGTTTTCAAGTGCAACGTATTCGGCGCTCCAGCCAAACGGGATGTGCTTCAACCAGTACAGACCGATGAGTCTGGGAGAAATCTTCTGCGAGTTCTTAAGCGCCTCCATCGCTACGATTTCGTACACGATATCGTCGTTGTAGCCGCCCTCTTCCTCCACGTAACGCGGAAGATCCTGCCCCTGAACGAATTCGAGTTCTTCTCCGAAGAACCCTTCGAACCTGGTGCCCATGCTCGCACCGCTGGCCTGTCCCAACCATCCACCCAACACCGATTCGTACAGATCCTCAGGATCGAACCGAAAGCTTTCCTTCGAAATCTGATCGGATATCTTTCTCCAGCTCAGAGGCCTTTCGAATGAGTGGTATGGATGATTCTTCAAAATGGGTGATCGATCCAGCTCGGCAAAGATCAGCGCCGTTACCACCTTGAGATTTTGAAAATCTTTCCTGTTGAAAGTCTTTAGGCCCTCTTCGAAGAGTTTTTCAGCTTTCGACACGTCCCTGCCCATGTTTTCAACCGACTGTATGGCACCAGCCACGAGGCACTCCGGCGCACCGGAACCTGGAACTCTGCTCGACCAGAACATCGATACCAGACCATCGGAAAAGATTTCGTAATTTCCGACCGATTCCCATTGCGATCGCCAGCTCGGATCGATCTTAGCATTCTTTCTCATTTCGTACTCGTACTGCCAGGCTTTCATGTCGAGCCCGATCTCCTCGCGTAGCTGTAAAGCACAAACAGTGTGGCGATGTAAGGCAACATCGCCGTGAACTGTGGTGGTACAGCGTATCTCTGTAACAGGAGACCGAGGTTTTCCAAAATTCCAAAGACTATCGACATCAACATGATCGGGACAGGCTCACCGCGAACCAATATTATGATCGCGAGGGATATCCAGCCCCGACCGTTCGACATGTTTTCTGAAAACAGCGTCACATAACCCAGCGACAGATAGATCCCTGCAAAGGACGAAAAGATGCCACACAGGATGGCACTCCAAAACTTCAGAAACCTGACGCTCAGACCGACTGAAGCAACGGCGACAGGTTCTTCACCCGCGGCCCTCAAACGCAACCCGAACGTGGTTCGATACAGAATCAAATGGCAAACGAAAGCCAGTGCTATCGCGACAAAAACGGGAAAAGGATGCAGAGACAGCACTTCTCCAAGAAACGGGACTTTCTCGATCAAGGGCAATCTGAGCTTCGGTACGGGCGATATCGCCTGGGAGATGAACGCGCCCTTGACCTTGAACGTGGCCCTCAAAGCGTAGGTTGTCCATCCCAGCGCGAGCATGTTGATACCTATACCGGTGATGAACTCATCGACCTTCAGGACTATAGCGAACAGAGAAAATATCATGGCCAGCGCGAGACCACTCAGCAACGCAAAGAGCACACCGTAAGCCCAGTGGCCGAACCTGTACGCACCGTAGACCGCGTAGTAAGCCCCCATGAGCATCATGCCTTCCATGGCGATGTTGAAAACGTTCGCATGGAAACTGAACATGCCACCGAAGGCAGCCAGAGCGATCGGTGTGGCACTGCTGAGCGCCGCATGTAAAAGTTGTGTCAGTACCGAGATCATGATTGTTTCATCAACCTCCGAAGTTCACTTCTGGCCCTCAACCAGTCACTGAGACTGGTGAAACCAGAGCGCGCCCCAACGAGTGTTAACACGATTATGGCCTGCAGAAACATGACGAACTCTGACGGCACCGAAGTTTCGAATTCCATACCCACCGCTCCGTTTTTCAAGAAACCAATGAAGAGGGCGTAGAAGAACGTTTGAACCACGCTGTTCTCTGCCATTATCGCTATCATTACACCGTCCCATCCGAAGTTCGCACCTATGCCTTTCATGAACCTGTGCTGAGTACCACCGAGTATCAACAGGGCACCCCCCAATCCAGACAGGAAACCTGTCAGAATCAAAATCAAGCTCGTGTCGGTTCCCACATCGCACCCGCCGACGGTGGCGAAGAGCTTGTTGTAACCCATCATGCGTGCTTCATAACCGCGCCAGGTTTTCCACAAGAACCACCAGCTCAGGAGCACCATGAAAACTGCTACGAAGAAGGCGATGTTCACATTGAAAAAGCTTCCGAGGAAGTACTCGCGCCTGATCAACCTCGTTGAAGGTACGTAGGCCTTTGGGTCCAGAAAAGGATACGTTGCAAGATAAAGCGTCATGTATTCCGCCAGAAAATTGAGCATCAGTGTCGAGATGAACTCATCCATCCTGTACCTTCTTTTGAAGAAAGCGGCGAGCGCAGCCCATCCGGCACCTGCAAGACCACCGAGTACAGCGAGGAATGCTGTTCCAAACCAGCTTGGCAACTTCAAATAGACACCGGTCACCGCGGCCACGAGCGCGCCCCAGAGGAACTGACCGTGCTGGCCGAGGTTCACGACAGCGGACGAGAAGGCGATCGAGGCGGAGAGGCTCGTGAGGATCAGCGGGAAAGACGCGTTCAAAGTGCTGGTGAACGAGAACCACGAACCCAATCCGTATTCGTAGAGAGCCCTGTAAACTTCGAAAGGAGAGCTACCCTGAAACAAGATGAAAAGTGCGGCGACCAGAAAAGCGAGCGATATCGCGACCGCCGTTTGAAGAACAGACCTCACCGTGTTCACGCACTTACCCCCAGCATGTGGTAACCAACGACCGTCTTATCGACAACGTGGGGATCGAGTTCCGCCACGATGCGTCCCGAGCGTATGACGTACAGTCTGTCGGAAAGATCCATGAGTTCATCCAGATCCGAGCTTATCAACAATACGGCCTTACCGGAGTCTCTGAGCACGAGGATCTGATCCCTCACGTAACGGGTCGAAGCCACATCCAGACCTCTGGTTGGCTGATCAAGCACGATCAGGTCCCTGTTTAAAGAGATTTCCCTGGCGATGATCACCTTCTGCTGATTACCACCCGAAAGGTTCTGAACCCTCTCGGATGAGTTTCTACAAACGATGCCAAAATCTCTTATCAATCGAGCGGCCAGATTCTTCGCCGAAAAGTTGTCGAGGAACCACTTCTTCTTCAGCGGAGGACTCATATGGTGAGTCATTATCAGATTTTCCAGCACGGTGGCTTTCAACGCCAGACCTGCGTTTTTTCTATCCTGTGGCACGTACGTCAGGAGAGATCTTCTCTCCCTTACAGAAGCATCCGTCACGTCCTTACCTGAAATCTCTATTCTGCCTGACGTTGCTTTCCTCAATCCTACCAGAACTTCTATTAATTCTTTCTGCCCGTTTCCTTCCACACCCGCGATACCAACGATCTCTCCCGCGTGAACGACGATGCTTATTTCATCCAGTAACTTTTTCCTTCCAGCTTTGATGAACAAAGAAAGATTGTTCACGACCAGGACAGGATGAGATCGTTCACGAAAAGTTTTTGCTGAAACGAGCTCGACTTTCCTACCAACCATCATTTCCGCAAGTTGCGCAGCAGTGATGGTCCCATCGTTTTCGAACGTGGCAATTTTTTCTCCCTTCCTCAGCACGGTGATCCTGTCAGAGATTCTCAGGACTTCGTCGAGCTTGTGGGCAACGAACACTATGGTTTTTCCCTGCTTTTTGAGGTTGGTAATCTCTTCGAAGAGTTCTTCAGCCTCCTGAGGCGTGAGAGAAGCCGTGGGTTCGTCAAGAATCAGAATGTCCACGTTTCTGTACAGCTGCTTGAGTATCTCTATCTTTTGACGCCCCGCGATTGAAAGTTCCTGAGTGGTCTCAGTCACATCCACCTTCAAACCGAACTTTTCCGCCAACCTTTCCACGATCTGCAGAGAAAGCTCCGGTTTGAGGAAACCGAACCGCGATGGCTCCGAACCAAGCACCACGTTCTCGTAGGCTTTCAAAGATCCCACCAGCGCCAGCTCCTGGTGCACCATGCCTATTCCCAAACGCGCAGCAACGACTGGATTGCTTATCTGAACTCTCTTACCGTTGATGCGTATCTCGCCATGTGAAGGCTTGACCATTCCAGAAAGGATCTTCATCAGCGTTGATTTTCCGGCACCGTTCTCTCCAACCAGAGCGTGCACCTCACCGCGTACCAGCGAAAAATCGACATGCTTTAAAGCCACCACGTTCGGTGGATAAACCTTGCATATGTCGATCATTTCTATAAGCAGAATCTCACCTCAAGGCCTGTACGGCTGTATCTGTATTTCACCGCTGGCTACCTTGTTCTGTATATTGATGATCTTCTGAACGACATTCTCGGGCAGGATCTTTCTGGTATACTCGTCAATCGCGAGCCCCACCATGCCTTCCTTCACACCGAAGCTGTAAACTTTTCCTTTCTCGAACGTTCCATCCAGGATCCACTTGAAGATGGTGTAGATCGATTTGCCGACCTCTTTCAAGTCGCTCGTTATAACGTGTCCCGGAACCAGCGGATTCTGGTTGCTGTCCACACCTATAGCGTACTTGCCAACCTCTTTGGCAGCCTGCAGGACTCCGAAACCTGTGAGCGCAGCTATCTGGAACACGACATCGGCACCTTCCGCGTAGAGTTGCAGTGCCGCCTGCTTACCCTTCGCAGGATCGTCCCAGCTACCCACATAGATCACCTTCACCTGAACCTCAGGGTCGATGTACTTCGCGCCCTGCTCGTAGCCGTAGACGAATGATCTTATGACTATGTCGTCGTCTCCACCAACCGCACCGATGATCTTCTGCGGGTTGATTCCCGGCAAATCCGTCATCGTTGTGACCAGCGCTGCGACGACCCCAGCCAGGAACGCACCCTCTTCCTCACGGTAATCCACACTCGAAATGATCCCTTTTTCGTCCTGAACCACGGTGTCGATGTTGACCCATATCTTGTTCGGAAACTTCATAGCGACCTGCTTCAGTTCTTCCTCGAAACCGTACGATATGACGAATATGACGTCCGCCCACTGTGCGGCTGTGACCAGACTCGGATAGTACAGGGAAGGATCGAAGTTGCATTCGATGACCCTCGTCTGAACCTTGAAGTCCTGTTCAAGTTGCTTGATGCCTGCGTATCCAGAATCGTAGAAGGATTGATCCCCGAGCGAACCGTTAATGACGTAAGCAACGCACACAGGTTTGGCGAACAAAACAAGTGACAGAAGAACCATCGCCAGCAGTGCAAACTTTTTCATCTTGGCACCTCCCAACGGGATTCTATCACGCAAGATTCACCAAGTGAGCGCATGAAGCGAGGACAAGCTATCATACGAGTCGAGGGGATCCCACTTCACAACTTTTCTCAGGTTGAGACCAACCGAGGGAAATCAAATCCACTCTCATGGGGTGAAGTCTCCATCCCTAGGTGGAAGCAGGACGTTCAAGGCAATATTCTGTTTCCATCCCTCTAAGGTTCGATTGAAACAGTGTACCTGGTGAACTGGCACCGTATCTGTTTGTTCGTTTCCATCCCTCTAAGGTTCGATTGAAACGTTCAATCCGCTTGTGAACCCGTACTTGTCCAGGTTGTTTCCATCCCTCTAAGGTTCGATTGAAACCCATACGGCTCACTTAGATTGTACCACATCGGAATGGGGGTGCAATCGTCTAAGTGTTTGTTCAGAGAACAGCGGATTGCACGAGGATACGCTCGAATTCAGCATTTTCTTTCATCCACGATCTTTTGGAAACCCCCCAGGTTTTTTCGGCTATCGGAGGTTTCCCCAAAAAGTGCCGTTTTTCGAGGGGGTGTGTAACATTAAAGGATGTCGCTTTGTGATTTTTCACAAAGTGGATCTAACGGCTCTAAAATGAGATTAACGCACAATGATACAATCTCATGCTAAGCTTTTTTCACAATGATTAGTCTCACCTAACTAAGAGTGAGGCGTTCACGCGTTTCAGATATTTGTTTTTCAAGATATGGGGTTTCCCCCCCCAGAATATTTCTTCACTATTGCGGAATGATTAAGCGTGCTTTGTGCGGAATCGAATGGCATCTGAGAGTGGTGTGTTTGCGTTTCGTCCTTCTGAAGCCGGAGATCTATCTGACAAGTGAAAGAAACAGAGAAACTATCAAAAGAATCAACAGCAGGTCACAGTGTGAAAAGTTCAAAGGTTTGTACAGCGTTGGACGGTTGTGAGCATCGTACTTTCTCATCTGCAGAGATACAGAGATTGATTCGGCCCGTCTCAAAGTGAAGAAGAGCAGCGGCACGATTATGGACTCGAGGGATTTCAGTGCCTTCAGTGGGTTCTTCGTCTTCCAAGTTTGGCCTCGAAGTGTCTGCGCTATTCGTATTCTTTCCATCTGTTCGAATATGATCGGTATTTGAATGAGGGAAAGCGTCAGGAGCAACGAGACTTTTCGAGCGAGTTTTTTCATGCCAAGGCTTCTGAGTATGACTTCGAAAGCTTTTGCAATCGTGATGTTTGTCGTGGTTCTGAAAATGAGAAAAGTCACCAGTACACTCAAAGCCACCACGTAGGTCGAGCTCAACGCGCGAATCAGCAGAAGCGAAAATCTCGTTTTCGTTAGTGGAAGAATCTGGATGAGGAAAATTGTGATAAGAAACCACTTGAGCTTGAGCAGATCGAGCAGATAGACCTTCAGTCTGATTTTCGATAAAAGCATCAAAATGAACACGGTCGCGAACGATGTGATAAAATAAAGAGTAGAACCCGAGGCGAAGCCCAACGATAGAATGACAACAAGATACACGATCTTGAGCACGGGATTCATTCTATGTACCAGGGAGTCTCTGTGAATGTATTTACCGAAGTCGTTCAAACGATTCACCACTTGCGTATAAAGTTTTCCTTCACATGGACGATTATACAAAGGCGAGGGGAAAAACGTGCAGGAGATCAACGGTGTCGGAAGGCCGTTTCAGATTCATCAGCCTGCTCCAGCCGAAAAAACGGAGAGAAAACCTCGCACTGAGGGTGAATCCCTCAGTGTAGGAGAGAAACTGAACATTTCAGAACTGCTCAGAGAGGCGAAGGAATCTCCGGAAGTGCGTGAGAAACTCGTCGAACAGCTGAAAGCGGCAATAGAGCAGGGTATCTACACGATCGATCCTGAAAGAATCGCCAGACATATAATGAGGCAGCTGTAGAAAGAATGGAACAACTCCTCTCGATCCTCGAAGAAGAGGACAGTTTTTTGTTGGAAATTGACCGCCAGCTTGGGTTGTGTGAAGCTTCTTTTCTGAGTAAAGACACTTCCCAGATCGAGGAAGCGATCGTTCGGCTGGAAGACCTCCTCGAGAAGTTTTACAGGCTCGAAGAAGAGCGACGGAACCTTTTCGAGAAAGTCAAAAGAGAGAAAAGATTGGACGAGAACCTCAGTTTCTTCGACTTCTGCAAACAGGATCCTTCCCTGATGCAGGCGCTGTTCAAAGTGGTCGATCGCCTCAAAGACCTCTCACACAGGATCGACAGGCTTCACAACTTATCTGAGTTCCACCAAGCTTATTTCGACTTCCTAAGAAAACTTTTAAGCCCTTCCTTCTTCCCCATCTACGATTCGAAGGCCCGCCTCGGGACACAACAGCAAAGAAGTTTCAAGGCTGAAGGTTGAAGACCAACTTTTTTGCCGATAAAAGCTTAGGAGAGGAATGAACCTCGAAAGAAAAATTAAGCAGGTGATGGAATGGCCAACCTGAGCTTGTTTGGAACTTTGAACACCGCTTTGCTCGGTGTTTATACGCACAAACTGGCAATGAACGTCGTTGGCCACAACATAGCCAACGCCAACACCGATGGCTATTCGCGCCAGCGCCCTGTCATCGAACCAACTCCACCGATACCACTCACGACGTTGACCCAACCATCGATTCCCCTCATGCTGGGAACAGGTTCACAGGTGAAGAACATAGAACGCGTGAGAGACATGTTTTTGGACCTCCAGTTCCGGCAGGTCTCGGGCAGGTACAGCTACTGGAACAGTGTTTTTTCGAACCTGCACTTCTTCGAGCAGCTGCTCGCAGAGCCAGGAAGCAGTGGGATAAGGAACCTGTACGATGCGTTCGCACTTTCCTTCGAAGAGGTCATGACTGACCCGCTGAACGTTGCCGCGAAGAGACAGATCGTGTCGCGTGCCGAAGAGCTTGTCAACGGGATAAAAGATCTCTACGGCAGGCTCGAACAGTTGCGCGAAGATATAAACAAAGAGATCGCCCTTCTTGCAGACAAGATAAACCAGCTGGTTTCCAGGCTGAGACAAATAAACGAGCAGGTGCGCATCGCCGTGGCTTTGAAGACCACTCCGAACGATCTGCTCGACGAGAGAGACAGAATACTGGATGAGCTTGCAAGCTATGGAAACATAAGTTACAGAGAAACGGAGGACGGCCAGACGATACTCATGTTCGGTGATCAAATCGTGCTTTCTGGGTCTGTGCAAACTCCTGTCAGAGTCTTGGAGAGACCTTACGGCAAAGGGTTCTACGAATTGTTTGTTGGTTTAACGAAAGTGAGCTTGCTCGATGGAAAGGTGAAAGCGCTCATAGATCTGAGAGATTCTATAATCGTCAAGTACATGCTCTATCTGGACGAATTTGCACTCAACCTGACAGACAAACTGAACCTCATACACCGCTCTGGTTTCGATGCCACTGGAAAGACGACGAATTTGAATTTCTTCACTCTGAATTCAGCATTGGAGACCGATGATCCTGCGATTTTCAGGATCGCTGGAAGCAGAAAAATGCTGGCTGGGCCGATCTACACCGCCACGGGCATGAACAGTAGAAGCGAAGTCGAGATAAGAAACACCGTACTCACGCAGGCTGGTAGGCTGTACTTCTTCGACGGAAATTCCCTAGATCAACTCGATATTTCCGCTGGAACGACGGTGAACGACTTACTCAGCATGAGCTGGCCTGGCTGGCTGAGGTTGAACGTGGGAACGCACCAGCTGACTCCGTCTTCATCCGCGTACAGATTGTATTTCGAGAGCGATGTGAATCTGAACGAAGCTCTGATCATCGATGCGGACTCGAACATTTTGAAGACCCTTGGCTTCGAAACACAGCAAAGAACGTTCGTGGCCTTCAGCGATCTTTCCGCATTATCTGAGGGCACGTACATACTCACGTTCGATGAAACTCTGAGCGATGGATCGAAGGTCAGAGAAACGTTGAATCTCTCGATCGGTCCGGGTACGACTCTCGAAACGATAAGAGACCAGATAAACTCTCAGCTCACGAACATCAAGGCGCTGACCCTGAACGACACGCTCGTGCTCGTTCCGACGAAGGATTTGGAGTTCGACTGGAGCAGGGTGCAGATCGAGGACGAGCTTGGCTTCCTGACACGGGTGAAAGCACAGAGCAAAACGTTCGATGTTCTCAAGCCGTCGGCGACTCTCGAAAACATCTTCAGAGGTTCGACGAACTTCGACCCATCAGCAGGTTACCAGCTGCACATAGGTAACACGCCGATACACATAGATCCAACCGTGGACACGCTTGAGACGCTTGTGAAGAAGATCAACCAAGCCGGTACGGGTGTGATCGCCGATCTCACACCGAAGCACGAATTCGTTCTGCGCGCAGGAAGGAGCTTCGAGTTCGACCTGAGAAACTTCAACATCACAGGTCCAAAGGGACTCTTCGAAGCGCTGGGCTTCGTCGACACAGACGGTGATCCGACGAGTTTCAGCGCGGACTGGAATGAAGAATACACGCTCATATCGCGGAGCGATGATTTCAACAGTCTGCGCGCGAGACTGAACGTGAGTGAACTGTTCACGATCAACAAGAGAGAACGTACCGAGCCTTTCTATTTCGTTCCGAGCTGGGACGTTTCGAGCGCTCTCAAAGCTAACGCTGAGGTGCTCGCAATTGATGGAGGGAAAGCTTTATTCAGCAACAACTGGAACGCTCTGTCTTTTCAACCGATCGGTTCGAACAACGTGGACATAATCAGGTACTTACGGGATGCCAAGCACGAGAAGTTGCTTTCAGACGGAAAGGAAAGTTTCTTCGAGTATTTCGGAGGAATCATCGCAGAGCTCGGTGTGGAATCAGAAACAGCTCAAAAGATGAGAGACAACAGCGAGACTCTGAAACTGGAAATAGATCAGGAGCGTGAACGGGTCAAGGGAGTTTCGCTCGATGAAGAGATGGCGAACATGATCAAATACCAGCACGCGTTCGCTGCGGCAGCTCGCGTGATCACGGCGGTGGACGAAATGATCGGCAGGGTGATAGACAAACTCGGAGTGGTTGGCAGGTGATAGTATGAGAGTGACAGACAGGATGACCAGCGATAGGGTTCTGTACAACATTCAGAGGACGATCGGAGAAATTGCAAAGCTGCACGATCGGATCTCTTCGGGGACGAAGGTGAGATATCCCAGCGACGATGCCGTGCTGGCCACCAGATCTTCGACCCTGGACAGCCGGTTGCGGGAACTTCAACAGTACGAACGCAACGTCAATCATGTGCAGAGCGTGGTGAAAGGTTACGATACAGCGATCCAGCAGGTCAGCGAGCTTTACCAGAGATTGAGGGAACTCCTTGTTCAGGCCGCGAACGGAACACTCACGGCGGATCAGAGAAGCGCCATCGCACGAGAGGTGGAACAGATCAAACAACAGCTGATTCAGATCGCAAACACGCAGGTTGGTTCAGACTACATCTTTGCAGGTCTCGCCGGCAGTGAACCCCCGGTGAGTGAAGATGGAAAAATAACAGTTAAACCGGAGGCTCTTAAGAGCAGAGTCACAATGGTACTCGGCTATCCTCTGGAATACGGTATCAACGTGAAGGATCTGTTCGTCACGGACGGCAACCAGAGTGTTTTCGAACTGATAGAAATGTCCATCAAAGCGCTCGAGAGAAACGATCAGAGGTTCATCGGCGAAGTAGCCCTCGCGGGTGTGAACTATCTTGAAAAGTCCGTATCGGAGAACCTCGCGAAGGTCGGGGCCATGCAGAGGGTCGTTGAAGCGGCCGCTAACAGGATCGCGGATTTGAACAACTTCATGACGGAATATGTTTCAAAAGAACGGGACGTGGACATCACCGAGGCTGTGGCAAAACTTTCGATGAAACAGGCGGTGTTGAACGCGGCGTTGAAATCGGCCGCGAATCTTCTGAGAAACACACTTGTTGACTACATCTCTTAGAGGTGAGAGGATGCTGTGTGAAACGAAGGTCGGAGAAGTGGAAGTGAGCGAATCGAAGATATTGATGTTCGAAAAAGGTATACCCGGTTTCGAACATCTGCGCAAGTTCACCATAGTCGAGTTGCCAGAAACGAAGCCTTTCTGTTGGCTTGTTTCGCTCGAAGATGCCAACGTGGCACTACCGATTGTGAACCCATGGCTCGTCAGGGTGGATTACTCTTTCGAACTGAGCGAGGCCGACAGGCTGGAACTGAAAATCGAAAGTCCTGATGAGATAGAGGTGTGGGTCGTGATGACGATTCCGGCCGATGCGCCTGGCGAAGCGACGGTGAATCTTTTCGCCCCGATCGTGATAAACAGGAAACTGAACCTCGGCAAGCAGGTGCTCCTCGAGGGAAGCGAATACAGACTGAAACATAGAATCGATGAAGAGATCAGAAGGAGCAGCGAGATTTTGAAGAAAACGCAGAAGGAGTGATTCTCGTGCTCGTCTTCTCCAGAAAAGCTGGCGAAAGTTTCATCATCGGTGACGAGATCGAGGTGGTGGTACTCAAGATAGAAGGCTCTGAAGTGAAAATAGGTATCTCCGCACCGAGGCATGTTAAAATATACAGGACGGAGATATACAAAAGGATCGTGGAGGAGAATTTGAAGGCTTCGGGTGCCAGTATTGACTCGCTGAAGGGGGTAAAGCTGGTTGATCAAGATAGACGAGAATCTGATACGACACCTTGAAAACCTCGCGAAGCTCCAGTTGAGTGAAGAACAGCGCAGATCGATCGAGAAGGATATGAGAGAAATTCTCGCCTACATGGAGTTGCTGAACGAGGTGGATGTGAGTCAGGTCGAACCCATGTACACCCCGATCGAATCGAACGCGGAGCTCAGAGCGGATGAAGTTAAGCTTTTCGAGGACGTCGAGGAGATAAGATCGAACTTTCCAAAAAGGAGAGATGGGCACATCGTTGTGCCTGGAATACACGCTTGAACTGGAAGGAAGCCGAGGAGAACGCCGCGAAGTATTTGAAGAAGAAGGGTTACAGAATCATCGAGCGAAATTACAAGACACGTTTTGGAGAGATAGACATAATAGCGAGGTACGGTGAGTACCTCGTTTTTGTTGAAGTTAAGAGCGGTAAGAGCGAGTATTTTCCTCGAACACGTGTCGATCTGGAGAAAGTCAAAAAGATAGAACTGGCGATCAACGAATATTTGATGAAGTGCAGAACCAGCTTCAAAGCACTGCGCATCGACGTGGTCGAAGTGACAGAAAAGGGAATCGAGCACATCGAAGGAGTGCAGCTGTGAGGAGGTTTCAATGTGGAACTGATAGCCGTGAACAAGAAGGCGAGAGATTATGAAATTATCGAGACCTTCGAAGCGGGTATAGAACTGAAGGGTACGGAAGTGAAATCTTTGAGGGAAAGGAACGTTTCCTTCAAGGATTCTTTTTGCCGCATCAAAGACGGAGAAGTCTATTTGTTGAACCTGCACATCAGTCCGTACAGACACGCGAGCCACTTCAACCACGATCCTGAAAGACCGAGGAAGTTGTTGCTTCACAAGCGCGAAATAAAAAGACTCGCTGGAAAACTGAGCGCCGGTGGTTTCACGCTGATACCCACGAAACTCTACTTCAACGACAGGGGCATTGCGAAGGTTGAGATAGCGCTCGCGAAGGGTAAAAAGAAGTACGACAAGCGCGAAGAAATAAAGGAAAGAGAGATCCAGAGGAAAATAAAGGAATACATGAAATACAGGGGGCGATAAGCCCTTGCAGCTTTTTGTTGATAAAGAAAACGCCTACACCAGGCTCGATAAATTTCTCAGAAAACAATTGAAGAATGTCCCCTTGTCCGAAATATACAAGCTTCTCAGAACGGGAAAAGTGAGTGTGAACGAAAGAACGGTCAAAGATCCCGCTTACGAACTCGAACCCGGTGACACGGTCGAAGTGGACGAAAACCTGTCCAAATACTCCCGGCAGGTCGCCGTGGTCAAACCTGTGCCCCTAAAGCTGGACATCATATACGAAGATGAAGACCTGCTCGCCTTGAACAAAAAAGCCGGTATCGCGCTGCATCCCGGAGACAGAACCGTCGGCACCACGCTCATCCATGGTCTCATGTTCTACGGCAAACAGAAAGGCTTCACACCCCACCTGGTGCACCGTCTGGACAGGGACACTTCCGGAGTCCTGGTGGTCGCCAAGAATGCCAGGATGGCGAGGATACTCAGTCACATGTTCAGAGAAAGGCTCGTTGATAAAGAATATCTCGCCCTCGTGTCGGGACAACTCCGCGGGCACGGAAAGATCGATCTTCCCATCGATGGGCTCGAAGCCATCACCGAATACATCGTCCTGGAGAATTTCGATCGAGCCACCCTCGTTCGTGTGATCCTCCACACGGGAAGAACGCACCAGATCAGGAAACACTTCGCGGCGCTGGGAAACCCCGTTGTCGGGGACACGGTTTATGGGGATAGAACTGTCAATCGATATTTTCGCGATACCTTAGGACTGAGAAGACAGTTTTTGCACTGCCTCAGAATCAGTTTCATGCATCCAGCCAAGCCCGAAAAGCTGAACTTGAAGGCTCCTCTACCCGAAGAGCTCGAAGGAGTGCTCGAAAGGTTGAGAGCATGAAATGGATTTTGATCCTTCTCATCTTGCCGCTTTGTTGTCTGGCGGTGGAGTTGCTCGTCAACACTTACGATATGACAGCTTATCTTTTTTTGAATGGTCGGCGGGTGCAGTTCAAAGCGCTGTGCCCTTCGGACATGCGTTCAGCGGACGAATTCATTGACGTGTACGAACCAGTTCATTTAGTCGTCGACTACATCCCCTTGCCGAACGTGCCGCTTCTCGTGAGCAAGAATGGTCTCACCTTGGGAACGAAGACTGCAGACATAGTGGTACCCGAAGAAGTGTTCGCACTGCTCTTCAACCATGTCAAATCAGGCCGAACGATCAGTCTGACCGTTGACAGATACCCCATAGAAATTTACCCAGACAGGATCAGAGTTCTTGAACCTGTCGAAAGAAGAAAGATCGAATTTTTCCTCAGCCATTTCTTCGAAAAGGTTCCACCCGTTGCAGGTCCGGGAGAATACAGCTTGAAAGAAGAAATCTCCTACCAGCTTATCGTTTCGTACTTTCCAGGTCTTGGTGGGGCCGCTATGGCGATCTTTGAGAGCGAACCTATTCAATTGACGTTCGTTCACAACGGCGTTCAGACGGAGGGTTTGTGTCTGGTGTTACCACCAGGAACGCACAGCGTTGAGATCGTTTCATCCGGTAGTACGACCGAGCTGGATCTGGATTTTCCAGAGCAGACGGTGCGTTTTGAGCCAGCTCAAATAGAGCTGGGTTCGAGAAATGAAAAGCCTTTGAAGTTTCTTTCTGGATTGTTGTCAACCGATTCTTTCTCCTACCCGGGCAGATACGTAGCGCTCGAATATCTAGGCAACGAACTGATCGTTCACGATCTGACAGTGAAAGACTCAACGCCCCCAGAGCTTGTCATGAACACAAAACTGATCGATTCCATGTGTTACATACAGCTACAAGCTGAAGACGTTTCGCCATACGAGACGTTCCTGTATCTGGATGGGGAAAGATTGCCGGTGGAACGCGGCGGTGTGCTGAAGCTTGAATCAGCCAGACACACTCTGATCGGCGTGGCACGGGATGCCTTCGGGAATGCAACCTACAGAGTGCTCGTTTTAGAAAGTATGCAGGACTTCCTGATGTTCACCGAGGAGATAACCATCAACGTTGGTGGTTTCAAATTCTTCTCACCCTATTTGAAGTGGCGGATATTCGATTCAGCCAGCTACGAGGTGAAGGTGAATGAAAAAACTTTCCGAATTGAAAAAAGTCGCTGAGCTGATCTTCATCGTTTCGGCTTTACTGTGTCTCGCCATCTTCATACCGAGTCGGCTCGTGAACGACAGAAAAGATATGGCCTACACCGTCGGCGTCTCGATCGATGAAAATAGAATACTGCTCCCATCTGGTCAGATCGTGTACGTGATAGACCCGGGTGAACCCATAGAAGACTACATGCTGTACGTCACGTTGAGAGGAGATTTCAGCGCATTCGATCCAAAAATCTACGCAGAACAGGCAGATCTTCACAGCGTCTGGATCGGCATGCTCGAGTTCAACGAAAGTATCGAGTTCGTGAGAAGAGTGGTTTCGTTGAGAAAGCAACCTGAAAAGTTCTTCAGGATACACACAGTTCGGCAGGAAGAAGTCGAAAAGATGCAGCTGACCGATTCGATGATCTATTACAGGCTCAGAAGGGCTATCCTGGAGCGCAGCATCGACATGATTTGGATCCAGCCACTCGAAGGAATCGATGTGAAAGGAATTCTGGGAAGGATAGAACATCAGTTTGGAAAGCCCAAGGACATTCCCACGCCGAACAGTGGTGCTTTTCAGTTTCGCTGGTTGGCCTTCCTGTGCTTAGTTCTGCTGGTGTTTTCCCGAAAACCTCTGCTTGGAATCTTATCGACACCGCTCTGGTTCTGGAACAAATCTCTGGCAGTGTCGATCGTGTCGATACTCGCGACGGTCCTTCTGTATTCTCACGAAAAAAAGAAGCTCTTACCCCTGCTTTACCTGCTACTCGGTTTACTCACGAACGCCGCGCTGTATGATTTCTGGCATGTGAACGATCTGAGCCTGTACAGGGGCGTGAAGCTCTCCCTTTCGCTGTTACCAGCCCTCGTACTCCTGAAGAGCGTCATTAAAGAATGGAGATGGCTGAAGAAGTACTGGCCGTTTGGGCTGGCGCTGCTGATACTTGCAGGATTTTACTACATTTC
This sequence comes from Thermotoga sp. Ku-13t, assembly GCF_011057685.1. NCBI lineage: Bacteria > Thermotogati > Thermotogota > Thermotogae > Thermotogales > Thermotogaceae > Thermotoga > Thermotoga sp. Ku-13t. Next base: position 274,903 of record NZ_LNFY01000010.1, on the reverse strand, counting down.
CCGCTCCGGTAACACCGCTTTCGTTGCCTATTTTGAGAGACAGCTTCGCGATGTGCTGGAAGGCCTGCTCTGGGTGAGACCGCGGTTCAAGGAGATCGTGGGTTATCCTGCCTTCGCTTTCTGGCTGGTTTTTCCAGAATTCAAATGGTCCTTCGTCTTCGAAATTCTTGCGAGCATCGCGCTCGTCTCGACCTTCAACACGTTCTGTCACATAAAAACTCCTCTGATGGTTTCTCTGTACAGGTCCATCTTCTCGATCGTGGTTGGTTACGTTGCTCTGTTTGTAATTCAAAAGGTGAGGAAACGTGCGATTCGACGTGTATGATCCGGCTTTCTTGACGAGGCTGAAGATCCTGCAGACCAGAAGACAGAACCAGGTTCAGCATTTGCGACGGCTCGAAATCGATGAGGGAGCCGGCATTCTTTTCATTCAGAATTCGCTGGGCCAAATTAGATCCGCTCAACTTTGCCAGCATACGTTGCTCTCACTCCGCCAGCTCGTTTATGGTAAGGGTACATTGATCGAAAGATTGAAGAGATTTTCAAGGTCGGTCAACTTGCCCGAGATCGCTGGGCTCGAACCGTTCTTCTGGTTGAATCCGAAGAGATATCCTCCGCCATCGGACGAATTGATCCAGCTCATCGAAGATATGGCCGTCGAAACTTTCGTGAAAAAAGCGAGACAGCTACTTCTGGATTCAAAACTGGAAGATTTTCTCGAGCTTCAGGCGGCAGTGATGAAGGGTGGCGGTGAGGGCATCGAATGGCTCGCCGAACAGATCAACTCGGTTCGAGTGACGCACGTCAGCGATGTGGAGGTGCTCGCCGAGCTCTTCAGGGAACTCGACGAAATTTCGAAACATGAGGTCCTTTCGAAGTTGAGGTGCCATCCCTACGTCAAAGCAGTACTGGTTAGAAAGATTGTCCGACCGGTGGTTCTCGATGGGAGCAACATCGCGAGGCTGAGAGGAAAACTCAGCGACATAGATTTTGTGCTTGAACAACTTGCGAGTTTTAAGGAGTTATATTATCCTTTTTATCTGGCCTTCGACAAAAACATCAGATACATCTTCAACGAAGACAGCGAGTGGTTCTACGCAGAAAGAACGTACTTTCACTCTCCTGCGGACGAACTCATACTGTCTATCGCACTCGAGAAGAAAGCAGTCGTGGTGAGCAACGACAGGTTCGAGGAATGGAACAGCAGGGTCGACAGAATAGATCTGGGGAGGTTCTTCCAGTGAAGCTCTCGGATTTCGATTACTATCTGCCAGAAGAGTTGATAGCCCAGATTCCCGTAGAACCGAGGGACAGCTCAAGACTGATGGTAGTTCACAGAGACACGGGTCTAATAGAGCACAGGATCTTCCGCGACATCATCGAGTATTTGAAGCCGGGCGATGTGCTGGTGCTGAACAACAGCAAGGTGATCCCGGCAAGATTGTTCGGTCACATCAACGAAAAACAGATCGAGATTCTGCTGGTTCAGAAAGTCGGCGAAAAAACTTGGAAGTGCCTGGTGAGACCGGCCAAGAAGTTCAAACCAGGCGTTCTGGCGCATTTGAGCAGCGGCATCGTGGCGAAATGTCTGGACAGATGTGAAGAAGGAATGCGGTTGATCGAGTTCAACGTGGACGACGAAGAGCTGCTGAAGGTCGGCGAAGCACCGATCCCACCATACGTTAAGACGAAGATACCACTTGAGAGGTACCAGACCGTTTATGCAAAGGTGGTGGGTTCAATAGCGGCCCCCACCGCCGGTTTTCACTTCACGGAAACTTTGCTGGAAAAGATCCGCTCGATGGGCGTGCAAACGGTTGAGGTGACCCTGCACGTGGGTATTGGAACCTTCAGACCGGTAAAGACGGAGAACATAGAACAGCACCGGATGCATTCTGAAAAGTATTCGATACCTCCCAGGGTTGTTGAAATCATAAGACAGGCCAAGTCGCAGGGGCACAGAATCATCGCGGTCGGCACGACCGTGGTACGAACGCTCGAAAGCTTTGCGAGGACCAACCTGACCGAAGGCGAGACCGATCTGTTCATCTATCCACCGTTCGAATTCAAGATTGTGGACGCACTCATCACGAACTTTCACTTGCCGCGTTCAACCTTGTTGATGCTCGTCTGTGCCTTCGCTGGACATCAGCTCATCATGAACGCGTACCAGGAAGCAGTGAAACAACGTTACAGGTTCTATTCTTTCGGCGACGCCATGTTCATACTGTGATGTGGAGAGTATAGTACTGGTGGGGAATGAACGATGAAACTAAAACTCGACCTCGCGAGGGATTTTTCGAGCAAGGAGCTCTTTTTCAAGTTCGTCGAACTTCCAGTCGGGCAGCTTGCGCAGTTCTTGCAGGACTTTTTCCCGTACGTCAGTCTCGATCTGGAAGACCTGGAACCTGGATCGCCATTCGTCGAAAGATTAGTGCCAGGAGAAAGGTCTCTTCAGGAAGATCTCATGGACGCCATCGCGTTGCTCCGCCTTGACGAACGGCAGGAACCAGTGGCAGAGTACATCGTCTACAATCTGGATGAGCGTGGGAATCTGCTGGTAGATAAGAAGGAGATCTGTGAGAAGTTCTCCATCAGTTTGGAAGAACTCGAGAAACTGCTCGAAGCCATCAAAGACGTTGGTCCCGATGGATTGTTCGAGGGCTCGGTTTCTGGTTTTGGAAGAGGTGCCACTTACGTGCAACCCGATGTGGTAATCCATGAAGATCTATCGGTGCACGTTAAAGAGCTCGCGATCTCTTCAGTTGGTAACGACAAGAAACAGGAGAAATTCTTCCTTTACATCGTCGAACTCCTTCAACGCAGAAAAGAGATCATGCTCTGCCTTGCGAACATGATCGTCAGGAAGAACGTGGATTTCCTGCTGGGTAAATCAGTTTATCCAAGCAAGACGAAGTTTGTCGATGCGGCAGAAGAATTGGGATTGCACGTTTCAACCGTTTCGAAAGCTGTCTCGCAGAAGTACGTGAAAACGCCATCTGGAATTTTCCCCATGCACACCTTTTTTGGCAGAAACATAGAAACGAAATTCTTCCTGCCGCTGCTGTATGGGCTTTTGAAAGAAAACCCTCGTGCGAGTGATGAAAAGCTGAGAATCTTGCTTCAAGAACGTGGCATCGAGGTGAGCAGACGCACGGTGAACAAGTACAGAAATCTGCTGGGAGGACTGCTCCGTGAAAGTAGCGATGTTTTTAAACGGTGATTGCGAAGATCTTGGAAGCATAGATCTTGCTGCGTACGACCTGATCATCGCGGTGGATGGTGGGGCGAAAAAGCTTTTGAGTGCGGGCGTGGTGCCTGACATGTTCGTTGGAGATGGGGATTCTCTGGAAGAATCAGATCTAGACAAATTGAAGAAGCTGGGGTGTGAGGTGTTTCTGTTTCCGAAGGAGAAGGACGAAATAGACACAGAACTCGCGCTGAGGAAGGCCGTCGAGAGAGGAGCCAAATCGATAGACATATTCTGCTGGATGGGAGACAGACTGGACATGCTGCTCGCACTGTTGTATCTGATGGGTTCTTTCGACATCGACATCACAGCCAGGAGCGAGCAGTTGATCGTCGGCGTCGTTTCGAGCGAAACCGAATTAGATGCAAACGTGAACGAGAAATGGTCCATAGTCCCGATCGCAGGAGATGCAGAGCGCGTAACGCTGAGAGGCTTCAAATACGAGATCACCCAGAAGGACATGCCGTGCGATCATCCTTACGGGATCAGCAACGTTGCAGTTTCATCAAAGGTTAGAATAGCCGTTGGAAAGGGAAAGGTGGCTTACTTCAGATGGCTGAAAGAACCATCGTGATCGTGGGCATGACAGGATCGATAGGCACCCAGGCGCTCGAGGTGATCGAAAAGATCAAAACTTTTCAGATAATTGCAGGAACGTACCACACAAACGCGGAATTAGCCCAGAAACTCGCGAAGAAGTACAATGTTTCAGAGCTGATATGCACGGCCGAAGGTTACGAGGAACTCGAGGGCTTTCTCGAACGAGAAAAACCTGATGTGACATTGGTTTGCATCCCGGGTTTCGTGAGTCTCCCCATCACTCTGAAGGCTATAGAAACCTCAAGGAGAGTTTTGCTGGCGAGCAAAGAAGCGCTCGTGTGTGGTGGCTGGCTCGTCAGGCAGATGAAAGAAAAAACTTCTTGCGAGCTCATACCGCTCGACAGTGAACACAGTGCCGTGATGCAACTTTATGAACCTTCCGTCGAGAAGCTTCTTTTGACCTCATCCGGCGGCGCTTTGAGAGACTGGAAACTGGAAGAACTCGATCGTGCAAAACCGTCAGATGTTTTGAAACATCCCGTGTGGAAGATGGGCAAGAGGATAACGATCGATTCCGCGACGATGGTCAACAAAGGTTTCGAAGTGCTCGAAGCGTGTGAACTCTTTCAGCTCAGAGCGAGTCAGATAGAGGTGCTGATCCACAAAGAAGGTCTGGTCCATGCGGCAGTGTTCCTGAGGGATGGAACGATCAAAATGCACCTTGGTTTTCCCGATATGAGAGTTCCAATTGCCTACGGATTAACATATCCAGAAAGACTTTACCAGCAGCGAAGCTGGCCAGACTTGCTGGAAGCGCAGTTGAAGTTCGAGCGGGTCGACAGAGACCGATATCCCGCTTTTTATCTTGCTTACGAAATCGAGAAAGACTACGCTAAAAGGACCGCTTACAACGCAGCCGACGAGGTGTGCGTGGACGCGTTTCTCAAAGGTCGGATCAAATTCACAGACATTGCGAGGATCATCGAAAGAGTAATCGGGAAGATAGAAGGCAACGTGAGGGACCTGTCAGATCTGAAGGATGTGGATGGAGCGAGTAGAAGGATTGCAGAAGAGGTGATCGAATGGCTGTCGTGTACTTCCTGATCATATTCATGGCCGTGGTCGTTGTGCACGAGCTGGGGCACTTTGCGTTCGCAAGGTTGTTCAAAGTGGACGTGCTGGAGTTCGCGATCGGCTACGGTCCAAAGATCTACCAGAAAAAGTTCAGGAGAACGACTTTCAGAATAAACGTGTTCCCTCTCGGTGGGTACGTTCGGCTTGCCGGTGAAGATCCCAGCGAGGCAGAGGAAGCCGGCAGTTTGTACTCGAAACCTGCATGGCAAAGACTTTTGATCTTCCTCGCAGGACCTGTTTTTTCGATACTCGCAGGTTATGTGTTGTTCTTGTTCATCGTCTCTCTGTGGGGTGTACCGGCAGTGACGGTAGCTTACGTCGAGCCAGGAAGGCCTGCCTACGAAGCGGGGCTCAGAGATGGGGATTTGATACTGAAAATCAACGGCAGGAGAGTTTACGACAACTACACCGTGAGTCAGATCATAAGAAAAGGTCGTCCGGTGGAGTTAACTGTCCTCAGAAACAGCGAAAAGTTGAACATAAGAGCGGTACCGAAGATGTTTGAAGAATCGCACTTCATTCTGCTGAGAGATGTGAATGGAGAATTTCAGGTCGGAGCGAGAATAGAAAACGTATCAGGGAGATCTCTGAGCCCTGCACAGCTCAACAGCCTCCTGGAAAGTTACGTATCGATCGAAACAACGAGCGGCACTGTGAAGGGTCTGCTCAAGCAGTACCAGTACGAACCGGCCAAGTACGCACTCGGTTTTTATTTCGCCACGGTGTCGAACGTTCTCAGAAAAGATTTCGAACCTTTCAGGAAAGGGGATGTACTCTTATGGGTCGAAAACGTCACGGTGAACAACAACGTCGATCTTTCGAGGATCTATCAGCTCGCACTAGCGCAGGATGGAGGTGCTTACATAGAGATTCAAGGTGATCTGATCGTGTGGGCCAGCCAAGGATTTGGGAGCGAGGTGACCGTCGGTCTGCTTAGGGAGGGTCAACAGGTTCAGTTGAAGGTCCCCACTGCGCTGGTAAAAAGTCTTCTGGAGACACCGGGCGTGTTCGAATCGAAAACGGCCAACCTCAAACCGAAAGATCCGTTCGAGACAATAGCCACTGCCGTGGACAGGTGCAACAACGTTTTGATCACAATGTACAGATCGCTCCTTGGAATCCTGCGTGGCACAGAAACAGGTGGGATCGTGGGGCCAGTAGGGTTGGTGGCGTTCATCGGTGAGACGGCAAGGGTGGGGCTGGAACCGGTGCTGACACTCGTTGCACTGATCACGATGAGCCTTGGCATATTCAACCTGTTGCCACTCCCGGCACTGGACGGCGGAAGGATCGTGTTTTCTCTCATCGAGTTGGTGAGCAGGAGGAAGGTCAAGCCAGAAGTGGAAAATTTGATACATTTCATAGGCTTTCTGCTGCTCATAGCGCTGATGGTCTTCGTTACCTTCAGTGACATAGGAAGGTTGATCGGACGATGAGCAGGATCGTGCGCGTGGGTAACGTCTTCATCGGTCAGGGTTACCCAGTTTCGATCCAGTCCATGACAAACACGAAAACCGTCGATGTGGATGCAACCGTCCGACAGATCAGAGAACTCGTTGCCGCGGGCTGCGAAATAGTGAGGGTCGCCGTGGCAGATTTTGAAAGTGCAAAAGCCATAAACAAGATCAAGGAAGCCCTCGATCTAGAGGTTCCGATCGTGGCGGACGTTCATTACGACTATCGTCTCGCGATAGAAGCCATCAAGAATGGAGCAGACAAGGTTCGAATAAATCCGGGAAACATAGGTCAAGACTGGAAAGTTAAGGAACTCGTTGACGTGGCAAAAGAGTACTCAGTGCCCATCAGAGTCGGGGCGAACAGTGGTTCACTGAGGAAAGATTTCGAAGAGAAGTACGATCGGATCACGGCACTCGCGGAGTCGGCGCTCTACGAGGTGCGATTGCTCGAGAAATTTGGTTTCTACAACATCGTTATCTCAGTCAAGAGTACGGACGTTCTTGAAACCATCAAAGCCAACGAGTACGTTGCCTCGAAAGTGGATTATCCCTTGCACATCGGATTGACCGAGGCCGGGGTCGGCGAAGCGGCGATCATAAAGTCTGCCATCGCTATAGGGCATCTGTTGCTAAGAGGAATAGGCAACACAATGAGAGTTTCCATCGCGGGAGATCCGATCAAAGAAGTGATCGTGGCACGAAAGATCCTCGCCTCTATCGGCCTGAGAAAGTTCGGCCAGGTGATCGCGTGCCCCACGTGTGCCAGGTGTGAAATAGATGTGGAACAGATCGCCAGAGCGATCGAACCTATCGTGGAAAAAACAGATCTCACGGTCGCGGTGATGGGCTGCGTGGTCAACGGAATCGGTGAGGGAAAACACGCCGACATAGGTGTTGCTGGTACTAAAAACGGAGCAGCCATATTCAAATCCGGAACGATCATAAAAACTGTTTCACGAGAAAAAATCATTGAGGAACTGATCAAGCTCATCGAACACAGTCGACCAATCCCTCAATGAGCAAATTTTCCGAGACTGCGGTGCTCTGAAGGGACGATCACCTGATCTGTATGACCCCTGTTTGACCGTCGTTCTCGTTGTAGCCGAACAATTCCATGGTCTGGTACCTGTTGACCACGATCAAACCTGGTGTGTAGTGTTTCAACGTGAATGTCTGTTGCTTCGGCGCATATTCAGGCAGCGACCATCCTCCAACTTCCCATTGCCAGGACGTGTTATCGAACGCAAAATGGGTGATTTCCACCGGGTTGTTGGACAGAGCAGTAACGGTGAGCCGAGTTCGCTGGGCCACGGTCCTGCAGAATCCGGGCACTTCGATCGGGTTTGACCAGCTTGCAGATCTTGGAAACACGATCACACCGAGGTGTCCGTCGTTCTCTTTTCCGATGATCAGTGCGAGTTTGTCGTAACGACTCAGCATCATCATGAACATTTCATAGTGCGGGATTTTGTACCTCTTCGTTCTTGCAGCATAATTTGCAGCGGCCCAGCCACCGACTTCATCGTGGGTGTATCTGCCCTCAACCCACATGCCCACCTCGACCGGCTGACCCAGGGAAGTGACCACGAACTCGTTGGCCTGAAGTTCGATCCTCGCAACGTTTGGAATCTCAAAGTTGCTGAACGAACCACCTTTCAGAAGCGTGTATCCAACCTGTCCATCGTTTTCCCTCAGAAACACAGCGTAGATCTTCTCATACCTGGCGAGTAAGAGCAGACAGGTCCGATAGTGTGGTAAAGGTAAATACTTTGGATTTGTAATGAATTCGGCTTCAGCCCAGCCACCAACTTCTGTTTTGAAAAAGCAGTTGCCATCCCAGGGTGGATTGAAGTTCGAACCTTTCATGACAAAGTTGGCAGAAGGCTGCCGTGGTGTTCCACCACCATCGATCATCAGATAGGAAACTTCCACAGGCATACTGCGATCGAGCGCCAGAACTTCGATGACGAAGTCTGTTGGGTAAGGATACTGAGCAGATCTGTTGTCGAGTACAGTCAATCTGACCCAGCCGTCGTTGATGATCGTGATCCTTGTCTGTGCACATAACAGCATCGCAAAGCTCAAAATAACCACTAAATAAGCCCTTTTCATCATCCCTGCCCCCCTTGGAGTTTTTCGTCGAACATCCTACAGCGAACACATTAGAAATCCATTAGAAATCTGATGGTGCCTCAACAGCTTTCTTCAGGACCGTGCTTGCACTTGACACGGCATGAGTGAAAGTGATAAACTCTCACCGAAGGTCCTTTAATTTGCCCCAGCGAGGGCAAAAAGGAGGTCAGATCATGGTTGACACTTCCCTCACTGTGGCCCGCCATCAGGTGCGTGGCGTCAAGTTTTTCTTACTCTCCTTCCAGCATTTCGTAGCTATGTTCGGTGCAACGGTACTTGTTCCGTTACTGACCGGTCTTGATCCGCTCGTTGCACTCTTCACGGCAGGTGCCGGAACTTTGCTGTTTCATACTGTTACAGGTGGCATTGTTCCTGTGTTCCTCGGTTCGAGCTTTGCTTTCATTGCACCCGTGATCATGGTGAAGGAACAAATGGGTGATCTGGCTTACGCCACCGGTGGAATATTCGCTGCCGGTTTGGTCTATTTGCTCTTCGCATTGCTGGTGTGGCTGGTGGGCATTGAGAAAGTCAACAGGTTGTTTCCACCCGTCGTGACCGGTCCAATGATCGTCGTCATAGGCTTAACCCTCAGTCCCGTGGCGATCCAGATGGCGAGCCAGAACTGGTTTGTGGCGATAGTGGTTGTCGGCACGGTCATACTCACCTCCGTTTTGTTGAAGGGCTTCTGGAGCATGATACCTGTGCTGTTCGGTGTGATCGCTGGTTACGCCGTGTCCTTGCCACTGGGACTGGTCGATCTTTCAGCCATCCAGCAGAGCAGCTGGTTGAGTGTGCCAAAGTTCATGCTTCCAAAGTTCAGCTGGTCAGCCATAGCAACGATAGCTCCCGTATCGATCGCAACGGTGATGGAACACATCGGTGATATCACAACGAATGGAGCCGTTGTCGGCAGGAACTTTTTCGAAAAGCCGGGACTTCACAGGACTTTGATCGGTGATGGACTTGCCACCTCGCTGGCGGGCTTGCTCGGTGGTCCAGCAAACACGACTTACAGTGAAAACACAGGTGTGCTTGCACTCACGAGGGTTTATGATCCAAGAGTGTTGAGAGGTGCGGCCTTCCTGGCGATGTTGGTTGTTTTTCTATCCAAATTTGGAGCAGTTCTCCGCACGATTCCAACCCCTGTCATAGGTGGTATCAGTTTGATCCTGTTTGGAATGATCGCTTCGGTGGGTATAAGAACCCTGGTCAACGCACAGGTGGATTTCTCAAAGCCCAAGAATCTCCTCGTAGCCTCTTTGATTCTTACCGTGGGTATCGGTGGAGCCACACTGAAGTTTGGACATGTCGAATTCAAGGGTCTCAGCCTCGCAGCGATGGTTGGGATCATCGCCAACCTCCTGATCCCGGAAAAGAAAGACTGAACCTTTTTCAAATTTCGAGTAGCGGGGTTCGTCCCCGCTTTTTTATTGTAGAATCTACTTTAGACGTTGATGGAGGCGATGCAGCAATGAACATCAAGAGGGCGCTGATCAGTGTTTGGGACAAGAGAGGAATCGCCGAATTTGCGAAGGCTTTGAGTGGACGAAAAGTTGAAATCTTCGCGACCTCCGGCACGGCTGTGTACCTCCGTTCGTGCGGAGTGAAAGCCAAAGAGATCAGTGAGATAACGGGCTTTTCAGAAATGCTTCAGGGGAACGTGAAAACGATCCATCCGAAGATATTCGCCGCGGTCCTGATGAATTTGTTCGAAGAAGACTATCTTCGACTTTTGAAAGAAATGAATATCGAGCCTTTCGACCTCGTTGTGGTCAATCTGAGGCCCTTCCAGCTTGACGAGAACCTCGATGAAGAAAGAATACTGAAGAATATAGATATCGGTGGCGTTGCGCTGTTGAGAGCGGCGGCCAAGAATTACAGGAACGTTGTGACACTGTGCGATCCAGAAGATTACGACGCAGTAATAGAATCCATAGACAGATGCGGGGATGTCGAACTTCAGAAACGTAGATTTTTGTGTGTTAAAGCTTTTCTGACCTGCCAGAAATACGACGAGAGCGTGACCAGAGTCCTGTGCGATCTGTTTGCCATTGATTCCGAACAACTCAGAAGGAAGCTGATATGAGGAAGAGTCTCGAGTTTTTACTCAGAACAATCTTTCCAAACAGTTGTGTTCTGTGTGGCAGAGCGATAGCACCATTCTCTGTCATTTGTGACGAGTGCGAACACGAACTTTTGCAAGGGCCGATACCACTGGTCGAAAAAACAAAATGGTGCGAGGTTTACTTTTATGGAAGGTACGATTCGAAATTGAGAAAGACTATCCTGGCTTACAAGAACGAAGGTCACTGGAGACTGTGCAGAATCCTCGCAAAGATGTTGATAGCTACGATGGATAGATACAAAATCCCCTGCGATCGTCTGACCTGGGTTCCTTCCAGTTTCAGATCTCTCGAAGAGAGAGGGTACGACACCATGGGAACGGTTGCGAAGATCGTTGGTAGATCTATCCAGTTAGAGTGTGTCTCACTGATCGAATCGACAGCTTCATCAACGAAGAGAGGCTTAACCAGACAACAGAGGGAAGAGAGCGTTCGCGGTGCTTTCAGATTGAAGGGAAAGCCAGAAGGTGTGATAGCCCTGATAGACGATGTGTACACCACAGGTGCTACCATGAACGAGTGTGCGAGACTGCTACTTGAGGCGGGTGCGCAGAAAATCGTCGCCTACTGCATCGCCAGAGCTTGAGGAGGTGAAGGCATGTCGCTGAAACTCAGTATAATTTTGCTCGTGGTGGTGTTTCTGATCGTGGGCGTTCTGACAGTTACGGTGACAAACCTGCTCATGATCAGAGAAAAACTCCTCGCTTACGCTGAAGGAGAGATGCTTCAAAAGGTGGAAAAGGAAGCGATCAGACTGGACAACTGGTTCAAAGAAAGGTTCATCACGCTTCAAGGCATAGCCCCGAATCTGGAAAATCTCTTTTTGTTCTTCGATACGAACATGATAGACATGAGTCTGCGTTCTTACACTGAGAACTTTCAGAAACTTGGTTTCACAGGACAAATACTCATCAGTGTGGATGGAAAAACGTTCACGCTCGACGTTCAACCCGATTCGGATTTGTCGAAGCAAAAGTTTTTCGAAGAAGCAATGAAAGGGAACGTCTATGTGCAGAGCACGAGTTTCAAGGGCCAGAGGGGCTACGTCTTTTCCGTGCCGGTGATCAGCTATTCACAGGAAGTCGTCGGTGTCTACGCTGCCTTCATGCCACAGAAGAAATTGGACGAGATCGTCCTCAGTATAAAGCATGGCAAAGAGGGCTACGCGTTCATGGTGGACGGAGAATCTATCGTTTTGTCACACCCGAACGCGGACTTGCTGGGAAAGAAATTGAGAGAGGTGGATGAAAATCTAAAGGTCATCGAAGAAAAGATCGTGAATAGGGAAACAACAACCGTGAACTACACCTTCCAGTCTCAGAAAAAGCTCGCCGCAATCGCGAACGTTCCCAGCGTTGGTTGGTCGCTCTGCTTGACGATTCCAAGGAAAGAGATAGAAGCAGTCTTTCAGAACACGATCGTGATGAACGCGAGCGTGGCGGCCATCGTTTCCATAGTGGCAGCCATCGTGGCCATCTTTTTCGCCAGATCTATCAGCCAACCGATCGTGAATCTTTCAAACGCAGCTCAAAGAGTCGCTGAGGGTGATCTTTCTCAGTCTGTACAGCTCAAACGCGTAGGTGCTGAGATCACCCAGCTTTCGAACGCCTTTTCGATCTTGACGAAGAGCTTGAGGGACAGTATAATGAACATCAAAAAGATAGAGGAAAGAATTAATCTACTGAGTGAGCAAATAGAAAAGGATTCATCCACGGCGAAAACCGCGTCTGAAGAAGCACGAACAATTTCGGAAGAAGTGAGCAGGATCGTCAGCAACGTGAATCAACTGGTTCATCAGGTGGACATGGGTGCGAGGGAGATCGCCTCAGGGAGCGAGCAGACATCCAAGAACGCACTTGTACTGTCTGAAAGCTTCGAAAAGCTCAGAAAATCATCGAAAGCTGTTGAACAAACCGTGAACAAGCTGATCGAATCTGTGGAGTCCATGGTTCAGCAGCAGCACTCTGTGAGGAAGTCCATACAGGAACTTGCCAGTTTCACTGGAAAAATCGAAGAAGTGATAGGTACAATTTACTCTATCGCAGAACAGACGAACCTTCTGGCGCTCAATGCAGCCATTGAGGCCGCGAGGGCTGGAGAAGCAGGTAGGGGTTTCGCGGTGGTCGCTGAAGAAGTGAGGAAGCTCGCTGAGCAGAGCAGGACTTCTACAAAGCAGGTCGAAGATTTTCTGGTGACCATCAGATCACAGGTGCAGACGATGCTCGAACAAGAAGAAGAGATCGCTAAGAGAACGAGCGAGAGCAGTACCCTGATCAGTGAAAGTTTGAGGACCATCGCTGGTATGGTTGAAGACATAGAAAAGGTTGCAACGATGTCGAGCGAGCTCGCCGCTGTGAGTCAAGAACAGAACGCAGCGGTTGAAGAAATCAACGCCGCAATCGAAAGGATTGTGAAAGAAATTGACAGAGTTTCGAGCGACATTGACAAACTCTCGAAGGGCGTTGCGGAACAGTCCGAGCGTGTTCAAAACCTGTCGAACAGTTTGCAAGAACTCACGAGCGTGTTTGAAAAATTGAGGCAAGTCTTCTCGAGCTACAGGGTATGAGCGATGGTGAGGGGTAAGGTTTTTCTGATCGTTGCTCTGACTTTTCTCGCCATAGCACTTGTGATTTTTCGTACCTCTGAGCAAAAGTTGAAGCTGTTCTGTGAGGAACCTTTGAAAGGCGTGGTGGTCAAAATTCTTGAAGAACGACGCATATCGTACGCATTCTCCGAGCCACAGGAAGCGGATCTGGTCGTTAGAGTGAATCGAATCGTTTACAAAGGCATGGTCTATCACCTCGAATGGGAAGAGAGAATCAACAGGAGAATCGAAGAACTGATCCTGTTTTACTTTCCTGGAACGAGCATAAAATCTTCGTCTGCAGGATTTCTGAGCAAATCGTACGAAGTTGCCTTTCAGGACTCAACTCACAAGATTGAACTGAGGATCACAGGTGATGATGTGCTGGCTGGTATGATAGAATCTATTTTGAGTCAGCGTAATAATTATTTTGAAAATGGCTTCTTGCTCGCACCGATTGAAGTAGTTTTTGATGAACAAAAGATATTTACTTACGATCCCAGGACTGAACAGGTTTTTTTCGAAAAAACGGGAGGGAGCTGAGTGGACAGCATTCTGACCATCAAAAACCTGTCGACATACTTCTACATGGAGGAAGGTATCGTTGCGGCTGTCGACGACGTCAGCTTCGAGCTCAGACCCCAAGAAGTGCTCGGCATAGTAGGTGAAACTGGTTCTGGTAAGAGCGTCACGGTCAAATCGATCATGCGCCTGATAAAACCCCCGGGAAAAATAGTGAGTGGGCAGGTCATTTACAAAGGACAGGACATACTCAAACTCGACGAGAAAGAGATGTACAACATACGCGGTAAAGAAATCAGCATGGTTTTTCAAGATCCCATGACCTCTTTGAACCCACTGTACACCATCGGGGATCAGCTGATGGAAACGATCATGCAACATCAAAAAGTCTCCAAGGAAGAAGCTTACAAAAGAGCCGTCGAAATGCTCAAACTCGTTCAGATACCGGAACCCGAAAAGAGAATGAAGGCTTATCCTTTTGAGTTCAGCGGTGGAATGAGACAGCGTGTGGTCATCGCCATAGCACTCAGCTGCAATCCGAGTATACTCATAGCGGACGAACCAACCACCGCACTCGACGTCACCATACAGGCTCAGATACTCGAGCTCATGAAACAGTTGCAGGAGACTCTGAAAATGGCCATGATCTTCATCACACATGACCTCGGTGTGATCGCTTCGATGGCGCACAAGATCATCGTCATGTACGGTGGGAAACAGATGGAAGAAGGGTCCGCCGAGGATATCTTCTACAATCCGGTCCATCCTTACACGAACATGTTGCTGAGAAGCATTCCAAGGGTCGATAAGAAGATCGAAAGGCTCGAACCGATACCTGGTCAACCACCACGCATGATAGATATACCAAAGGTCTGTCCTTTCCTGCCACGTTGTCCAAGATCGATCGACGAATGTTCCAAGCGGATCCCAGACATGGTCGAAGTGTCACCCGGTCATCGCGTGAGATGCTTCAATCCTGTCGAGGGTGGTGTGTAACGTGGCTGAGAACAACGTACTCATTAAAGTCGTCGGGCTGAAGAAGTATTTTCCGATAAAACAGGGCTTCTTCATAAAAAGAACGGTAGCTCACGTTAAAGCTGTGGATAGTGTGGACTTCGAAATCAAAAAAGGCGAAACCTTTGCCCTCGTGGGTGAATCTGGATGCGGCAAGACCACAGTGGGCCGCACCATACTGAGGCTGATCGATCCGACCGAAGGACAGATCTTCTTCGATGGAACAGACATCTCGAAACTCAGCTACAGAGAACTGCTGCCCTTCAGAAGGAGAATGCAGATCGTCTTTCAAGACCCGATGAGCTCACTGAATCCGAGAATGACAGTTGGTCAAATCGTCACCGAACCGATGCTCTTCCATGGGATCGTGAAGACGAAGCAGGAAGCTTACGAAAAAGCGAAAGAATTGATGGAAATGGTCGGTTTGAAAACGTTCCATCTGGACAGATATCCACATCAGTTCAGCGGCGGACAGCGTCAAAGAATAGCCATAGCGCGCGCCATAGCGATACAACCAGAATTCCTCGTTTTGGACGAGCCTACCTCTTCTCTCGATGTTTCCGTGCAGGCTCAGATCATAAACATGTTCCTGGATTTTCAGGAGAGATTCCATTTCAGCTATTTGTTCATATCACACAACCTTGGCCTGGTGAGGTTCATAAGCCATAGAGTTGCTATAATGTATCTTGGCAGGATAGTGGAAATGGGTGATTCGGAAGAGATATTCTCACAACCCCTTCATCCTTACAGCAAAGCATTGCTCTCAGCCACGCCGGTACCCGATCCAAAGGTTGAGAGGGCCAGAAAGAGAATCATACTGACCGGAGGTGTACCGAGCCCCATAAACAGACCGAGCGGCTGCTTCTTCAACCCGAGGTGTCCTTTCAAGGTCGAAACCTGTGAAAAAGAATATCCTCAACTAATACAGGTTTCAAACAATCACTGGGTGGCGTGCCACCTGGTGAAGTGAGGGGGTGTAAGTGTGAAGAGGTTCTTATTCATTGCAGTGCTGCTTTCAGCCGTGGTGCTCTTCGCGGCAGAGAAGTACGTCTGGTTCGATGAAAACACACCGTACCTTGGTTCAGACGCCACTGGAAAGTACGGAGGCGGGATCGTAGTTGCGACACTGAGCGGCCCAAGAACGATGAACTACATCGTTGCGAAGGAAACCAGTTCGACCGATGTCATCGCACTGTTCATGGGATACGGTGGGACACTGGTGGAACTCGACAACTACGCAAGGCTTCATCCATGCATCGCCAAGCGCTGCGAGGTTGAGCTCACAGACGAAGGCAAGATGATCGTCACCTTCTGGCTGAGAGAAGGCATCAGGTGGTCGGATGGACATCCATTCACTGCGGATGACTTTGTTTTCACGGTGAACGACGTTTACTGCAATCCTGACATTCCCAGCAGCACGCAGGACGTCATCAAGGATTCGCAAGGAAGACTCCCAAGAGCTGAAAAGATCGACGATTACACCGTGAGAGTGATTTACGAAGAACCGTTCCGCCTGGCCGTCAGGTACATAGGTGGGCTCTACATCTGGCCGAAACACATCGCCGAGCAATGGGTTAAGGATGGCACATTCCGCGAGAAATGGACCGTGGAAGCCATCAACAACAAAGAGTTGGTTGGCCTTGGACCGTTCATACCGGTAGAGTACGTACCGGATCAGTACATCAGAGCTGTGAGGAATCCGTATTACTGGAAGAAAGACGCAAAGGGTAATCAGCTGCCTTACCTCGATGAGTTCGTCTTCAAGATTCTGCCAGATCTCAACGCGATCAAGCTTGCGTTCGAAAACGGTGAGATCGACATCTACGGCGTGACGGCTCAGTTCTATCCAGAGATCAAGGCCAAGGCCAAAGAGAAGAACTGGGTCGTTGGAACGGGTGGCCCCACTTATGGAACCACGTTCATCACGTTCAACTGGAACCACAACGATCCTGTGAAGAGGTCGTGGTTCAGGAACGAATACTTCAGAAAAGCTGTAGCATACGCAATGGACAAGGAAGCGATGATCGACACGCTCCTGGCGGGCCTTGGAGTCGCACAATGGGGTCCTGTGTCTGTGCTCTCACCATTCTACAACGAAGATGCCTTGAGAAAGTATCCGTACGATCTGGATTATGCACGCATGATGCTGCAACTCGGTGGATTCAGCTGGGACAAAGATGGCAACCTGATAGATGCACAAGGCAACAAGGTTGAGTTCATCCTGTCCACCAACGCCGGTAACATAGTCCGCGAAGGTATGTGCAACATCATCAGAGATGAACTCGCAAAGCTCGGCATCAAGGTCACGTTCGTCCCGCTGGACTTCAACCTGCTTGTGAACAAGATGCTCAACACCACCGACTGGGAAGCAATTGTTATAGGATTGACCGGTTCGGACGAACCGCAAGGTGGAAGAAACGTTTGGGCTCAGAAAGGAACACTCCACTTCTGGAACTTCCATCCAGACGCAGCACCAGGAAAACAGATCAAGCCTGAGATTTACGAAGCACCCGACTGGGAACTCGAAATCGACAGAATATTCGCCGAAAATGTCAAAATACTCGATCAGAAGAAAGTCTACGAGTTGTTCTCGAGATTCCAGGAACTCGTCTCCGAGCATCTGCCTCTCATCTACACCGTGCAGCAGCTGTATCTGTACGCACACAAAGCTGATCTGAACATCATCGAACCAACCGCTTTCGGCGGAATGCTCTGGACGCTGCCCTGGATCTACTGGAAGAAATGAACTCTGGGGGGGCACCTGCCCCCTTTCCCGATGAGGTGATACTCTGTGCTGAAGTACATCGCGAGGAGATTGGTCATAGCCATACCTGAATTGATCGTCATCTCTTTTCTGGTGTTCATGATCATGGAGGCTGCTCCGGGTGATTTTCTCGATCAGTACAAACTCGATCCATCCATGTCGAAAGAAACGCTCGAAGCGATGAAAAAAGAACTGGGGCTGGACCAGCATCCACTGGTGAGGTACTTCAAGTGGCTTTCCGGCGCGATCAGAGGTAATTTTGGTTATTCCTTCTATTACAGAAGACCGGTTTCTAAACTTATCTGGGAGCGTGTGGCGGCAACACTCTCACTGTCATTGACTTCACTCGCTGGTTCGTGGATTTTGGGAATAGCACTGGGAACGTTCTCTGCTTTGAAAAAATATTCTCTTGTGGACAAGTTACTCACCGTGTTCGCTTTCAGCTTCATCGCGGTTCCGTCTTTCTTCCTGGGACTCCTTTTGCTGTATCTTGCAGCCCGTACGGGGTGGTTCCCCATCGGTGGGATGATCTCGATCGACCACAACACCATGACGGCATGGCAGAAGTTCAAAGATCTTCTCTGGCACATGACGCTACCGGCAACTGCTTTAACACTTGGTTCGATGGCGAGTTTGATGAGGTACATGCGAGGATCTTTGCTGGATGTTTTGAACGAAGACTATGTGACCTTCGCCCGCGCCAAAGGGATGCCTGAGAGGATAGTGATATTCAAACATGCGATGAGAAATGCAATAAACCCGATGATCACGTTCCTCGGCTTCAGCATCTCTGGTATCCTTGGAGGGTCGCTGTTCATAGAGAACATATTCGCCTGGCCGGGTATGGGCAGACTCATATATCAAGCTTTGATACAGAAAGATCTTTATCTCGTTATAACGAGCGGGCTGATCAGTGCTGTACTTCTTGTGATCGGTAACCTTGTGGCTGACATACTCCTGGCGCTTGTAGATCCCAGGGTTCGCTTGACTTGAGGAGGTAGCGACGGTGGCTCAGAACAATAATAAGTTGAACAACAACAAAACGGTTGATTTTGAAGAAAAGTACCTGAGCAGGGGTCAGCTCATCTGGAGGGCGTTCCTCAAGCATAGACTTGGTATCGCTGGCCTTGTGGTACTGATAATCCTGTACCTCATGGCTCTCTTCGCAGATTTTCTGTCTCCCTACAATCCCACTGAGCAATCTTTGAGGCACACTTACTCTCCTCCGACAAAGATATACAGAACTTACAAGGGCCAGAAAGTGAAGCCGTACGTTCTACCATCAACGAGCTATGTCGATAGGATCACTTACGAAAGAACGTACAAAGAAATGTTGTTCCCAAGAAGGCTCGTGGTACAGAAAGCGGACGGTACGGTTGTCACGTACGAACTCGGGAAAGACGGAGTCGAATCCTTCAAGTTCTCCGTCAACAGGACAGAAAGCATCAAGGTGAACGGTCAATGGTACGACGTTAAAAAGAGCCCCACGACGACTGACTATTTCCTGCTCAACTACAACGAGGACATTTTGAACAAAGGCGTGTCTCGCTTCGAAACAACATCTGCTGTGGCTCAGGAAATGTTCTTCAAAGCCTACAAAGACAGATTCGGCCTGAAAAGCGAGTACGACATCGAAGCTGTTGCGGTAACGGAACAACTCGACAGTATTATAGTCAAGCGCGATGGAAAGTTCGAAATGGTGAAGGGTAAGGTGCTGGATTACGATTACAAGATTTATCCCGTCAAATGGTTCATAAAGAGCTGGGAAGGAAAGTTCCTCTGGCTGGTACCTTCGAGATTGCACCTCTTTGGTGTGGACAATTACGACAACAATCAATTTGTGAAGCTTTACATAATGGGAGCCGACCTGTTCGGAAGGGATGTTTTCTCAAGGATAGTTTTTGCTTCGAGAATCTCTCTATCCATAGGTCTGATAGGTGTTGCCATAACGATCGCCTTCGCACTCGTTTTTGGAGGTATATCTGGTTACTACGGTGGATGGGTGGATGAAGCCTTCATGAGATTTGCCGAAATCATCATGTCGATCCCGGGCTTCTATCTGATGATCATGCTCAGAGCCGTGCTGCCACTCGATTTACCCTCCACACAGATCTACATCCTCATCGTTTTCATACTCTCGTTCATAGGCTGGGCTGGAACATCGCGCGTCATCAGAGGGCTGGTGCTTTCGATAAGAGAAAGGGAATTCGTCGAAGCAGCTGTCGCGATAGGTTTGTCGAACTGGAAGGTCCTCACGAGACACGTGCTACCGAACACAACGACCTATCTGATCGTCAACGCAACATTGAGGATCCCGGGATACATACTCGGTGAAGCTGGCCTGAGCTTCTTGGGACTGGGCATAAGAGAGCCACAGGCTTCATGGGGCTTGATGCTCGCACAAGCGCAGGATGTGTACGTGATAACGAAAGCCCCGTGGTTGCTCATACCGGGTGTGTTCATCTTCATAACGGTCCTCGCATTCAACTTCGTTGGGGATGCGCTGAGAGACGCGCTGGATCCAAGATCATTAGGTTGAGGTAATGTTCCTGACGAACTTTCGGGAATAATCTATTATGTCGCCCGCACCGACGAAGAGATACACCGTGTTCGGTGCGGGTTTTATTTGTTTCAAAAGCTCCTCGATCGACGAGAAGTACTTCGCGTCCTTGCCGTAATTTTTCAGACCATCCACTATCATTCGCGCAGAAACGTTGGGCAGAGCTTGCTCAAAAGCACTGTACACCTCTGCAACGTATATTTCATCGGCCTCCATCAAAGCCTTGGCGAAGTTTCCATCCTCCCTGGCAAGCCTCGTGTAGCGGTGTGGCTGGAATATCATAACCTGCTTCAAGCCGGCAAACACTTCGCGGGACGTTCTGATCAACCACGCGATTTCGTCCGGGGTGTGTGCATAATCGTCCACCACGTATATGTTTCTCGATTCATCTATGGTCGTAACGGTGAACCTCCTGTACGTACCGACGAAACTTGAAAGAGCCTGGACCGTATCTGAAGGATCGAAACCAGCAGCCCAGAGCAAGGTCACAACCGCCATTGCATTCAAAATGTTGTGAAAACCAGGTATTCTGAGCCTCAAGGTGTAGATCTTTCCATCCAGCTTGATTTGAGCAACCTGTTCAAAACGTTCAGCCTTTCTGTCGAGCAGGGTGCAAGTTCCCTCACTGACACCGAACGTGTGGTGACCCAGATGGGACGTCAGCTGATCGTGTTGAAAGGTGACAACATTCTGGGCAGAGCGTGCCAAGGTTTCGAAACACGACAGATAAAACGACTCGTCGCTGTGAAAGTTTTCCAGATGATCTTTCCTCGCGTTGGTGATGATGAGGTGGGTCGGACGAAAAGAAGAAAAACTCGGCTGGCTCTCATCGAGTTCATAAACGTACGGGCCATTACCCTTCCTGTAGTTTCCGAACTCGAGTGACGGGTTGATGCCTCCCAGAAACACCGTTGGATCCTTCCCGAGCGCCTTGAGAACATGTGCGAGCATGGCCGTCGTAGTCGTTTTCCCATCTGAGCCGGTGATCGCGAACTGAACGGAACCTTCCACAAGCTGCTTCAACAGATCAAAGCGCGTGATGATTCGGACGTTTTCCTCACGTGCCCTCAAAAGCTCTGGATTGTTCGAACTGACAGCTGGAGTGTGAACCAGCAGGTCGGGATCGAGCCAGTTCTCACGACTGTGTCCCAGAAAGACCTTCACACCCAGTTTCTGAAGGATTTCTATGTGTTCATTCCTGTATATATCTGAACCATACACGTCATGACCCACAAGGTGACAGTGGATGGCCAAAGAACTCATCCCCACACCACCGATTCCAACAAAATGGATTCTCATACACATTCCTCCAAAATGATTTTTGCTATCGTGCTCGCCGGGTTCGTCTCACGTTCGGCCACTTTACCCAGATCCAGAACATTCCTGATCGCTTTCAGAACCGTTCCGGGGGTCACTTCGTTCTCTCTGACGATCATACCCCGCTTGATCTTCGCAACGTACTGTGCGTTCCGCACCTGATGGCCTTCAGCCGCTCCTTCCCATGGTATGAGAACTGCTGGAACACCGTAATGGAGTAATTCGCTCACCGTTAGAGCTCCTGCCCGGCACACAGCAGCAACCGCACCACGCCACGCAGAAGTCATGTCGTAAATGTAATCGACGGCGAGCACGTTTTCGAAAACTGAAAGTCTCCTCGTCCAGTCGGGATCGCCTGTGCTGTGAACGAACTTCAATTGTTTCTCCTCCTGGTATACCTTCTCCATGACTGCGTTGATGAGAGCACTCCCCCTGCTTCCCCCGAGAACGAGCACATAGCCTTCCCCGAACGAACTCTGTCCCACGCTCGTGATCCTTATCGGATTGCCAGTGACCACTATCCTGTCCCTCACAGATCTGGGGAAACCAGCTATTGCTTCTTCGAAACCAACGAATATTTTGCTCGCGTACCTGCCGAGAGTCCTGTTCGCTATTCCTGGTACAACGTTCTGTTCCTGAATGTAGAGAGGTACTCTTCTCCTTCCACAGACAGAACCGACCGGGTACGACACATAACCACCGGTCACGAGACAGCAATTTGACCCGTTCACTTCCGATGCAATAATACTCTTACTCTTAATGATTTTCAATACCCTCTTTACGTTCGATAGTTTGAACAGCGGCCTCTCCAAACCAGAGACGTCCAGCCTCACGAGCTTATACTCCGGATGTTCTCGAGGGATGATTCTATTTTCGATACCTGTCAGAGTGCAGAAGTATACCACATTCAGTTCTGTGTGTTTGGAAAGCTCCTCCAAAATCGCCAGAGCAGGATAAAGATGCCCACCCGTGACACCGCCAGCGGCCAAGATCTTCATCCAGCTTCACTCCCACTGGTTGCCATGTTGACTATAACTCCAAGGCTCGCCATCATCACCGTCATAGAGCTTCCACCGTAACTGATGAAGGGCAGTGTTACGCCCGTGACCGGAAACATTCCAGCCACCACACCGAGGTTCACTAGGACTTGAACCATTATGAGCAAAGACAATCCCGAGACGAAAGAAGTCACGAACACATCTCTGGAAGATTCGACCAGCTTGAGCATCGTCCACACCAACAGGAAGAAGAGCAGAACCACAGCGATTATGCCTACCAGCCCGAGCTCTTCACCTATCGCCGCAAACACAAAGTCCGTAACAACGGCCGGCACAGAGAGTTTCACTTCACCAAGCCCGACACCTTTACCGACCAGACCACCTTCTTTGAGCGCACGCACAGCCTGCATGACTTGATCAGGCAGGTCTCCTGCGAAGAACGCCTTCAACCTCGAAATCTGGTAATCCCTCAGGAAAATGCCAAACTTTTGCGCAGCGAAGAAGAGGAACCCGAGTGAAGCCAGCGTCGAAAGAACATAAATCAATCTGGTACCGTGAGAGTAGAGCATCAACATCACGACGAGCATTATAACCAAACAACTACTCAAATCCGGCTCAAGAAATACAAGTATCAGTATCGGGATCACCATCAAAAAAGGTTTCAGAAAACCATCAACAAAACTTCGCATCCGGTCCTGATGTTTTTTTATGTAAACGCCACAGCAGACGATCATCGCGAACTTGGCAAATTCGGAAGGTTGAAAACTGAAGCTACCCAGAAGGATCCAGCGTCGAGAACCCGCCACAGGTGGGAACGCGTAAGGTAACAGAAGGAGAAAGACCGCAAGCATGTAGTAAAACCAGGCGTATTTTTCGTGGTATCTGTAATCGACGAAGCTTGTGATGATCAACAACACTACTCCTATGATGAGCTTTGTTACGTGCGAACGAAAGATTTCACGCGCAGCACCGCCGTAAAGACTCATTTTTGCGGACGCTTCAAGGCTCGAGATGACAACCAGCCCCACCGCGATCAAAACGGCCGTTATGATCAAAAGTGCGAGCGCATGACTCGGCACTAAATGCCCTCCTTAAGAGATTGTACCACCCGAACGAAATGTTCTCCACGCTCTTCGTAGTTTCTGTACAGATCAAAGCTCGCCGCGGCAGGACTCAGCAAAACTACATCTCCTTGATCGGCTACTCGGAAAGCTTTGATCACGGCCTCTTCCATGTTGCCCACGACTGAATATGGTACACCCGATACCTTCAAAAGGGGGGCTATGAGCGATGCAATTTCACCGAACAACAGCACATGCTTCGCTTTTCTTTTGATCTGTTCGACCAGCACATCGTAACTCTCATTCTTGCCCCTTCCGGTGAGGATCAGTATGACTTTACCATCTTCATAGTTTCCCAGTGCGGCGATTGTTGCAGCTGCGCTCGTCGATTTTGAATCGTTGACGAATCGCACGCCATTTATCACAGCGACAAGTTGCATCCTGTGCGGTGGAAGATCAAAATCTTCGAGTGCTCTCAAAACTTCGTTCAGCTCAAATCCGAGAAAATCCATGACAGTGATCACAGCAGAGAGGTTTTGCAAGTTCTGGTAAGTCATGATCGACTCTTTTTGAAGGGGGTAAGTCTGGCCACGGAAAATCACTCTATCTCTGCCCAGAGGATGAACGGCAGGAATGGCATGTACGTTCCGCTCATCTTTGACAAACCTCAGATAACCTTCTCCGATGAACTTTTTCTCAGCGAACGTGAACAGCTTGAGCTTGCTCTGAGCATAATGATCGAAGTTTGGATGCCAGTCGAGATGGTTCGGTTCTATGTTCAAAATGACCCCCACATCTACAGGCAGGTTTTTTGACCAAAACAACTGAAAACTGCTGATCTCGAGGATAAGATAATCGAGCTGCTGGTCGAAGACGTTGGCGACAGGATTACCGATGTTGCCTGCCACGGTGACCTTCTTGCCAAGCTTGTTCAGCACGTGCGCCAGCATGCCGCAGGTGGTTGTCTTTCCATTCGTACCAGTGATCGCTATTATGAACGCTGGCTTTCGAACATTCAACACTACATCCAGATCCGTGACGACCTTTTCCCGTGCATTCGAAACGATCGGATGGTCCGGCTTGACAGACGGGCTGACCACGATCCAGTCTGCGCTCAACATTCTTTCCGTGTTACCATTCTCCTCGTACTCCACGTTCATCTCGCAAAGTTCACGCTTTTCCTCTTCACTCAAAATCCTCGTCTCGCTCACGAAAACTTCATGGCCCATGCGTTTCAACAACTTGCAGAGCGCTCTGTTGCTTATTCCGTAGCCCACTAGTGCATATAACAAGCGGGGCACCTCCGTATCGAATTATACTTCCAGCTTCCTTAAAGTTTGGAACCGCGGTGACGGCGACACTTGTTTTTACTTACAGTTAATTCATTTGCTATTTCCTAAGGATGAGATTTATAATAGTTTCGAACTCTTCAAAAGGGGTGGATGTGAGATGAACGGCATCGTTGAGAAGATCATCGAAACCGGGATTGTTGCCGTCATCAGAGTAGAAAGCCCACAGAGAGCAATCGAAGTGTGTAGAGCCTGCAAAGAAGGTGGTATTACTGCCATCGAGGTAACGTTCAGTGTACCGAGGGCCGTTGAGGTGATCAGTCAGCTTTCGAAAGAACTTGGTGACGAAATCTTGCTCGGTGCGGGTACGGTTCTGGATCCATACACTGCAAAGATCGCGATCGAAGCCGGTGCGAAGTATATCGTCGCTCCAAACCTGTCAGAGGAAACAGCCCTGCTCTGCAACAAACATCGCGTACCTTACATCCCGGGTGCGTTCACACCGACAGAAATTGTCAAGGCCCTGGAAGTTGGTTGTGAGTTGATCAAGCTGTTTCCAGCTTCCGCGGTTGGTCCTGGGTACATCAAAGCGATACACGGACCATTGCCACAGGCGAAACTCCTGCCCACGGGCGGCATCGAACTCGAAAACGTCAAAGAGTGGATCAAGGCTGGTGCCGCAGCAGTTGGAGTGGGTGGAGGATTGACGAAGGGGAGCAAAGACGAAATCAAAGAAAGAGCAAAACGTTTTGTTGAGCTCATCAAAGAGGCAAGAAGGGAAATGAGTGGGAGGTGAGTGTGGTGAAAAAGTTACTGACGTTGGTGCTGTTGTTGTCGGTTCTGTTCGTTGTCTTCGCAGCGAATTATCCCAGAAAACCGGTAACGATCATCTGTCCATGGGGTGCTGGTGGAGGTACTGACAGGCTCGCCAGGTTTCTCGCAGATGAGTTGTCGAAGAAATTCGGACAACCCTTCACCGTAGTCAACAGAACCGGTGGAGGGGGAGCTGTCGGGCATGCTGCCGGTGCTTACGCTGCTCCAGATGGATATACCCTCACACTCGTTACGCTGGAGATTGCTACCATGCACTGGATGGGATTGACTGACCTGACCTTCGAAGCTTTCGACTATATTGCACAGCTCAACGAAGATCCTGCGGGTGTGATCGTGAAAGCGGATGCACCCTGGAAAACACTACACGATCTGCTGAACGATATCAAGGCGAATCCTGGTAAATATCTGTTCTCAGGAACCGCAGCTGGTGGGATATGGGATCTTGCTAGGATTGGTATGTTAGATGCAGCTGGTATCTCACCAGATGCCGTCACGTGGGTCCCAACAACGGGTGCCGCACAGGGTCTGGTAGAGCTTCTTGGAGGACACGTTCATGTAGTGACGTGCTCCATAGCCGAGGCTGTTTCGCAGATTCAAAGTGGTCAAGCTCGAGCACTCGCTGTGATGGCTGATGAACGCCATCCTCTGTTTCCGGATGTGCCAACACTCAAGGAGCTTGGTATAAACTGGAGCGCCGGTACATGGCGTGGAATCGCCGTGCCGAAAGGAACACCAGATGAGATCAAGAAAATCCTGGAAGATGCCATCGTCGAGATAGCGAACAGTGAGTCTTTCAAGAACTTCATGCAAACAAACGGGTTCGGTATAAAGATCAGAAGAGGTCAAGAATTCTACGAGTTTGTTAAGCAACAGGATCAGGCCTGGAAGAGAGTTCTGGAACTCGGAGGATACCTGCAAAAATGACTTGCGATGGCCCTTCGGGGCCATCGCTTCTCCTGAGGGGTAGATTGCTATGATATTTTACGATCTCATACTGGGTTGTGTGTTGGCTTTCATTTCAATTTTTGTTCTACTTTACAGTCGAAAGTTTCCACATTTCGTGGTCAGGCAAACTCGGTTACCTGGCCCTAGCTTTTTTCCTCGAGTTCTCGCAATCATCCTTTTGTGTTTCGCTGTGTATTTTTTTGTCGAATACTTCTTGCACAGGAAGGAGTCCAAGAAAGAGAAACACACAATCGATACAAAGAGCCTGTTGAATATTTTGTGGTTCTGCACGGTGGTCCTGTTTTTCTTTCCCTTTGCCAACTTCGTAGGAACCTTTCTCGCCTTGAGCGTGTTATCCTTTCTCTCGTTGATTATTCTGAAGTCGAAGTGGTACGAAGCTTTGATTTTTTCATTAATCGTCACCTCGACTGTTCACTTAATCTTTCGTGTCCTGTTTAAGATCCCTCTACCTGAAGGAATGTTACTTACAGGATTGAGGTGAAAACATGCAACTTGCTTCGGTTCTGAAACCCGATGTTCTGTTTCCTCTCTTGTTGTCAATGCTTTTTGGAGTCTTTGTGGGAGCTGTTCCTGGTTTGACAGCGACAATGGCTGTCGCTCTGATAATTCCTCTCACTTACTACATGAAACCTATAGCGGGGCTCGCAATGGTTCTGGGTGTTTCATTCTCAGCGATTTTCGCTGGCGATATCCCTGCTACATTTCTGAGAATCCCAGGCACCCCCGCATCCGGCGCGGCGATACTTGATGGATTTGAACTGAGCAAAAGAGGGAAAGGTTCGCTCGCCCTCACGTTAGACCTTTTCTGCTCTGCACTCGGAGGCCTGATAGGTGTTCTGATACTCATAACGGTTTCTCCACCGCTTGCAAAATTCGCACTAAGATTCACTCATTTTGAATACTTCTGGCTTGGAATTTTCGGCCTAAGCATGGCGGCAGTGCTGAGTAAAGGCAATACGATCAAAGGATTGATGTCTGCCACGCTTGGTTTGCTCATTTCGACGATTGGTATAGACGTGACAACAGGTTATCCGAGGTTCACTTTCGGTGTCACAGAGTTGATGGACGGTGTGAGCTTCATACCCGCGATGATAGGTTTGTTTGGATTATCTGAAGTTTTTAAGAAAGTAACTGAAAGGAGCCAGCTTCAACTTTCAGCTGTTCGAGAAACGGCAAAGACAGACCTGAGAGAGGCGTTCAGATACATCTGGAAATACAAGTTTACCGTCATTCGTGGAGCTCTGATAGGAACTTTCATAGGCGCCCTTCCTGGGGCGGGGGCTGATGTAGCAGCGTGGGTGTCGTATGGTGTGGAGAAAAACTTCTCGAAAGACGGAGAGTTGGGCACAGGTAGTGTGCGGGGAGTTATCGCACCCACGAGTGCGAACAACGCTGCAATCGGTGGAACATGGATTCCTGCTCTCGTGTTCGGCTTACCTGGAGACTCGATCACCGCGATCGTACTGGGTGCGATGCTTATGTACGGTCTGAGACCCGGTCCCATGATCTTCACGCAATCCAGAGATCTCGTGATACAGTTGTTCACGGTTGCTGTCTTGGTACAGATATTGCTAATTCCAGTAGGCTGGCTCGGGATAAAGGCATTCTCACTGTTTGTGAGGCTCAGAGCAGGTCTTGTGATGACCGCGGTGACGATTTTCTGTATCGTGGGTTCTTACGCATTGCGAAACAGTGTGTTCGATGTTTATGTAATGTTCGTTTTCGGACTGATAGGCTATGCATTCGAGAAACTGAGAGTACCACTTGCCCCCATGATTCTGGGATTGATCCTTGGCAGGACGATCGAAGACAACCTGAGAGTTGGTTTGATCAAGACCAAAGGGGATTTTCTCCCGTTTTTGACCCGTCCCATTTCGCTGGTCTTGTTCGTTTTGATACTTTCCGTGCTGTTAGTACCGCCACTGCTGAGCACGGTTAGGAAAAGAAAGGTATAATCCTTATTCGGAGGGGTCTATCTGAAAGCAGCGGCGGTACTGACCATAGGCAGCGAGATCGTCGAAGGTATCATCCTCAACACAAACGCCCAGTACATCTGCCGAAAGCTCGTAGAGAATGGTTACACGGTCAAAAAAGTGATCAGTGTCGATGACGAGGAGGACTCAATCAAAGAAGAAATACAGCGGCTGTTGAAAAGTTGCGACGTCATAGTAGTGAGCGGGGGTCTGGGGCCAACAGAGGACGACAGGACGAGGGAAGCAATTGCCAGTTCACTGGCACGCGAGCTGATTGTTGACGAACAGATCAAAAGAAAGATCTATGAAAAAGTTTCCCGCTATTACAGCGCCTTGCCAAAAAACCTGGAAAGGCAGGCCCTCGTGATCCAGGGCGCCCGGATCATCCCCAACCCCGTGGGTACCGCTCCTGGTCAGCTGATCGAATTCGAAGGGAAAAAGATCGTACTCCTACCTGGCCCGCCTCAGGAAATGAGGCCAATGCTGGACAGCGTTCTGGAACAGTTAAAGACGGAACAGGACCTCAAGACCATAAAGATGTTGTTCTTTGGTGTTCCGGAATCGGTTCTGGACCAGTTCATGACGGATGCCGCAGTGAAAAGATGCGTGAAGATCGCTACGCAGGCGTCCTTTGGCGAGGGTGTGTGGGTAAGGCTCACTGCGCATCTGGACTGTTTCGACGAAGCACAGAAGCTTTCACAGAAACTCGAGGAGAAATTCCGGCAGAATTTCATAGGCTATGGAGAAACGAGCGTAGAGAAAGCTCTGTTCGAAGAACTGAAGAGGAGGAAGTTGACTTTCTCGGTCGCGGAATCGTGCACTGGAGGTCTTGTTAGCTCGAAAATAGTTTCCTTGCCCGGGGCTTCGCAAGTTTTCGTTGGCGGTGTTGTGGCGTATGACAACTCGGTTAAAGTTAAAGCGTTGAAGGTTCGCAAAGAAACGATCGAGCGGTTCGGGGCGGTCAGTGAACAGTGTGTTTTAGAAATGGCACACGGTGTTAAGAAACTCACAAGCAGCGATCTGGCGGTCGCGGTTTCTGGCATTGCGGGGCCAACCGGCGGAAGCGAGGAGAAACCCATTGGTACAGCGTATTTCTGCGTCACGGATGGTCAAAGAGACTATGTTGAAAAAATCTTTTACCCTCAAGAAAGAAACATCTTCAGAGCCAGAGTCACAACGCACGCGCTGTTTTTATTGTTGAACTGTGTGCGTGGTATGATATAGTTTGATAAAGAAAACCTAGGAGGAATTCACATGAACGAACAATATCTCAGCATTTTTATCGATGAGAGTAGAGAGTACATTCAAAGTCTCAACGATTCCTTGCTGAAGCTCGAGAAGAATCCCGAAGATGAGGAAACTATAAATGAAACGTTCAGGGCCCTGCACACGTTGAAGGGCATGGCCGGTACCATGGGCTTTGAGAACATGTCGAAACTGTGCCACAAGATGGAGCAACTTTTGGACAAGGTGAGGTCCAAGAAAGTCAAACTGACTTCAGAACTGCTCGACAGATTGTTTGCGGGTGTCGACACGGTGGATAAAATGGTGAATAGCATCGCATCGAGTGGTAGCGACCAGGTGAACGAAGAAGATTTGAAAAACTTGATGAATTCGTTCGAAGTAGTACCCGAGGAAAAAGTTGCAAAGCCTGAAGAGAAAACACTGCCTCCTGAAGAAAAGAAAGAATCCGGAGTTGTGAGCGACTCGGTGATGAAAGTCATAAAAGAGGCATCGAAGGAAGGTTACAACGCGTTCAGATTGAAGGTAACACTTGCGGAAGGAACGCTCATGAAAGCTGTCAGGATGTACATGGTGTTCAAAGCCATAGAAGACTCGGGAGGGCAGATTCTGAGCAGCATTCCGCCGGTGGAAGACATAGAACAGGAAAAATTCGACAGGGAAGTTGAGCTCGTTGTGATCAGCAAGCAAGACGCCGAAGCCTTGCACAAGATGATAATTTCCATATCAGAGATTGAAAGAGTGACAGTGGTGCCGCTGATGAGAGCGCAAGAAACAAAAATAGAAGAAGAGAAGAAGGAAGTACCCACACAGCTTGAGACCATCAGGGAAAAGGAACCGGAACAAAAGGTTTCTCAAAGAAGAAGGCTCGTTCAAACGGTCCGTGTGGATATCGATAAGTTAGACACTCTGATGAACCTAATGGGTGAACTGGTCATAGCCAGAAGCCGGATCTCGGACACGCTCAGAAAGTACAACATAAAAGAAGTAGACGAGAGCCTCTCACAGTTGAACCGAATCACTTTGGATTTACAGAACGTGGTCATGAAGATCAGAATGGTTCCGATTGCATTCGTTTTCAACAGATTTCCTCGAATGGTTCGTGATCTGGCGAAACAGCTTTCCAAAGAGATAAACTTCATCATCGAAGGAGAGGATACCGAACTCGACAGAACTTTTGTTGAAGACATCGGTGAACCGCTCGTACACCTGCTGCGGAACGCCATAGACCATGGAATAGAAACCAAAGAAGAACGTATCGCGAAAGGTAAACCTCCTGTGGGCACGGTGATTTTGTCGGCGCGCCATGAGGGCAACAACGTGGTCATCGAAGTGAAGGATGACGGAAGAGGGATCGACAGAACAGCCGTGCTCAGAAAAGCGATAGAAAAGGGTTTGATAAGTGAAGCTCAAGCGGAGAGTCTGCCGGATGAGAAAGTCTTCGAATTCCTTTTCCTGCCAGGGTTCTCGACGAAGTCTCAAGCTACCGAGCTCTCTGGCAGGGGCGTGGGGATGGATGTGGTGAGGAGCGTTGTTGAGTCCTTGAATGGGACAGTGAAGATAGAAAGTGTCAAAGATAAAGGAACGACGGTGACCATAAGATTACCGTTGACACTGGCGATAATTCAAGCGCTACTCGTAACGGTCAACAACTACGTTTATGCCATCCCAATCGCGAACATAGACAGTACTCTCAACGTTCCGTTGGACAAGGTACAGAAACTGCAGAACAAACTTGTTACCGTCATACGTGGAGAGATAATCCCGCTGGTCAAGTTGTGGGAAATCTTCGGCCTCGATGGTCACAGGGAAGAACCTTACTACAACACGGTGATCGTGCGCGTTGGAAACAGAAAATATGGTCTCGTTGTCGATTCGCTGATAGGTCAGGAAGACATCGTGATAAAGTCGCTCGGAAAGATTTTCAACGATGTGAGAATATTCAGCGGTGGTGCCATACTCGGTGATGGAAGCATAGCCTTGATACTCGACGTATCAAACATCGTCTGAGGAGGGAAAGCATGGCTAACCTTTCGGAATTCGAAGTCTTCGTTTTCAGCGTTGGTAGTCAAGAAATGGCGTTCGATGTGGAACATGTAAGCATTGTGATAGAAAAAACGGATATAACACCTGTTCCGCGTGCCAAGAAGAACGTTCTCGGAGTCATGAACCTGAGGGGACGGATCGTACCGGTCATAGACCTCGCTTCCACACTCGGTTTGACCCTTGAAAACGGTTCACAGGGAAAAATCGTCGTGGTGAACTACGAAGACCTCGAGACGGGATTCTTGGTCGAAAGGGTCAGAGGTGTGATGAGAGTGAGAAGTGAAGATGTGGAAAAGATTCACAGGTTCGAGAGTTTCGGCGAAAAGTCCAGGGGGATCATCAAGAGAGGAGAACAGTTGATAGTTCACCTCAATCTGGGAAAGATCCTCGAAGAATTGACAATGTCTTCTTAAAGAGTGCGGGGAGGTTAACGGAATGGCAAAGAGAGTGCTCATAGTGGATGATGCTGCTTTCATGAGGATGCTCCTGAAGGACATAATCACAAAAGCTGGCTATGAGGTCGTCGGAGAAGCGGCAAACGGCGTTGAAGCAGTTGAAAAGTACAAAGAGTTGAAACCCGACGTTGTCACCATGGACATAACGATGCCTGAGATGGACGGTATCACGGCGATCAAGAAAATCAGAGAATTCGACCCGAATGCAAAGATCATCGTGTGCAGCGCCATGGGTCAACAGACGATGGTCATCGAAGCGATCCAGGCTGGGGCAAAAGACTTCATCGTAAAGCCTTTCCAGCACAGCAGGGTGATCGAAGCCTTACAAAAACTGAGCTGAGGGTGTGGGAAGATAAGCAAGCTGGTGCTTCAATTCCTTCTCGCCCTGGGTATTCTGATCGGTTTGCTTTATGTGATGTACATCTTTGTGAGAAGACGTGTTCCTTTCGCTTTTTCAAAGGATGTTCAGGTGCTCCAGAAACACTACATCGACAGGAATACGTCTATAGTTCTAGTCAAAGTACTGGATGAGTATTACTATCTTCTGGTTTCGCATTCCAGCTGCAGCGTGTTAAAGAAACTATCGGAGCAAGAAATCAGCCGCATAGAAGCGAAAGAGTCATTCTCGAAGGTCTTTTTCAAAAAGCTTTCAAAAATGCAAGAGCGTGACAGGGAAGATAGAGAATGAAGAAATGGTTGATCTTGCTTTTGTTCCTGCTCGCGAGCCTTTCCTACGCACAAGAGGAAGTGCCTTTTCCATCGATAAGCATAAGAGTTTCCCCCCCGCAGAACGAGCGCGATCTGGTCGTCACACTTGAGATACTCCTCATATTAACCGTTCTCACCCTTGCACCAAGCATACTCGTTCTGTTCACATCGTTCACACGCATCATCGTCGTCTTTTCGTTCCTGAGAAACGCGCTCGGTACCAGACAAACTCCACCCAACCAAGTGCTCATCGGTCTTGCCCTGTTCCTGACCTTCTTCATAATGCAACCGGTGTGGAACGACATCTACAACAACGCCCTCACGCCGTACCTGAACGGCAAAATAGGTTATCAAGAAATGTTCGACCGAACGATGAACCGTGTGAGAGAGTTCATGATCAACGAGCTGAAGAATCATCACAACGAAGACAACGTTTTCTTGCTCGCTTCCAACGTTGGTCTGAAACTGGACCGCATAGAGGAAGCTCCAAACACTGTGATCATACCCGCTTTCGTGCTTGGTGAACTGGAGATCGGTTTCAAGATGGGTATTCTGCTCTACATACCCTTCATCGTGATAGATATGGTTGTTGCGAGCGTGCTCCTCTCGATGGGTATGATCATGATTCCACCCGTGCTGATTTCCCTGCCATTCAAAGTTCTGCTGTTCGTTGCTGTGAACGGTTGGGACCTGCTGGCTGCTGGTCTGATCAAGAGCTTCGCGAGGTGATACTCTTGACGATAGACGTTTTTGTCGATGTGGTCAAAGAAGGTATCGAGCTCATACTGATCTTGATAACTCCACCCTTGCTGGTGAGCCTGATCGCAGGTTTGATCATCGGTGTGTTGCAAGCAGCCACACAGATACACGAACAAACGCTGACCTTTGCGCCGAAGATAATACTGACATTCCTCACCATCATGTTGCTCGGTTCGTGGATGCTTCAAAAGCTCGTCGAATACACGCAGGAAGTCATGGAAAAATTCATGGGGATGATATGATCTGAACCTCTACGAATTCGTTCAGGAGAAATTCCTCGTCTGGGTTCTGGCTCTGACCAGGATAGCCGGGATGTTCACAGTCGCACCATTCTTTGGAGACTGGTTTCTACCTGTGCAGGTGAAGGCGCTTCTCGCCGTATTCTTGAGCTGGCTGGTGGTACCCGCGCTACAACAGGTGGTTCCTCTGGACGTTCCGGTTCTATCACTCGTACTCGCAATGCTCAACAATTACCTCTACGGTCTGGTCGTGGGATTTCTGGCGCTGCTACCGCTCTCGGGCCTGAGCCTGGCTGGAGAAGTTTTCGGTACACAGATGGGGTACGCCATGTCTTCCGTGTTCGATCCGCAGCGTGAAGAAGTACCACTGCATGGGGAACTGCTGTACACGATCGGTCTGTTTGTCTTCGTCACGATAAAGGGGCATTTGCTTCTCTATCAGGCGATCGTCGATTCGTTCAAGCACTTTTCACTCACGGATTCTCTGGAAAGATTGAATTTTCTGGATATCATTATCAACAAAATTTCTGAAAGCTTCGTGATCGCGTTCAAGTTCGGTATGCCCCTGATCGGATTCATGCTGATCGTTTCGGTTGCACTGGGCATTCTGTCCCGACTGGTTCCCCAGATGAACGTGTTCATGGTGGGCTTGCCTTTGAAAGTTCTCGTTGGTATGCTCTTGATGGTGGGAATGATAGGTATATGGGCAGAGATGAGCACTCAGCTGGCAGAGAAGATGATCAATTTCATAGAGTTTTTCATGAACCGCTGAACATTGATCTTCAGCTTTTTGCCGATCCGGACAGAACCGAGAAACCCACCCCGAGGCGCAGAAGAAAGGCGAGAGAGGAAGGTCAGGTAGCTGTATCGCGTGAGTTGAACATGGCGGTGGGCTTTCTTGCTGCGACCATTGCTTTGAAACTTCTTCTGCCGCAGCTCAGTAGAACATTGATGAACGCGTCCGTACCTTTTTTCTCACTTGAACCTGTGGACGAAGAAACGTTATCAAGTTTCGTATTCCACCTTTTTAGAGATCCCCTTGTTCTTCTGATTCTCCTGATGTCCATCGTGGCGCTGGTAAGCATAATCGTAGGTGCTCTGCAGACGAAGTTTTTGTTCTCTTTCAAACCCCTGAAGTTTGACCTGAACAGGATCAACCCGATCGATGGTTTGAAAAGAATGTTCTCTTTAAGGAATCTCTTTGAACTCTTCAAGACGATCGTCAAACTTGCCATCGTGGGCTACGTGTCGTACAGCCTGATCAAGCAGCGTTACAGTGAATTGCCTCGACTTTCCGATGTTGAACCGCACGCTTCGGTCTGGTACCTCGCGGATCTCGTCAGCACGCTGATGCTGCGCTGTGCCATAGCGATGCTGGTCCTGGCACTGGTTGACTATCTTTTCCAGAGATGGGAATTCGAAAAGAGTCTGCGCATGACCAGGCAGGAATTGAAGGAAGAATTCAAGGAAGTTGAAGGTAACCCGGAAGTGAAGAGACGTCAACGCGAGATCATGATGAGGCTCGCGAGGAGCAGGATGTTACAGAAGGTTCCCGAAGCGGACGTTGTGATCACGAACCCGACGCACGTCGCCGTCGCTCTGCAGTACGATTCTGAAAATATGGAAGCACCGGAAGTCATCGCAAAGGGAGCAGATGAAGTTGCAAAAAAGATCGTTGAGATAGCTACCAAGAGTGGTGTCCCCATCGTTAGAAACCCCCAGGTAGCGTGGGAGCTTTTCAAAAGTTGCGAGGTGGGTGAACAGATCCCTCCAAATCTTTACAGAGCCGTGGCAGAGATCCTCGCATACGTTTACTCGCTGAGGTAACTTGATATAATCTGATGTTAAGGGAGCGAAAACGTGAAACACTTGGATGTTTTCGTAGCCGTTGCAGTTGTGGCGATCGTTCTTCTGATGATAATCCCTATTCCAGACTTCGCGCTGGATTTTTTCCAGCTGCTCAACATCGCACTGTCGATGATCGTCCTGCTGTCCTCAATGTACGTGAAGCACGCGCTCGACATGTCCTCCTTTCCGACACTTCTGCTCATAATCACTCTGTTTCGCCTCGCGCTGAACGTTGCCTCAACGCGGTTGATTCTGCTCGAAGGAGAAAAGTTCGGAGGCAGGGTCATAAGAACGTTCGGGGAGTTCGTTGTCCGGGGTGACTACATCGTCGGATTGATCATATTCCTGATACTCGTCATCATACAGTTCATCGTTATAACTCGCGGTGCCGAACGCATAGCTGAAGTCGCGGCGAGGTTCACACTGGATGCGATGCCGGGCAAGCAGATGAGTGTTGATGCCGATCTGAACGCGGGTTTGATCACTGAAGAGGAGGCACGAAGAAGGAGAGAGCTCATAAGGCGAGAGGCAGATTTCTATGGAGCGATGGACGGTGCGTCCAAATTCGTGAGGGGCGACGCCATCGCGAGTATCATAATAGTCCTGGTCAACATAATCGGAGGCATACTGATCGGCGTGCTGAAGCACAATTTGAGTTTTGCCAAGGCCGCACAAGTTTATGCGCTCCTGACCGTTGGAGACGGCCTTGTGACACAGATCCCGGCCCTGCTGGTTTCAACAGCAACGGGCATTCTGGTCTCCAGAGCTGCCGCCAGGGAGAACCTCGGTCAGGATCTGGTGCGAGAACTTTCCAGCGAGCGAAAAGTCATCATGATAACCGGTTTCATACTGCTGTTTCTGGGTCTGGCCACACCGTTGCCGATCACCGCTTCCATCATAGGCGCCGTCTTTCTCGCTCTGGCCTACTATTCTTTCAGAGCCGCACCCAGGCGCGTTGCGCCTGCTGCTCCCGCCGCTGCGGCTGCTGCTCCTGCACCATCAAAGCCGATTTTGATTAGCCCGCAGGAAATAGCGGAAGTGATTCAGAGTGACACCGTCGAAGTCGAAATAGGGTACGGATTGATCCCTCTCGCTGATCCTTCGCAAGGGGGAGACCTCCTCGAGAGAATCGCCATGGTGAGAAAACAGCTCGCCTACGATCTTGGCCTGGTTGTATCACCGATCAGGGTGCGGGACAGCGTACTTTTGAAACCAAACGAATATCTCATTAGGATAAGGGGAGCGGAAGTCGCGCGTTACGAGTTGATACCCAACAGGTTGCTGGCGATTAATCCAGGTACCGCGACCGAGAAAATTCCTGGAATCGCCGTGAAAGAACCCGCCTTCGGTTTGCAGGCGTTCTGGATAGACCCATCCCGTAAGGAAGAGGCTGTCAGGCTCGGTTACACGGTGGTCGATCCACCGACGGTCTTCATAACACATCTGACGGAGACTTTGAAGAAAAACGCTGCAGATCTGCTGGGATCCAGAGAGTTCAACATGCTCATCGACGGTCTGAGAGAAAAATTCCCCCAGCTTGTGAACGACTTGATACCCTCAGTCTTGAAAGCAGGCGATGTGAAGAAGATTCTGCAGAGACTCCTCAGCGAAGGTGTGAGTATAAGAAATCTACCACTGATATTCGAGGTATTGCTGGATTACGGTGAAAAGTCTACGGACCTGGTGTACCTCACAGAACAGGTGAGGAGAGCTTTGAAGAGGCAGATATGCCAATCACTGCTCAGCGAAGATGGTAAACTGCATGCTGTGGGGCTCGATGGAGAACTCGAAAAGAGGTTGCTCGAATCGTTGCAGGATGTTGCCGGAGAAAGAAAGGTCGTGCTGAACCCGCAGATACTGAGAGAAATCATGGAGAACCTTTCAAAGCAGCTTGAAACGCTCATGAAGAAGGGCTTCTCACCCCTTGTGGTCTGTTCTGGAGCAATAAGACCTTATTTTGCCCAGCTTGTGAGAAAATTCCTGCCCAATGTGCCAGTCATTGCTTACGAAGAAGTGCCTGAGGACAGAGTCCTTCAAGTTGAGGGTGTGGTGAGGCTGTGAAAATGAAAAAGTACGTTGTGAAAGACATAAAGGAAGCCCTTGAGCAGATAAAGAAAGATCTTGGTGAGGACGCCATCATATTGAGTACGCGTAGCGTCAAGAAAGGAGGCTTTCTGGGAATAGGCGCAAAAAGGTATCTCGAAGTCACCGCGGTGTGTGAAGACAAAGACCAGGAGAGAAAAGAAAGCAGTGAGGTTTACAGGCTGCAGGAACTACTCGTCAAAAACAGGGAAAAGCGTCAGGAGGAAGAACTCAAAGAGCTCAAACAGATGATTCAAGAAATGAAGCAGATGCTCGGCATGCAGAGGATGAACGATTTGCCACAGAACCTACAAAAACTTCTGAAAGGTATGCAGGCTCAGGAAATAGAGCAGTCCGTTGCGAGCAAGATCATCGAGTATTTGAGGATAAGCTACGGCGATGTGAATCTGGACGACTCCTTGAGGCAACGTCTGGCGGAGCATCTTGTGGCCTTTATGAAGACTGAGGTACCCAACCTGGAAGGCGCGGTGCTGTTCACAGGTCCGACGGGTGTCGGTAAAACCACGACACTTGCCAAGCTCGCCGCGAGGCTGAAAATCGTCGAGAAAAAGCAGGTGGCTATACTCACGCTTGACACGTACAGGATCGCCGCTACAGACCAGCTGAAAACGTACGCTACGATCATGGACATTCCTATGAGGATAGCTTACACGCCAAAGGAGGCGAAGATAGAACTCGACGCGATGAGATCTTTCGATGTGGTTCTGATCGACACGGCTGGAAGGAGTCAGAACAACGATATGCAGATGAGTGAACTCAAAGCTCTGTTCGACGTGATTCAGCCGAATCTGGCTTTCCTGGTGATCAGTATGAATTCGAGGTTTTCAGATCTCAAGGACGTGCTCGAGAGATTTCAAGCAGCCAGGCATACACATCTGATCCTGACGAAGATGGACGAGACCCGCACGTTTGGGCATCTGATCAACGCATCACTTCTGGGTGGAATTCCACTCGCCTTCATTACCAACGGTCAAAGGGTGCCGGAAGACATTGTGGAAGCGAACGCGAAAGATATAGCTTACCTACTATCGAAAGAGGTGTTGAGAATTGCCCAATCAAGCTGAGGGGCTTTACAACTCAGGGGCAAGGATCATCAGTGTCGCCAGCGGTAAGGGCGGCGTAGGTAAGACGGTGGTTGCCGTCAATTTATCGATAGTCCTTCAAGAAAGAGGCTATAAAGTGCTGCTGTTCGACGCAGATGCGGGCTTCGCCAACGCAGAGATACTCATGGGTGTAACACCGAAGTTCACACTGAAAGATTTTCTCAAGAAGAAAGTGGACATGAACGATGTCATCTTCAAGACCCCCTACGGGGTCGAACTCATAAGCAGTGGTATGGACGTCGATGATCTGATCACTTTCAACGTTGAGGACAAGGGCAGGGTTATGAACGAGTTGAGAAAGATCGGAGAAGACTACGACTACATCATTTTTGACTTTCCACCGGGTTTCAACGAACAGCTGGAGAGGTTCTACCTGAACAGTGACCACGTTCTGGTTCTGACGGCTGCCGAACCGACAGCGCTGGTGAACGCATACACTTTTGTCAAAATACTCGTTCTGAAAGGTCTTGAACCTGTGACCTTCCACGTTGTGATGAACATGGTGAGGGATTTGAGAGAGGGGAGAAAAGCTATCGAAAAGTTCAGTTCCGTTGTGAACAGGTTCATCGGCGTGAGTTTCGATTCGACGCACGTGATGAAGTTCGAACCCGTAGTGAAAGAAAGTGTTGCGAGACAGATACCATTCGTGATTTTCAGGAAAACGTGCCAACCGTCCCTGGCCATCCACGGCGTCGCTGACAAGATAACGAACAAAGTCGTCGCGAAAAGGCTGTCCTTCATCGAAAGAATCAAAATCCTTTTCGGTATGGGATGAGAAGGATGGCAGAATACGTCGTCAAGGTCAGTGCGAGGGATGCTCTGAAACCAGGCATGCCTCTCGTAGTAGAGTTTGAAACCAAGAAAGGCGAGATCCTGAAAATGAAAAGCTCGATACACGATACGTACTTCGATAGAGGAGTTCTCAAGATTGCGATGCCCAGTTATCAGGGTAGGTTCGTTCCTCTGCCGAGACAGGAATTCATAAGGGTCATGGCCATCGGGGACAAAGTCGTGTACGCCTTCAACAGCCGTGTCCTCGACTACGGAAGAGATAGTGAGTCGAACTTGTTGGTTATGTACGTCACGTTGCCCGAACAGGTTGATCGCGTGCAGAGAAGGAGGTATGTCCGTATTCCTCTGGTACTCAACGGCAGTTTCTTGATTGAGGAAGAGGCAAACAGATACTCTTTCCTCACCAGAGATTTCAGCGCCGGTGGGATGTTGATGTGCACGTCGAAACTCTTGAAGGTCGGACAGATCATCTACGTGGATCTCGATCTTGGGGACATAAAACTCGCAAGCCAAAAGGCGCAGATCGTTAGGTACGCGGGATTTAACGAAAATACTGGATTTCACGAGTACGGGGTACAGTTCCTGGACGTCCCGCCAGCACTCGAAAGGGCTTTGGTATCGTACGTGTTCCAGCAGGAGATCAAATTGCGCAAGACGAGAGAGGAGGTGTAGAATGCTACTCTCAGAGAGAGAACTCGACTTGCTCAAAGAAATCGGCAACATCGGAACAGGTAATGCGGCCACGGCATTGTCACAGCTAACGAACAAGAAAGTGGAAATCACGGTTCCAAAAGCCGAGGTCATCCCGATTTCGAGAATAACCTTCATCTTCCCGGAACCTGAAGATCTCGTGGTTGGCGTTAGAATGTCAGTTCGTGGAGACGTCGTCTTCGACGTCGTGCTCGTGCTCAATAGATTGGCTGCAAAGAGGATCCTTCAGGACCTTTTAGGTTCCCCGTGCGAAGACATCACACAACTTGACGAACTGTCCCAATCTGCCCTGAAAGAAATTGGAAACATAATGTGCGGTTCCTACATAACAGCCTTGGCGGAGTTTACAGGATTGTACTTAGACCCGTTACCCCCCGAGCTTTCGATTGACATGCTCGCGGCGATCATATCAGAAGCTGTGCTACCCACCGCTTCGTACGAAGACAGTGCGATATACGTTGAAACCGAGCTGAGCATTGAGGGTATGCAGAGCATAAGTTCTTACATGTTGTTGATCCCCGGGGAGAACAGTCTGGAGACGATCTTCAAGAAGGTGGGGCTCAGATGAACAAGAAGGTTGTGATAGGAATAGGCGAACTCGCAGTTGAACGGAATCCAGCCGTGATCATCACGCTCGGACTCGGTTCGTGCGTGGGTGTGTGCATGAGAGATCCAGTCGCCAAGGTTGGTGGAATGGCGCACGTGATGCTTCCCGACAGCGGAGGAAAGAACGTTCAAATGCCGGGTAAATACGCGGACACTGCCGTTGCGACACTCATCGAGAAACTCGTCTCACTCGGAGCTTCGAAATCGAGGCTCGAGGCCAAAATAGCCGGTGGGGCTTCGATGTTCGAAAGTTCCGGGATGAACGTGGGTGCCAGGAACGTCGAAGCAGTGAAGTACTGGTTGAAGTACCATCAGATACCGCTCAGGGCGGAAGATGTCGGGGGAAACAGAGCCAGGAGCATAGAGTACAACATAGAGACCGGAAAGCTTCTGGTAAGGAAAGTGGGGGGCGGAGAAACGATACAGGTTTCAGAAATATGAGTGAGGGCGGTGTGGCATGTACGAGGTAGATGAAGAACAAATCATAAAAGAATTGTTGCCAACGGTGAAAAGAATCGCGAGCGATCTCGTACAACATTTACCGAAAAACGTCGAAGTGGAAGATCTGATTCAAGAGGGCGTGCTCGCGCTCATTTCGGCCATTCGCAGGTACGATCCGAGAAGGGGTGTCAATCTAAGGACCTTCCTCATCAAGAGGATCAAGGGTGCGATGTACGATTATTTGAGAAACATAGATTGGATGCCAAGAAATCTGAGGAGAAACATAAAAGAAGTCGAGAAAGCGATCTACGAGCTCGAATCGAAGCTTGGAAGGCACCCGACGGTCGAAGAGGTCAGTCTCTACACGAACCTGAGCAACGAGGAAGTGATCCGCGCCAAGAACGAAATGGTGAGAAAACAGTTCCTGAGGCTGGATGAGTACCTGTACGACACGTACGATTCTTACAGTCCAGAAGTTGAAGCCGATTCGGAGCCGTTGCAGGATGCCTACAAACAAATACTGCTCGAGCAAGTGACAGAGGCTATCAAGCAGTTGTCACAACGTGAGCAACTCGTTCTGTCGCTGCGATTTGAACAAGAACTTTCCCTCAAGGAGATAGGTCTTATTCTTGGGGTGAGTGAGTCCAGAGTTTCTCAAATACTCTCCAGCGCTTTGATCAAGATAAAAAAGTACGTGTTGGGGGAAGACGATGGTAAACCCGATTGATTTACAAACGATGATCGTGAGGGGTGTCGACGTTTCAACCAACGTCTCTCAGCAAGCGAATGTTCAGACGGCGCTGGCGCAGCTGGTCAATGCGCAGATGATCCAAAGATCTGTACAGCATTCGCGTACCGTTACCCCTCGTGAAGGTGTGGAACAAAAGAACATTGGTTCCTCCACGGAAGAAAGAAGTTCTTCCGCTTTCTACAGGCCTTCTTCCCGCCGCAGCACGCCAGCACGAGAAGAAGTTCATGAAGAGAGCAAAGGGACCATACTGGACGTGAGACTGTGAAGGTAGGTTACATAAGCGCGAAAAAGATAGACGAAAAGTACGTTGGCGCGGTACTGATAGTGGATGAGCTCGGGATTCCCCAAGAGTTCAAATACACAGAACCAGTTTCACCAACCCCCCTTCAAAAGATTCTGTACGGTAAATCCCTCGAACTTTATTTGACGGTCGAGATCATCGCGAAGAGCCTTCTGAAGAGCGTAGAACAAAAACCAGAAATCTTTCTAACAGACAACATCTCACTCGTGGAGGCTTCCGATCAGGTCTACTACGTTTCGCCGTACGGCACATCGAAACTGGAGCAGAGTCAGAACTTGGAACCCAACGAATGCGTGATACCTCTACAAAATGAGAGTCTGAAGTTAGTGTCCAAATCGAACCTCACCCAGGATAAGATCGAAAAGTTGAAGAAGATCATGGAAGAATTCGACGTGATGGAACCATTCCAGAGGCTGTCGAAGGCCCTCGAGTTCGTATGTCGTTCCTGAGGCAAATTCTCGAAACTTTGAAGCTCGAACTGGGCTTCATAAAGGTTCATACTCCCACGCTTTCGCTGGCAGATACAGATATCGTTGTGAAAGAGGAAACAGCTATACAACCCAGGATTTTGAGTGAGAGGCTGGAATGCCAGCTGAAGGGTGTTCCTCTGCACACGTCTGTGAAGATTTCGTCCCATTTGATCGAAGCTTCGTGTGTGAAAGTGAAGGATCAAACACTCGGAAAGATCGAACCTCTCACGGAAGATGTTCGCTTCGAAAGGGTCTCGAGCGAGGTACATTCGTGCCAGTTGAAGTTGGGTGCGAAAGTGGAAAAGATCCAGCCCAGATTCCAGCTCCAGATTGGTGAAGCTTCTTTCAAAATCAATGTTCGTAGCAGAAACGTTCCTTTGCTCAGAACGATCCGTTTCAAACCTTCAAACATGGACGAGGAGCAAAAGAGGCGCGTTCTACAGATCATCAGAGTGTTCCTGTCTCAGAGGAAAGCTGGTTCCTTCAAGTTCATAGGTTTCTACAGGAATGTTCCTGTCGATTCCGTCAAGCGTATGATCGTGCTTGATAGAGAACTCACGATCGAACTCAAGGAAGACGCAAAGGGTTCGAAAAAAGACTTGATCGTGTTACTCGTCGACGATTGCTACGTTTTTCTGTCAATCTCTTAGAAAAATCTTTCTGAGCAGTGGAAGGCACTTTTCTGGAGAGACATCGTAACACAGATAAACTTTTTCCTTCTCGTTGTAAACGAACCTCCCCGGTAGCCTCAACGAATCGGAATCGGAGAAGATCTTCAACGTTGTTTCATCGAAGACGATTCTCCTGACATTCTTCTTGATCGCCATCAATCTGATTTTGAAAAGATCAATCAGCTGTTCCACCTGCTCGGGGAGTTTACCAAAACGGTCCCTCAATTCGAGTTTCAATTCGTCTATTTCTTCTACGGATTTGCAGGAAGCAAGCCTGCGGTAGGTCCTGAGCCTTTCTATCTCGTTTTCGATGAAATCGTCAGGTATGTAAAAAGAACCCGGTACACCTTCGATCTCCACGTCAACGTGTTCCGCGGTTTCCGGATGCATCGTATGTTTCAACTCTTCGTTGAGTATCTGCAGATACATGTTCAACCCGATCGCGTTCACGTTCCCATGCTGTTCCAGACCGAAGATGGTTCCTATGCCTCTTATCTCCATATCCTTCAGTGCTATCTTCAAACCGCTTCCAGGACCTGAAAACTCTTTTATGACCTGGAGCCTCTTCGAAGCGGAAGGACTGAGATTGGAATCGAAAAGGAAGTATGCGAACGCCCTTTTGTCACTCCTTCCAACCCTTCCCCTCAGCTGATAGAGCTGGGCCAAACCGTAACGATGCGCGTCGTCCACGATGATCGTGTTCGCCGATGGCACGTCTATTCCGTTCTGCATTATCGACGTGCACACGATCACGTCGGCTGTATGTTCGTAGAAACTTCTTACAGCCTCCGTCAGCTTTTTCATGGGCATCTGACCGTGCGCCATGACGACGCGCGCTTCAGGTACGAGTTCACAAACTTTTCTGTAGACCTCTTGCAAATCCTCCACGCGGTTATGTACGTATATCACCTGACCTCCTCTGTTTATCTCCCTCAGTATCGCACCTCTGACGAGCCTATCGTCGTAGTGCGCCACATAAGTTACAACCGGAAGCCTTCCAAAAGGTGGTGTGGTCAGAACACTCATGTCCTTCATCCCGTTCAGTGCCATGTGCAGGGTTCTGGGTATCGGCGTGGCGCTCATCGA
This sequence comes from Thermotoga sp. Ku-13t, assembly GCF_011057685.1. Classification (NCBI taxonomy): domain Bacteria; kingdom Thermotogati; phylum Thermotogota; class Thermotogae; order Thermotogales; family Thermotogaceae; genus Thermotoga; species Thermotoga sp. Ku-13t. Next base: position 230,052 of record NZ_LNFY01000010.1, on the reverse strand, counting down.
CAGAACGTTCACGTTCAACCTGATCTTCTTGAACATCTCCTTCTGCTCCACACCGAAGTTCTGTTCTTCATCGATGATCACCAAGCCAAGGTCAGAGAATTTCACGTTGCTCGACAGCAAAGCACTGGTACCTATAACAACATCGATCTTCCCGTTCTTCAGGTCCTTGATTATTCTGGCTCGCTCCGATTTTGAAATCGATCTGTCCAGCAGGGCAACCGAGACACCGAATGGTTCCATTCTTTGCCTGAAAACTCTGTAATGCTGTCTGGCAAGCACCGTTGTGGGTACAAGGATCGCGACCTGTTTTCCACTCACAACGCACCTGAACGCAGCCCTGAGAGCCACCTCCGTTTTCCCATAACCGGCATCACCACACAGCAGCCTATCCATGGGTCGATCGCTGGCGAGATCCTCGAGGACTTCCTGGATAGCTACGGATTGATCGTGAGTTTCAACGTATGGGAACGTCTCGGAAAATTTCTGTTCCATCTCCGCATCTCCAGGAAGACTCAGACCTCTGACCTGCTGTCTCTTCATGTATATGTCCACCAGCTCGAATATCTTCTTCCTCAGATCTTCCTTGACCTTGTCGAGCCTTCTCTTCCAGGTTCCGGCGTGGATACGGTCGATCTTTACGTTCGGATCGCCTATGTACTTGTGAATCTTATCGAGCCTTTCTACTGGCACATAGATGGTTGCATCTTCGTATTTGATCACGATGTATTCTTTCGTACCGAGTGCGTTCGTAACAGGTTTCACGGCCTCGAAAATACCTATTCCGTATTTCTCGTGTACCACAAGATCTCCGACGCTGAGCTCGTCTTCGTCGATTATCGGAACCTGCTGTATGCCACTTTTTCTCTCGACGAACTCGAGACTTTGAAGGTCCAGTTCCACCTCTTTCGCTTGACGAAGTTTCTGCTGTATCTCCATAAGGCTCAGTCCCGAGTAATTTCTGTATTCTTCGTACTGCTCATCTGAGAGAAACTCCCTGATCTGCTTTTCCAGTTTCACGAATTCTTCGAAGCATCTATCGACATCCAGAATGAGTATGTCAAAAGCAGCGTAATCGAATATCGTAGCTTTTTCACTCACTCTGGCGACAATCGTGTCGAAGTTGTGATCTTCACAGACATACTCGCGGGCAGGTAAGAGAACGAACTCGTCCAATTTCATGATTGACGTCTGACTGACCGCATCGAAGAGTCGGATGTCTTCGATCCTGTCACCGAAGAGCTCTATTCGCACCGGTTTTTCGTAAAGTGGTGCGAACACATCGACGATGTCACCCCTGACAGAGAACTCTCCACCCGAACGAACCAGGTAGGTTCTCTCGTACCCAAGGTTTATCAAGTGATGCGCATCGACGAACTCATCGTCACGTTTGAACTTCCTTGAAAAATTCTTCAAAAGGTCTGGGGGCATCGTGAAACGAGTCGCAGAATACAAACTCGCCACGATCAGTTTGCATTCCGCGTTCAGGAGCGACCAGAGCGTTTCGATTCGACCTTTTCGAACGAGAAAGGAAATCGGTACGTCCTCGAACGGGAAAACGTCGGGGCCAGGGAAATATCGGGCATTCAGAACAGATGCAAGGTGCGATGCTTCCTTTTCACTGGGGGCTATCAACAGGGTGGGCTTTTCAGGGTGTTTTTTCAGCAGTTCGTCAAGGTCACTCATAGTCGAAATCCACCACTTGGAAGGTCCTCAAGCGATTGTTTTTCGCTTTGATCCAGACAACGCTGACAGGAACGGCAAAATCCCTTTTGATGAACCCTTCAAACACATCTTCCAAGGATTTTGGATCGTTGTACAAACCTGGGTTCACCAGCACCTTGAGCCTCACAGGCTTCTCGAGTATGTGGATTTCTTCGATGACATCGATGCCCTTTAGCCTCGATAAAAGCTCGGACTTCTCATCGTCGTTCAAGTGTGGTTTAACGTTGACCAGGGCAACGTTTTTCGAGAGCGGTCCGATGATTTTCACGTTGGCGAGCGTAACGTTCCTAGCTTTCTCTCGAACGAACTGGATGAGAATGTCATTCGCTTCCGCAACTGCCCTCCCGTGATAGGTGGGGTTGATCAACATTTTCATCAGATGCTTCAACTTACAGCCTTCGCGGACGGAGGACTCTCCAACTTTCACAGGTTCAATGTGAAAAAAATCTATCAGCTGCCTGATCTGATCTTTTGTCAGATCCTTCAGCGGTGAATAGAAACTCTCGTGCAATTTCAGGCCGAACTTACCCCAACTGTCAGATTGGTTCGATCCGGTCACCACGATCCTGTCGGGAAAGCTTTTTCGAACCGTGAACAGTTTCGCAGATCTCGTACACGCGTTGCAATTTGGACCGTGTTTCCATATCTGTCTCTGCTTCTCAGCACCGTTCAAATAAACGTGTGAAAGACCAAGCCTTGCCGCAGACTCGACGATTTTTTCTCTGATCACACCGTAGGTGAACGGACCCCAGTCGACCGTGGCGAGAATCACACGTTCGGGTCCAAGTGCGACCTTGCAGAGGAAAGCTGCAAGGCTGCTGTCTTCACCACCCGAGAAGGCCACGACAACGTCCCTATCGGCGGTGATCCTTATGTCACGTATCAGACGATCGGCAGTCTCTCGAAGCTGACTTTCAGACGCGAATCGCATATTTCAACAACCGCAAAGCTGCCGTTCTCGCCGAAGCTTCCAGGGTTGATGAACCTCACATTCCCGAGAAGAGAATCGTCGGGAAAGTGCGTATGACCGTAGAAGATTACGTGAGGTTTTTCCTCGAACAGTTTCAAAATCCTTTCCCTCAATTGATAGGGTGGACCCCAGCCATGGCAGAGGCCTATGTTGAATCCACCCAAGTGCACCATGAGAAACTGTGGCAATGTATCCTTCACGTCTATATCATCCATGTTTCCGTGTACCCCGTAGAAATTGCGAGCGACTGATTTCAGTTCGAGCACGGTGTTGAGATCGATATAGTCTCCAAGACCAATCACGACATCTACTTGTCTCGCAAGCTCGATCAAGTTGTTCGGTAAGGACCTCAGATAAGTCGGAACGTGCGTATCGCTGACCAGCAACAGTTTCATTTTCCACCCAACCTCTCGTAAACGATCGAGGCTGCCCCGAGTATACCAGCATCCTTCCCAAGCTGGCTCAGCGCGATTCGGTAACTGCCAAACATCGTTGGAAGCACGTAATTCTTGACACGCTCTTCGATGGGTGTGAGCAAAAACTCTCCGGCGTTCGCTATGCCTCCTCCGAGCACGACGAGCTGTGGGTTGAAAATGTTTATCAAACTTCCGATTGCTGCTGAAATGGCATCAACAACGATGTTGAAAATTTCAAGCGCGAACTGATCACCCATCTTCGCGTGGTCAAACACATCTTTTGGGGTGACCAGATCCGGTGCTTTATCTCGAAACAGAGAAGAATCCCTGTGCCTTTCATAACCGTCTCTCACAAAATTCCTTATGGCCGTCGCTGAAGCCAGCGCTTCGAGACATCCACGAGCACCACAACCACACTTTGGTCCGTTGGGCATCACATTCATGTGACCGAGCTCTGCTCCGATACCTGTGCTGCCCCTGAGCAGAATCCCGTGTGTTATCACGCCACCGCCTATACCGGTGCCCAGCGTGAGACACACCACGTGTTCCAATCCTTTCGCAACTCCAAAAGTCCTTTCACCAAGAGCGTAGGCATTAGCGTCGTTCTCAACGAAAACCTTCAAAGAAGTCAATTCTTCGATCTTCCTCGCGAGCGGAAAATCTATCCAGCCAGGGAAGTTGGGTGAAAATCTGACGGTGCCTGTGTGATGATCGATGCTGCCAGGAGATCCGACACCCACAGCGAGAACAGAACCAGCCTTGCTCAAACTCAGAATCGAGTCTGATATCCTCCTGACAACCGCATCTGGTCCTTCATGCACCTTTGTTTCTCCTTCAACCCTCGCCAGGATCTTTCCGTTCTCGTCAACGAGGCCAACTGCATAGTTGGTTCCGCCCAGATCGACACCTATGACGTTCAATGCTACAACCTCCCATCTTTCAGTATTTCACTTTCTGCTGATCTATGAGCGCAAGGAAGTCTTCGTTACTTTCCGTCTCCTGCAACTTCTTCAATATCAGCGTTAGACCTTCCTCTTCAGTCATGTTAGAAAGCATCCTTCTGAGTATCCAGACCTTCTTGAGCGTGCTTTCATCCAGGAGGAGTTCCTCTTTCCTGGTCCCAGAAAGCTGGAGATTTATGGCGGGGAAGATACGTTTGTTGGCGAGTTGCCTTGATAGGACAAGCTCCATGTTACCAGTACCCTTGAACTCCTCGAATATGACCTCGTCCATCTTGGATCCTGTCTCTATCAACGCGGTGGCTATTATCGTTAAGCTGCCCCCTTCGCGCGTGTTTCTTGCAGCTCCAAAGAAATGTTTCGGTTTGTACAGGGCAGCAGGGTCCACACCACCGCTCAGAAGTTTGCCGCTGGGAGGAACCTGTATGTTATAAACGCGTGCCAACCTGGTCAAACTGTCCAGCAGGATGACAACATCGTGACCATACTCCACAAGCCTCTTCGCCATTTCAAGTGTCAGTTCGGCAACCTTGATTTGCTTGTCCGGGGCCATATCGAAAGGCGCGGCAATCACCTTGGCGTTCACAGACTCTTTGATGTCTGTCACTTCCTCCGGCCTTTCATCGATCAACAGGACGATCCTTATCGTGTCCGGATGGTTCACTGCAATGCCGTTGGCAATCTCTTTCAGCAGCGTTGTCTTTCCGGCCTTGGGAGGTGCGACGATGAGGCCTCTCTGTCCTTTTCCCATGGGAGCGAAAAGATCTATGAGACGGGTTGAAAGTATGTCGGGGCTCGTTTCGAGTATGAAGCGCTTTCTTGGATAATCTGGTGTGAGGTTCTCGAAGTTGACTCTCTCGTTGCTGAGCTCAGGCGATTTGTAATTGACAGCCTCGATTTTGATCATTGCAAAATACCGCTCACCTTCTTTCGGAGGCCTTATCACACCGGATATGATGTCGCCCGTGTTCAGGTTGAATTTCTTTATCTGCGACTGCGAGATGTAGATATCGTTGGCACTCGGGAGCAGGTTGTCACTGCTCCTCAAAAAACCGTATCCCTCAGGTAAGATCTCGAGCACGCCTTCCCCGAAGATCAACCCGTGCGATTTCGCCTGCGCCTCCAGGATGGCGAATATGATATCCCTTTTTCTCATGCTCGTGTAACGGGGAATGTCGTACTGTTTTGCAAGTTCATACAGTTGTTTGATCGTCATCTGCTCCAGATCGTTAATTTTCACGGTGATTGGTTCGTTCTTTTCCTGTTCGTTATTCATCGACCGAAACACCTCCAGATACGCGTAGGTGGATCAAGACTTTTTCGAGAAGATGTGGCAATACTGATCACGGAAGGCGAATTGGCGGTAGCTCACTGAAAATATTCTACCAAAACTTTGAGGCCCGTGGCAAGAGAGGAAAGCCTCCCCCAGCAGGGAGAGGCCTCAATCTTTACTCTTCTCAACAATTTGAAGGAGGACCAATTCAGCCCCATCGCCTCTCCTCTGACCAATCCTTACGATCCTGCAGAATCCACTGCTTCTGTCAACCAGATCCTTGGCGATCTCATCGACCAACTTGTTGGTCAGCTTTCTATCGCACAAATACCAGTTGATCTGTCTCCTCAAGGCGACGCTCTCAGCCTTATCGTTACTTTTCGCAGCTTTGACGGCCTTGGCCATCAATTTGTCGAAAAAGCGCCTGACAACTTTGGCCTTTGCTACCGTGGTTACGATGCTTCTGTGTTCCACAAGCTCCCGGAGCTGGTTCCTTATCAAAGCGCGACTGTGGCTGCCGTACGAACCAATCTTGGTTTTAACCATTCTGTGTCTCACAGGCTCATCCTCCCTTCCTGAGCGTCAGGCCGAACTTCTCGTACAGTTTCTGTTTAACCTCTTCAAGAGATTTCGGCCCAAAATTTTTGATTTTGAGAAGATCCTCTTCCGTTCGCTTCAAAAGATCACCTATGGTCTCAATCTTATCTCTTCTGAGACAGTTCAACGATCTTATGGAGAGTTCGAGTTCATCTATCTTTTTCGAATAGATAGACTCTTCCTCAGCGTGTGGAACCTGTTCTGCTGCTGTCTCATCCTGCGATGTGACCGTCACAAACTCTGCCGACAGAGGAGCCATCGTCGCTGGCAGGCTTTCATCGATGACCTTGAAATGATTCATGAGTGTATCGATAGCCCGTTTCAATGCTTCATGCGGGAAGATCGATTTTTTCGTCCACACCTCCAACACGAGCTTGTCGTAATCTGTGCGCTTGGCAACCCTGGCGCTTTCGACCCTGAAGTTCACTTTGAGCACAGGTGAGAACACGCCGTCAATGGGTATTGAACCGATCTCCGGATGTTCCTCTATCTCCTGGGCTGGCACGAAACCTTTCCCAGCTTGAATGTAAAGTTCGAATATCAGATCTGCTTCCTCGTCGAGCGTGGCTATTTTCAAGGTGGGGTTCACCACTTCGATACCTGCAGGCGTCTTTATATCGCCCGCCAGCAACAGTCCAGGTCCCTTTTTCTCAACCATAACTTTGATTCTCTCTTTGATCGGTATTTCTGCTCTTAACTGAACTTTTTTCAAGTTCAGAATGATCTCCAGGATATCTTCTTTGACACCGGGGAGCGTATCGAACTCGTGATACCTCTCGGGCTTTATGAACCTCAAACCGACGATGGCGATGGAAGGTATGGAGGACAGGAGCACCCTCCTCAGCGCGTTGCCGATCGTGATACCGTAACCTTTTTCAAGTGGCGAAAAAACATATCTCGCATAATAACAATCCGTTTCCGATCGCTCTTCTTCCACTTTCAATCTTTTCGGTATCATGAACTCCATTCACATCACCTCGAGTAAAGCTCTACGATCGCTTGGACATCAACAGGCAGATCGGTGAGTTCTTCGAGCTTCGGTGCCCTTTCGAAAACGCCGCGGTATGCCTCGAAGTCTACCTGTATCCACGGTACTATCGTTCTACCTTTGGCGAGCTCAACGGATCTCTTTATGACTTCGAGGGATTTACTCGATTCCTTAACTTCGACAACATCTCCTGGCTTGAGCAAGTAAGACGGTATGTTCACCTTCTTGCCGTTCACGAGGAAATGCCCATGGTTGACGAGCTGTCTTGCCTGTCTCCTGTTTATGGCGAAACCCATTCTGAAGACAACGTTGTCCAGTCTCGATTCTACCAGTCTAACTAAGTTCTCTCGAGTGTCGCCAGGCATACTGAGAGCTCGATCGAAATATCTTCTGAACTGTCGTTCCAAGATTCCATAGATCCTTTTCATCACCTGTTTCGATCTGAGCTGGAACGCGTACTGCGACATCTTACCCCTGTTCCTTCCATGCTCTCCAGGGGCGTAAGGTCTGCGATCGAACGCGCACTTTTCCGTGAAGCACCTTTCACCCTTCAAGTACAGCTTCATACCCTCTCGTCTGCAGAGACGGCAAACAGGTCCAGTGTATCTGGCCATCCAATTTCCCTCCTCTTACACTCTCCTCTTCTTCTTCGGCCTGCAACCGTTGAAAGGTATCGGAGTAACGTCCTTTATGGTGTCTATTTCCAAACCGGCAGCCTGTAACGTTCTTATCGCCGCTTCACGACCCGGTCCGGGTCCTTTCACAAGCACATCGACTCTTTTGATGCCCATCCTCAGGGCTTCTTTCGCCACTTTGTCTGCTGCAAGCTGCGCAGCATATGGAGTACCTTTCCTGGTTCCATCGAAACCGACCGTTCCACCACTTGCCCAGGTGAGCACCGCGCCGTCTTGGTCGGTCAGTGTGACGATCGTGTTGTTGAATGTAGATTTTATATGAACGATCGCACGATCGATGAGAACCTTTCTCTTTTTCTTGCTCTCTGATCTTCTCGCCACAGTGTATCCCTCCTAAGACATCAGATGGTTTGTTCCTTCTTCTTCTTGGTTTTGATCCTGCTTGGCCTCGGACCTTTCCTCGTTCTTGCGTTGTGACGTGTGCTCTGCCCGCGAACTGGTAAGCCGAGTTTGTGTCGCACTCCCCTGTAACAACCTATGTCTATCAGTCGCTTGATATTTCTGTTCACCTCGGCTCTCAGTTCTCCTTCAACTTTGAAGTGATCTTGGATGTACTTCGTTATCTTGTTGACCTCTTCATCGGTGAGGTCTTTCACACGTTTGTTCATGTCAATTCCTGTATTTTTGAGTATTTCCAGCGCTCGTGTCTTGCCAATGCCATATATGTACGTCAGGGCAACAAAGCATTTCTTGTTCGCGGGCAACTCAACTCCCATGATGCGCGCCATCTGTTTCCCTCCTCAACCCTGTTTCTGGTTGTGCTTTGGGTTCGCTTTGCAGATCACCAACACTCTTCCCTTTCTTCTCACGATCTGACAGTATTCACATCTTTTCTTAACAGAAGATCTGACTTTCACGACTGATCAACTCCTTTCTTCCTCTTCTTCATCTACGTCAGATTTTTTATCGAGTTTCTTTCTGTAAACTATCCTGCCCCTGGTCAAATCGTATATGGAGAGCTCCACGACAACCCTGTCTCCAGGCAGGAGCTTGATGAAGTTTTTTCTCATTCTCCCGGAGATCTGGGCCAGAACTCGGTAGCCGTTGTCCAGTTCGACGACGAAAGTCGCGTTCCTGCGAGCCTCAACGATGGTACCCTCCATTTTGATGACATCTTCCTTAGGCATCGCATCACCCCTTGCTGCTTGTCAAAACTTCTGCGCCGTCTTCTCGTATGAGCACTGTGTGTTCGAAGTGTGCACTCCTTTTTCCATCAGCCATGACCACAGTCCAACCATCGTCGAGTAGAACTGTTTTGTAGTCTCCCTCGCACGCCATCACTTCTATCGCCAGAGTCATTCCGGAAACGAGTGCGATCCCCGTGCCAGGTTTGCCGTAGTTCGGCACCTCGGGCTCTTCGTGCAACTGTTTTCCAACTCCATGTCCTACGTAGTCTCTTATGACGTTGAAACCTGCAGCTTCCACAACGCTCTGTATTGTGTAGGATATATCTCCAACCCTGTACCCCTTCCTCGCGAAAGATATGGCTTTTTCCAGAGCCTGTTTCGTTGTATCCACCAGCTTTCTCGCAATCTCGTCAACCTCGCCAACACAGTAGGTCTTCGCACCGTCACCGTAATAACCTTCGTAGATTGCTCCAACGTCCACAGAAACTATGTCTCCTTTTTTAAAAACCTTCCTCTTCAAAGGTGCTCCGTGCAAGATCTCCTCGTTGATCGACACGCAAGTTGCGTACTTGTATCCCCTGTAACCTTTGAAAGCTGGTTTGACTTTGAGTTCCCTGAATGCCTTATTCACAAAGTCCTCCACATCAGCCGCCGTGGCTCCATCCACAACGATTTTTCCGATATCATCAAGGACTAATGCTACAGCTTTGCACGCAACTCTCATTCTTTCAATCTCCTGAGGGGATTTGATCCTGATCAAGCTCTCACCTTTCCGAGCATTTTCATGACCTTCTCGACGACGATTCGATGATCTTCTTCAGCATTGATCTCTATCAGAACGTCTTTGCTCTTGTAGTAATCGATCAAAGGAACCGTCTGATTGCTGTAAACCTTGAACCTGTTTCTGACGACATCCTCTTTATCGTCGCCGCGCTGGATCAACTTGATACCACAGTCGTCACAAGTCTCGTTGTTCTTCGGAGGCATCGACAACAAGTTATAAATTTTACCGCACCTGGGACAAATCCTTCTGCTTGTCAATCTCCTGACAGCAACATCTTCGCTCACTTTCAAATAGATTACTGCGTCGATTTTCTGACCCATTTCTTTCAACATCTCGTCGAAGGCATACGCTTGCTGGACCGTACGTGGGTATCCGTCGAATATGAAACCGTCCCTGCAATCGGCTTTGGATATCCTTTCCTTCACCAGTTCGTTCACTATTTCGTCCGGCACGAGTGCACCCGACTTCATGATTTGCTCGACCTGCTTACCCAGCTCCGATCCGGATGCAACGGCTTCCCTGAACATATCCCCCGTTGAAATGTGAGGTACACCGAGCAACTTGACCAAATCCTTTGCCAGTGTACCTTTTCCAGCTCCGGGTGCGCCGAGCAGAACGATCCTCATTTCATTTCAACCCTTTCTTGACGAACCCTTCGTAATGCCTCATGATCATGTGGGCTTCCATCTGCTGCACTACATCGAGCGCAACACCGACTGCTATCAGTGTGGACGTTCCGCCAATGACGATGTTGACTCTGGTGATCGCTTCGACAAAATGTGGCAACAACGCTATGACTACCAGGAACACGGCGCCCAAAAACGTGACTCTGTTCAAAACGCGCTGGATGTATTCCTCTGTGGGCTTTCCTGGCCGAATACCAGGTATGAATCCACCATATTTTCTCACATTTTCAGACACTTCGTGCGGATCGAAGACAACAACACTGTAAAAGTATGTGAAAAAGAACACCAACAGACCGTAAAGTATTATGTACAAAGCGTTGCCTGGGGAGAAAATAGTTCTAAGCCACTGAACTCCTGTCATCTCGGCGATTGCTGCCGGGATCATCACTATGGCGCTGGCGAATATTATTGGTATCACACCGCCCTGGTTCACTTTGATAGGAATATAAGTGGAGGCACCACCGTAGACGCGCCTTCCAACGACACGCGTTGCGTACTGTATCGTGATCCTTCGCTCTGCTTGCTGAACGTATACGATACCTGCAATCGTTATAACGGCTATTGCGATCAGAAAGATCCAGCCGAACAGGTTCAAATTCCCGAGCAAAACGCTTCCAAAGTAGCTGGGATATCTAGCAACGATTCCAGCAAAGATCAAAACCGAAATGCCGTTGCCTATACCTTTCTCCGTGATTCTATCTCCCAACCAGAGCAGGAACATAGTACCGGCAAGCATCGAAATGGTGGAGATCAACACGAACACCATGGGACTGAGACCGTAAGCAACTATATCGGGGCTCTGTCTCACCAAGCTGAACGAGACAACGAAAGACTGGAAGGCACCAAGCACAATCGTCAAATTGCGTGTGTACTTGGCAAATTTCTTTCTACCTTCCTCGCCCTCTCTCAGCATATCGCGCAACTTGGTTATGACAGAAGAGAGCAACTGCAAAACTATGGAAGCGTTTATGTACGGAGTAACACTCATCGCAAAGATCGAAAAATTCTCCAAAGCCCCACCGGTGAACACATCGTAGAAACTGACGATACCCCCTGTCGTCCCTGCAAAACGCTTGAACGCTTCTGCCCACGCCTGAATGTTGATGCCAGGTACTGGAATGTAAACACCCAGTCTGAAAACGATCAGGATCAGGATGGTGAAAACTATTCTGTCGCGTAGCTCAGGTATCTTGAACGCGTTTCGAAGGGCTTTCCACACGTTAGATCACCTCTGCCCTTCCCCCGACCGCTTCTATAGCCTTCTTCGCACTCTCGCTGAACGCGTGAGCTTTCACAATCAGGGGTTTCGTCAGTTCGCCGTCTCCCAAGATCTTCACACCATCTTTCAGTTTTTTCACCACGCCGAGCTGGATCAGCTTTTCCGGTGTAACTTCTTCGTTGGCTTCGAACTTTTCTTCGAGCGTTCTCAAGTTCACCACAGCGTAGTCCTTGTGAACGAAACTCTTGAATCCAACTTTTGGCAGCCTTCTGTGCAAAGGCGTCTGTCCGCCTTCATGCCAAGGATGAACCTTTCCCGTGCCCCTGGCTTTTTGACCTTTGTGACCCCTACCGGATGTCTTACCGTGGCCAGAACCTATTCCTCTACCAACCCTCTTGGGCTTTTTCACCGAGCCAGGTGTGGGCTTGAGATCTTCGAGCCTCAACGCCATGTTTCATTCCTCCTCCGAAATCTCTTCAACTTTGACTAAGTGTTTAACTTTCTCGAGCATACCGAGTATCTGCGGTGTTTTTGGCTTAATCACCCTGTCATGAAGTTTCCTCAGTCCGAGTGCCTTCAACGTTGCTTTCTGATCGTACTTGTAACCAATTGGACTCTTGATAAGTTCCACAACGAGTTTCTCCATGGCTCAAGCCTCCTTCTTTGCACCGTAAATGACCTGCCTCACACTCAGATCTCTCAACTTTGCCGCTTTATCTGGTGGGACGAGACTCTTCAAAGCTTTTACAGTGGCTAACGCCAGATTCACTGGATTCGTCGAGCCCAGTGCTTTGGTGAGCACGTTCTGGATGCCTGCAAGCTCGACAACGGCTCTGACGACCGATCCAGCTATGATTCCCGTACCTGGTGCAGCAGGTTTCAGCAGAACAACAGACGCATCCTGTTTTGCGGTGACTTCGTGCGGTATCGTGCCTCTGTAGATCGGGACATCGATCAGGGACGAACGGGCAGCACTCAGCGCCTTCCTCATGGCATCCGGCACTTCTCGTGCTTTTCCTATTCCGATGCCCACTTTGCCTTTTCTATTCCCTACGACTGCCAGAACCCTGAAGCTGAGAGTTTTTCCACCTTTTGTGACCTTAGCTGTCCTTCTTATCTCAATGATACGCTCTTCAAACTCCTCGGATTCTTTCTTTATAATTTCTTCTTCCAGTATTTCATCCACCATTCTTCACACCTCCTCAGAATTCCAATCCTGCTTCCCTTGCCGCATCAGCCAGTGCCCTGATCCTGCCGTGATATTTGAAACCACCGCGATCGAAGACGACCTTCTTGATGCCCAAACTCAATGCGCGTTGAGCTATCAGTCTTCCTACTTCCTTCGCCGCTTCAACGTTGTAAGTCTTTACGAGCTTTCCACGGAGTTCTTTATCGAGCGTGGAAGCCGCGACGAGCGTGTGACCTTTCGTATCGTCAATTATTTGCGCGTAGATGTGCTTTTCACTCCTGAAGACAGCCAAACGAGGCCTCTCTGGTGTACCCTTGATCTTTTTTCTGATTCTGAGATGCCTTCTGATCCTCTTCAGGTTTCGATCCTCTCTCTTTATCACGTCAAATGCCCCCTTTATGCTTTCTTACCTTCTTTTCTTCTCACCACTTCGTCCTTGTACTTGATACCCTTACCCGTGTAGACATTGACCTCTCTGTAAGATCTGATCGTCGCAGCAAATTGGCCAACTTTTTGTTTGTCTGCTCCCCGTACAACGATGAGGTTCGGCGATGGTGTTTCGACACTCACGCCTGCAGGTGCCTCGAGGACGACAGGATGTGTGTAACCAACCTGCAACGTCAATTTGTTTCCCTGCGCCTGCGCCCTGTAACCAACCCCTATGATTTCGAGTTGTTTTTCAAAACCGGTTGTCACACCAACGATCATGTTCCTTATCAACGACCAGTAGGTACCCTGGAACATCTTCAAAACCCTTCTGAAAGATCTCCTCACCATCTTTTCCTCGTTCTGTCTAACCCAGATCTTATCGTCTTCTATTTCAACCTTCACATATGGGGATAACTTTTGTGATAACGTTCCTTTGGGCCCTTTAACTGTTATCGTGTCCGCTTCCAACTGAACGTTGACACCAGCTGGTATCGGTATCGGTTTCTTTGCAAGCTTGGACATGATCTTCACCTCCTCACCAGATGTAGGCGATGACTTCTCCACCGACTCCGAGTTCCCTGGCTTCCTTGTCGGTTAAGACGCCTTTTGAAGTCGTTAATATCGCTATACCAAGCCCGTTCTTAACCTTCGGCAGCTCATCTTTCGTAACATAGATTCTCCTGCCAGGTTTTGAGACCCTCACGATTCCGTGGATCACTCTTTCACGGTTTTTCCGAAGGCCCTTGTACTTCATGTGTATCCTCAGGATGCCTTGCTTACCATCTTCGATGTATTTGTAGTCCTGAATGAAACCTTCACGTTTCAATACTTCACAGATCGCACGCTTCAAATTCGAAGCTGGCACGTCGACGTACTCTTTGAATACGATGTTGGCGTTCCTGATTCGCGTGAGCATATCGGCTATCGGATCACTCCACATTGTTCTCCCTCCCCTTCACCAACTTGCCTTCCTGACACCCGGGAGCTTACCTTCCAGCGCCATTTTCCTGAAGCAGACCCTGCACAGACCGAATTCCCTGTAAACGGATTTGGCCCTTCCGCACATGACACACCTGGTGTATTCGCGAACTTTGAATTTCTTTGGTTTCTTCCATCTTTCTATCAATCCCTTTCTTGGCATCCTTATCTCCTCCTCACTTTCTGAAAGGCAGTCCGAGCAGTTCCAACAATCTCTTCGCTTCCCTGTCGGTCTTGGCCGTTGTGACTATGGTGATGTCCATACCCTGAACTCTCGTCGCCTGGTCGGGGGTTATTTCAGGAAAAACGAATTGTTCGCTCAGACCAAAACTGTAGTTACCCCTACCGTCGAAAGAATCAGGGTTCAACCCTCGAAAGTCCCTGACTTTTGGTAAGGCTATGTTGGCGAGTTTGTAGAGAAAGTTCCACATCCTTAAGCCACGAAGCGTTACCTTGAGTCCTATGTTCATGCCCTTTCTTATCTTGAAGTTAGAAATGCTCTTCTTGGCTTTCGTAATGACGGGCTTTTGACCGGCGATAGCCGCCAATTCGTTCATGTGTTTCATGAGTAGATCGGCGTTTCGAGCACCTTCACCGATGCCCATGTTTATAACGATCTTTTCCAATCTTGGAACCTGGTGAATGTTCTTGTATCCAAACTCTTTCATCAGTATAGGTACTACTTCCTTTTCATATCTTTCTTTCAAAGGTACATACTGTGCCATTTTTGGATTCCTCCTCACACCTTATCGATGATCTCGCCACATTTTTTGCAGAATCTAACCTTTGTACCGTCCTCCAGGAATTTCATACCGACGCGCGTTGGTCTGTCACAGCTTGGACACACAACCATGACTTTGCAAGCATAAATTGGTGCTTCCCTTTCTATGATGCCTCCTTCCCTCAGCTGGGGTATTGGTCTCTGGTGCTTCTTAACTATGTTGACTCCCTGGACTATGACCTTGTTCTCCTTCGGTATTACCTTGAGAACTTTTCCTCTCTTACCCTTGTCCTTACCTGAAATGACTTGAACCAGATCATCTCGTTTTATTCGCATCTTCTTTTCACCTCTCAGAGGACCTCTGGTGCCAGAGATATGATCTTCATGTAACCTTTCTCACGAATCTCTCTGGCTACCGGTCCGAAGACACGTGTCCCTCTGGGTTCATTGAATTTATCGAGCAGAACTGCTGCGTTGTCGTCAAACCTTATATAACTCCCATCGGGTCTCCTTATGGGTTTCCTTGTTCGGACTATCACCGCTTTGACGATCTCACCTTTTTTAATACCAGTGTTGGGTACGACATCCCTGACAGAACACACAACGATGTCACCCACGGTTCCGTATTTCTTGTGATGACCTCCAAGGACTCTTATGACCCTTAAAACCTTTGCACCCGAGTTGTCCGCGACGTTGAGATAACTTTCCGTCTGGATCATGCCTGATCACTCTCCTCAATCTCGGGCATTTTTTCAACTTGAAAAGCTCGCTGGAGTATCTCAACAACTCTCCATCTTTTCGTCTTGCTCAACGGTCGCGTTTCCTCTATGAGTACAACGTCTCCGACCTTGCATTCATTGTGCTCATCGTGAGCATGGTACTTCTTCGAACGCTCGATGTGCTTTTTATAAACGGGATGTTCGAACCTCCTTGTAACTTTCACAACCACGGTTTTATCCATCTTGTCACTGACCACAACACCTATCAAACGTTTTCTCGGCATCGTTCATTACCTCCTTATTCCGAGCTCTCGTTCACGGAGTATTGTTTTGATCCTCGCTATGTCTCTTTTGGTTTCTTCAATCAGAGAAGTGTTTCTCAGCTGGCCCATCGCATGTTGAAATCTCAACTCCATGAGCTGCCTTTTCTTTTCTTCCAAAAGCTTTTTCAATTCTTCGTCGCTGTAGTTTCTGATTTCTGCCGCTTTCATACTGCTTCACCCCCGAAGGAGGTCCTTGAGACTATCTTCGTAGGTATCGGTAACTTGGACGCAGCATATTCGAGGGCTTCCCTGGCTGTTTGCTCATCCACACCCGCGATCTCGTATATGATTTTTCCAGGCTTGACCGGGCAAACCCAGCCCTCAACGTTACCCTTTCCTTTACCCATCCTGGACTCGGCTGGCTTTTTCGTGTAAGGCTTGTCTGGAAACACTCTGATCCAGAGTTTTCCACCTTTTTTCAGAACCCTCATGATTGCGATCCTACCAGCCTCTATCTGTTGAGCGGTGAGCCAGGAAGGAGCGAGTGCCTTCAAACCCCATTCGCCAAAAGCGACAGTTGTTCCACATTTCGCTTCACCTTTGAGACGTCCTCGTTGCTGCTTTCTGTATTTGACCCTTTTTGGCATCAACATCTTCTTTCCCTCCCTGTTTCAAATCTGCGCATCACCCTTGTAAATCCAGACTTTGACGCCGATCGTACCGTACTTTGTCTCGGCCCTGGCCGTTCCATAATCTATGATCGCTTTAATCTTTTGGAGAGGCAGCCTTCCTCTGAGGTACCATTCACGCCTTGCAATCTCTGCTCCAGCCAGACGACCCGAAACCATTGTCTTTATTCCCAAAGCGCCTTTTCTTATGGCGTCCGAAATGGCCCTCTTCATTGCACGCTTATGCGAAGCTCTTTTCTCTATCCTCGTGGCAATGCTTTCAGCGACAAGCTGTGCATCGAGCTCGGGCGTTTTTATTTCTTCCACATTCACAATGACACGTCTGTTCAGCTTCTTTTCCAATTCTTCTCTCAGTTTGCCGATCTCGGCACCTTTCTTTCCTATTATGACTCCAGGCCTTGCAGTTTTAATGATCACGTTTACAGTCTCGTTGTCAGGCCTCTCTATGAAAACTTCGCTTATGCCTGCCTGATTGTAAGTTGCCTTGATCAGTTTGCGTATTTCTTCATCTTCTTTCAGCCACAACGCGTAATTCTTCTCGTTGAACCATCTTGCTTGCCATTCTGAAGTTATCCCCAGTCTGAATCCTTTCGGATGTACTTTCTGACCCACCGTATCACCTCTCCAGATATCAGTCTCTGCTCTTCACTACCACAGTGATATGGCACATTCGCCTCTGTATTATGTCTGCTCTTCCTCTACCACGTATCCAGATTCTCTTCATCCTTGGGCCATCATCAACGACGCAATGCGAAACATAGAGGCTTTCTCTGCTGAGCTTGGCGTTGTTCTCAGCGTTGGCCACAGCCGACGCCAGGACTTTTTCAACAATACGTGCGGCTTTTTTTGGAGACATCTGTAGAATCTGGAACGCCTCATCCACACTCTTGCCTCTGATAGCGTTCACAACACACCGGGCCTTTCTGGGAGACAGCCTAACATAGCGAGCAACGGCGCGTGCTTCTTTTGCTTCACTTTCCTGCTTCTGTCTGTGCTGGACAGATCTTTTTGGCCTTCTGATCTGGCTCTGAGTGTTCATGCGTTGTTCCCTCCTCATTTAACCTGGCCCTTGGAGGCAGCTTTCTTATCAGCGTGGCCTCCAAACCTTCTCGTGAGTGCGAACTCACCCAGTCTATGACCGACCATATTCTCTGTAATGTATATTGGAATATGCTTCAAGCCATTGTGAACGGCTATCGTGTGGCCGACCATTTCCGGAACGATTGTCGAAGCCCTGCTCCAGGTCTTTATTATTTTCTTTTCCCCTGTTTCATTCAGCATCCTGATCTTTTTCAAAAGTTTTGGATCAACATAAGGACCCTTCTTCTTAGATCGAGACACATGAACACCTCCTTCAGACTTCGTTGCGTCTGCGAACGATGAATTTGTCCGATGGTCGTCTGCCTCTTCTGGTCTTGTATCCTTTGCACGGCACTCCCCACGGTGTCACAGGGTGCTGACCTTTACCTCTACCTTCACCTCCACCCATTGGGTGGTCTACAGGATTCATGACCATACCTCTGACGTGCGGTCTTCTACCCTTCCAGCGCACTCTGCCCGCTTTACCATCCACTTCGTTTTTGTGGTCTTCGTTACCAACGACACCGATCGTGGCGTAACACTTTATGTGAATCTTTCGAAGTTCTCCGGAAGGCATTCTCAGCAGAGCATACTCGCCTTCTTTGGCCATCAACTGGCATGCGACACCCGCAGAACGCGCAATCTTTCCACCCGAACCAGGCCTGATCTCAACATTGTGTATCATCGTTCCGAGTGGGATCTTTTCCAGCGGTAAAGCATTTCCAACCTTTATTTCTGCATCGGGACCAGACATCACAGTGTCCCCGACCTGCAAGCCATTCGGTGCGAGGATGTATCTTTTTTCTCCATCAGCGTACTGCAACAAAGCGATTCTCGCAGTTCTGTTAGGATCGTATTCGATGGCTACAACTCTCGCGGGGATACCTATCTTATCGCGCTTGAAGTCAATGATCCTGTACCTTCTTTTGTGACCTCCCCCACGGAACCTCACCGTCGTGTGACCGTGATGGTTACGACCCCCGGTCTTCTTGATGGGTACGAGCAATGACTTCTCAGGTTCTTCCTTTGTTATCTCGGAGAAGTCCGGTATAACCATGAATCTTCGACCTGGCGTGATTGGCTTGAATTTCTTTAGACCCATAGAAATTCACCTCTCATTGCTGGACTTCCAGTTCTTTGATCGTGTGACCCTCTTTCAAGGTGACGATGGCTTTTTTCCACTGCCGTGTTCTGCCTTCGAACACACCCCGGCGTTTCGGTTTCGGTTTTACAATCAGAATGTTGACCTTTTCAACCTTGACGTTGAACAATTTCTCAACGGCATCTTTCACCTGATTCTTGTTCGCCAGGAGGTTGACCTCGAAGACATACTTTCTGTCTTCTCTCGCAGACATGGTTTTTTCTGTTACTATGGGTCGGATGATCACATCATAGGGCGTGAGCTTCTGCTGATTCATTTGAGCACCTCCTCGATCTTCATTACCACGTCTCTTGTCAGGACGAGCTTCTCGTGGTTGATGATATCGTAAACGTTCAGACCATCTATTCTGACTTCACCCTTTTGAGAAGCACCTGTATTGTCCGCGATGATTGCTTTCACATCTTCGAGGTTTCGACAGGCAAGTTTCACATTCTCATACTCCGGCTTCTTCCATGGCAAAACGAGCAAAACCTTCTTCCCTGTGAGTTGCAGATCATTGAGCAACTGTCGCATGTTCTTGGTCTTGGGTTCGTCGAATTTTATATCATCCACAACGATAAGATTGCCTTCTCTGAATCGCTGAGAAAGTGCAGATTTTATAGCCAACCTCTTCATTTTCTTCGGCAACTTTTTACTCCAGTCGCGCGGTTTTGGACCGTGCGCAACTCCACCGTGCCTCCATATAGGAGACCTGATGGATCCATGTCTCGCTCTACCTGTGTGCTTCTGGGGCCAAGGCTTCCTCCCGCCTCCGCTAACTTCTGCGCGAATTTTGGTTGATGCGGTTCCCGCGCGCCTCTTGGACAACTGATAATCGATATAACGCCACATAACGTCGAGATGCGGTTCGATATTGAATATCTCATCCTTTAATTCCTGAACACCGATCTTCTGTCCTTTCATGTTATACAAATCAACGATGGCCATAGATCTGATTCCTCCTCAGCTTCATTTTCGGGTCTTCTTGGGACTCCTGATGAGCACCAAGCCACCCCTCGCTCCTGGAACAGAACCCTTGACCGCTATGAGGTTGTTTTCAACGTCGAGTTTCACAACTTCAAGGTTATGGATGGTCACCCTCTCATTACCGTACCTTCCCGGCATCTTTTTGCCCTTGAAGATTTTCGCTGGTTCGGTGTGCTGTCCCAATGAACCTAACTCCCTGTGAAACTTCGATCCGTGAGTCTTCGGACCACCTGCGAATCCCCATCTCTTCACAGCACCCGCAAAGCCTCTACCTTTGGTCCAGCCGATCACATCGACCAGTTCCCCGGGTTGGAATATGTCAACTTTTATCACTTGTCCTATTTCGTACTTGTTGAGTTCGTCTTCACTTTCGAGTCTCATTTCTTTGAGGATTCGCAATGGCTTCAAGTTAGCCCTTTTGAAATGTCCCTCGAGAGGTTTGTTGACTTTCTTCACTTCCTCGAATCCCAGTTGTATCGCGCAATAACCATCCACTTGGGGAGCTTTCTTTTGCACAACATAGCATGGACCAGCCTTTATGACGGTCACTGGAACGACTTCGTTATCTTCGAACAACTGAGTCATTCCAATCTTTCTCCCTATGATCATCTTCATGCTTCAACACCTCCAAAGGTTCAGAGTTTGATCTCTACATCGACACCTGCTGGAAGGTTTATCTTCATCAGAGCGTCAATCGTCTTCGGAGACGGTTCGATTATGTCTATCAATCGCTTGTGAACCCTTTTTTCAAACTGCTCACGCGAGTCCTTATGCTTGTGCGGAGACCTGAGAACAACATAAAGGGTTCTTTCCGTTGGTAACGGTATAGGACCAGATATTTTCGCATTCGTGGACTTCGCAACTTCCACAATTTTCCTTGC
This sequence comes from Thermotoga sp. Ku-13t, assembly GCF_011057685.1. Lineage (NCBI taxonomy): Bacteria > Thermotogati > Thermotogota > Thermotogae > Thermotogales > Thermotogaceae > Thermotoga > Thermotoga sp. Ku-13t. The sequence goes on along the minus strand of NZ_LNFY01000010.1, from coordinate 209,539 downwards.
AGATTCGTCGAGAATTTCGTGATCATATGCTTTCAGCTTTATTCTGATCCTCTGTCCTGGCATGAGTCTCGTTCCCTCCTCTTCGCTCAAAAGGTGGGGGCTGAGCCCCCACTCAGGATCACTCTATGATTTCTGCGACGACACCTGCTCCGACTGTTTTACCGCCCTCTCTTATAGCAAAGCGCATACCTTTTTCAACCGCGACCGGGTAAATCAGTTTGATCGTCAAAATCGCATTGTCACCGGGCATGACCATTTCTGCGTTGTTACCAAGTTCGACGATCTCACCCGTGACATCTGCCGTCCTAATGTAGAACTGCGGTCTGTAACCCTTCATGAACGGTGTGTGTCTTCCGCCTTCTTCTTTCTTCAAAACGTACACGTTTGCCTTGAACGTTGTATGGGGTGTTATTGTACCAGGGGCCGCAAGAACCTGCCCGCGTTCTACTTCATCCTTGTCAATACCCCTCAGCAAGCATCCAACGTTGTCCCCTGCAATTCCTTCTTCGAGTTCTTTTCTGAACATTTCAACGCTCGTCACGACCGTCTTCCTTATTTCGTAGCTCATACCGATGATTTCCACTTCGTCACCAGGTCTGATACGTCCACGCTCGATTCTTCCAGTCACAACCGTACCTCTTCCGGTGATGGAGAAAACGTCCTCTATTGCCATCAAAAACGGCTTGTCGACCTCGCGGACGGGTTCAGGAATGTAGTTGTCCAAGGCATCAAGCAGTTCCTGTATGGGTTTGTAAGCTGGATCGTTTGGATCGTTGGCTTCGAGTGCTTTCAGAGCGGAACCTCTGATGACTGGGACCTCGTCACCAGGGAACTCGTACTTGGTCAACAGTTCTCTGACTTCCATTTCGACGAGATCGATCAATTCAGGATCGTCGACAGCGTCCACTTTGTTCAAGAAGACCACCATGTAAGGCACGTTCACCTGTCTCGCCAACAGAACGTGCTCACGTGTCTGTGGCATGGGTCCATCCGTCGCGGCAACGACGAGGATGGCTCCATCCATCTGTGCGGCACCGGTGATCATGTTCTTTATGTAGTCAGCATGACCGGGACAATCGATATGTGCATAGTGCCTCTTTTCTGTCTGGTATTCCACGTGAGTGATGTTGATCGTTATTCCTCTGGCCTTTTCCTCTGGCGCCTTATCGATCTGGTCGTAGGGAACATAGTTTGCCAGACCCTTGAGAGACAAATACTTAGTGATCGCTGCTGTCAGCGTGGTTTTACCGTGGTCGATATGGCCTATGGTACCAACGTTGACGTGTGGCTTGGTTCTCACAAATTTTTCCTTAGCCATTCAAACTCCCTCCTTCACCTTTAAACAGCTTTCAGAAGCTTTTCGAGAATCCTATCTGGTATCTTCTCGTAGTGTGAAAATTGAGCTGTATAGACCGCCCTACCCTGACTCAGGGACCTCAAAACCGTTGCGTAGCCGAACAGTTCGGACATTGGTGCCGTCGCCTTTATGATCTTGGTGTTGCCTCTCGTCTCGAGACCGTGTATGGTGGCTCTGCGAGAACTCAAATCGGCTATTATGGAACCCAGATACTCTTCGGGTGTGATGATTTCCAAGCGCATGACCGGTTCCAGCAAGACAGGTTCACATTCTTTCATGGCATTCTTGAAGGCGAGACTCGCCGCAACTTTGAAAGCGATTTCAGAAGAATCCACTTCATGATACGAACCATCGATGAGTATGGCCCTCACCCCGATCATCGGATAACCGGCCACATAACCCATCTCCATGGCTTCGTGTATGCCTTGTTCTATTGCTGGTATGTACTCTTTCGGTATTGTACCACCAACTATGTTGTTAACGAATTCGAAATGCTTACCAGCCTCGTACGGAATGGGCTCGAACCTAACCACGACGTGTCCGTACAGCCCTCTGCCACCGGTTTGTCTTATGTACTTGCCCTCACCAATTCCAGCTCTGGTGATAGTCTCTCTGTAAGAAACCTGGGGCTTGCCAACCTTTACGTTCACGTTGAATTCTCTCTTCAACCTGTCAGTCACGATCTCCAGGTGCAATTCACCCATGCCAGAGAGTATGATCTGACCTGTCTCGTTGTCAACCCTGACTTTCAATGTTGGATCTTCTTCGCTCAGTGCTGTGACTGCGCGGACCATTTTTTCCTCTTCTTCCTTGGTCGGTGCCTCAATCGCGACGGATATGACGGGTTCAGGAAAGTTGAACCTCTCTATGAGTATCGGGCGGCTCTCGTCACAGAGTGTATCCCCAGTGGTCGTGCTTTTCAGTCCAATCACAGCGACTATGTCTCCGGGTCTCGCAAACTCCACTTCTTCTCTTTTATCTGCGTGCATGAACATCAGCCTTGAAACACGTTCTTTCACATTTTTGGTTGAGTTGTACACGTACGATCCTTTTTCAAGCCTTCCAGAGTAGACGCGTAGATAAGTCAGTTTACCAACGTAGGGATCAACCTGAATCTTAAAAGCTAACGCTGTAAAGCCTGCTTCTTCCGATGGTACTATTTCTACTTCCTCTCCATCTATGGTCTGGGCTTTCAGTGGCGGTAAATCAAGAGGCGATGGTAGGTAATCCACCACAGCATCCAGGAGAGGCTGGATCCCCTTGTTTCTTGCAGCCGCTCCACAGAGCACGGGTACTATCTTGTTTGCGATTGTCAATCTTCTGATCGTTGCCTTCAGTTTCTCGATGGGTATTTCCTCATCTTCAAGATAAAGGTTCAGAATCTCTTCGTCTTCTTCGGCAAGCGTTGAAAGCATCTCTTCACGCCTGTCTTCAGCTTCGCTCAAAAGGTATCTCGGGATTTCCTCTTCCACGTACTGGGACCCATCTTCACTGATCCAGTATATAGCCTTCATCCTTAAAAGATCTATGACTCCAACAAAATCTTTTTCAGAACCGATCGGCACCTGTATTGGAAGTGGTTTGGCGTGGAGTTTCTCGATCAAACTTTTGACAGCCATATCGAAGTCGGCACCTATTTTATCCATCTTGTTCATGAACGCTATTCTCGGAACACCATATTTGTTCGCCTGCCGCCAAACAGTTTCACTTTGCGGTTCCACGCCAGCGGTTGCATCGAAGATAGCAATGGCACCGTCGAGAACCATCAGGGAGCGCTCGACCTCTATAGTGAAATCCACATGCCCGGGCGTATCGATCAAGTTTATCCTGTAACCTTTCCAGAAACACGTTGTTGCCGCCGCTTGTATCGTTATGCCCCTCTCTTTTTCTTGCTCCATCCAGTCGAGGGTCGCGGTTCCTTCGTCCACACTTCCAAGCACGTGCTTGCGGCCGGTATAGTACAAAATACGTTCAGACGTCGTCGTCTTACCGGCGTCTATGTGGGCCATTATTCCTATGTTACGAAGTTTTTCGAGAGGGACATACAACGCCTGAATCTCCAGCATAGATTTTCCTTTCACCACCGCAGATGGGCAAACGCTCTGTTCGCCTCCGCCATCTTGTGCACATCTTCTTTCTTCTTGACGGCGGCTCCTGTCCCTTGGTATGAAGCTATCAATTCCTCAGCAAGTTTGATGTACATCGGCCTTCCTTTCTTTGCACGCGCCGCAGCGACTATCCAACGCAGAGCCAGAGACGTCCTTCTTGGCTCCTGAACCTCGATTGGAACCTGGTAGGTCGCACCTCCGACGCGCCTAGGGCGAACCTCAAGCACTGGCCTAACGTTGTCGACAGCCTTTTGAAAGACTTCAAGTGGATCCTTACCCGTCTTTTCCCTTATGTAATCGAAAGCCTTGTACACGATCTTCTGGGCGACGGTTTTCTTACCATCCCACATGATCCTGTTGATCAGCTTTGCAACCAACACATCATTGTAAACAGGATCTGGCGCAATCTTTCTAATCTCTGCCCGTCTTCTTCTCACGTTACCAACCTCCAACCATTACTTCTTTGGCCTTTTAGCACCGTACTTGCTTCTGGATTGTCTCCTGTTTTCAACGCCTGCTGCGTCTAAGGCGCCCCTTATGATCTTGTACCTTATTCCAGGAAGGTCCTTAACCCTTCCGCCTCTCACGAGAACGACAGAGTGTTCCTGCAAGTTGTGACCGATGCCTGGTATGTACGCTGTTACCTCAACGCCGTTGGACAGCCTCACCCTCGCGATTTTTCTCAGAGCAGAGTTGGGCTTCTTCGGCGTCATCGTGGTAACACGTATGCAGACACCGCGTTTCTGCGGGTTACCCATCAAGGCTGGTGCTTTTGACTTTTCTACCTTCCTCTCGCGACCGAATCGGATTAACTGATTTATAGTCGGCATCGAAAACCTCCCTTCAACGGCACACCGACTCGTCATTTTATTACAAAAAACCTGCTCTGTCAATTGAGCAAGGAACACTCGCGAAACACATTATACTACCCAAGGCAACAGATAATACAACGACGCTTTGAAATTATCTTTAACGAATTAATTCAGTACTCGATACCTTTCCTTGCTTGAACTCCCTTGGAATAATAGTGTTTTATCTCAACCATTTCGGTTACCAAATCTGCTACATCGATCAACTCTTCAGGTGCGTACCTTCCAGTGATGACCACTTCGGTCCTTTCGTGCCTTTTGGCAACCACTTCGAGCAAATCTTGAACGCTGAACAGACCAAGAAACACCGCGATGTTCGCTTCATCCATTATAACGATGTCGTACTCACCACTACTCACGACCTCCCGGCACCTGTTCAAACCCTCCATCGCGAGTCTCACATCTTCTTCGTCCGGTTTTCCATGGATGAACTTTGGTCTTCCAAACCTCTCCAAGGTAACGTTCTCGAAACGCTTCAATGAATGCAACTCACCGTAGTCCATCCCTTTCAAAAACTGAGCGATGTACACCCTCATCCCATGACCAAGAGCCCTCAAAGCCAAGCCGAGAGCCGCACTCGTCTTACCTTTACCGTTCCCAGTGTAAACGTGTACGAATCCCACGAACGTTTCCCTCCTACGCGATCATGATCGGTGGAACTTTGAAATCCTTGTCACCTATCCGCTCGGATTGCTTTGGGAACAAAAGAGAGTGTATTGACGTCGCCCTGATATCGTACAGCAGTTGCTGTTCGAACAGTTCAGGATCGATCTGGAACCTCTCCGGTTTCTTCATCGATTCATCCAAGACTTTTCTGTACAGAGAACACAGTGAGATGATCGGTACACGAGAAACGCGTTTCATCTTCGATAAGAGTTCTCTGCCCTTCGTGGAAAAACCTAACACCCTCAGATACTGCGGGCCAAATGTGTTAGACTTCTCCACAAAATCACTCGTAACATCGAACAGAGCATAAAGACACAACCTTCGGATCTTACTCAACGTGAAGCGCCTGCTTTTCACGCGCGCAAAGAAATCTTCTAAGCTCGTCGCTTTCGATGCATAATCGATGAAACGCTTGTCCAGTCCCTCATCGAAACCATGGAGTCTTTGAAGTTGAACTCTGTCCACAAGCCTCAACTTTGAGAGAATCAGAGTTTCCATATGCTGTAACAGAACGGGCCCTCTCCCTTCGCTCAGCTCGCGTGAGACGACCCTGAGGCTACTCACAGGTAATGCCTTGGCTACTTTTTCCCAGTCTCCATTCGATATGCACTTTCTTATCGCTGTAGCACTCGAAAACTTACCCTGAAATCGTTCGTCTCTGTCTTCCGCACCAACCCTCTTTATCACGTGTGGTTTTATGTGGCTATCCAAGATCATCAACGATCTGATGTATTCGACTCCGAGTATGTCGTTCGATTTTTCTATTTTCAAAACCTCTTTTGGATCCATTTCCTTGGTCAGGTCGAAGTACCTCATCAAAGCGTACTTTCTTGCGTTTGGAAAAGAATGTCCTTTCTTTAGTTCTTCTCTCATCAATGCGGGGAACGGGTCTGGCTGTTTCACCATCACCTCGGCTATCTTTTGAAGAAAAGATAAATCAGCCGATTCGCTACCAAAAACGATATCCGTCACCACGTTCGTATTGTGCAACGACCACACCGCACCACGCGCAAAGCCCCCAGCATCCTGAACTGCGTAAACGAAAGGAAGCTCGAGAACCAAGTCTACGCCGTTCAGCAAAGCGATTTCCGTTCGAGCAAACTTGTCTATGATGGCTGGTTCTCCTCTCTGACAGAAACTACCACTCATCACAGCCACGACATAATCTGGCTTGACGAGTTCTCTTGCCACCGTCAAGTGATACAAATGACCGTTATGAAAAGGATTGTACTCGACGATGATCCCAAGCACTCTCATGGCACACGCCTCTCCATCCTTATCAAGCTGAATTGAAATGACAAGAGAATCAGCGACAACAACAGCAAAAAGATCGACAACCACTTCACCAAGTTGACCTCGCTGTAGGTACCGAGAAGGTCTGCGGCCCACCAGCCGATCCCTTTAGCGACCATTCTATAGATCTGAACGGCTATGGAAGATGCGTTTGAGGAAAATGCGAAAGAAAGAAAAACCATGTAATTGTCTCTATTTGCCCTCGCCAGAGCGTAGAGACAGGTGCAAAGACCAGAAGCTGTGAAAAACAGCGCGAACGCCAAGAACCATTTTGAAGTCCTCACAGAAATGTTGAGAAAATCATTCAGGAACGGCGAAAAATGTCTCAGAAGCGAATAACCAACGAGCATCAAAAGTCCAAGACTGCACCAAAGTATACCCACAAGGACCGCTAAATAAAGTACGGATCTCACCGACACCACCCCAGTCATATCCTTGAGACGAGTAACTTTGCCAGCTTTGCACTTCCGAGAATCTTTGCGAGTTCATCCAGGGGCGTTTCCTTGATCTGTTCAACACTTGAGAACCTTTCCATCAACCTTTTTCTCCTCTTTGGTCCTATCATAGGTATGGTCTCTATGATGGATTCGAGCAACTGCCGATCCCGCAACTTTCTGTGGAAAGCGTTGGCAAATCTGTGTGCCTCATCTCTGATCGCTACGAGCAAGCGTACCACAGGGTGATCTGCGGGAAGGGAAATTTCCCCATCAACAGTACAAACGATCTCTCGAGATTTAGCCAAACTAACCACAGCACATTCTCGTCCAATTTCTTTCAGAGCATTCGCTACGGCTCGAACCTGACCGATGCCACCGTCTACAAAGATCAGGTTGGGTACTGGGTACTTCGAATACCTGCGCTTGATCACGTTCCTGAGAGCTGTCAGATCATCGTTGAAGACATTGGAGATTCTGTAATGTCTGTAGAGTGACTTTACAGGAAAAGCATCCCTGAACACAACAACAGAAGCTACGGTGAGTTGTCCTTGCAAATGTGCCACATCGAATCCCTCAACTAAAGTTGGAATGGCTGGAAGATTGAGTAAATCCCTCAACTGCTCGAGTGCGTCGAGATTGAGACCCAGTTTTTGTGCGCTCACGATGGCATTTTCTCTCGCTTTTCTCATCAGCTCAAATTCTACCTCGTCCACTGGAGGTCTTATTTCAGCACCCATGTCGAGTTTGACCGGCTTTTTCGTCAGGACCAGTTTCGGGAGTTCGTTTTTATTCACTATGTAATAGTGGAAGAGAAAGTCCTCGATTTTTGATGAATCAAGCGTATAATTAAGTTTAGCAACGATATTTCCTCCTCTGACACGCAGTACCACGTAGCATCTACCGCTGTTAGCCACAACATCCAAGTTGCGCCAGGGCTCGAGTACCACACCCTGACCTTCCAGCAGGTGCTGCAGGTTGAACAGAAGATCTCTGTATTTAGCAGCCGTCTCGAAATCCAGCATAGCCGCATGCTTTTTCATCTTTTCCTCCAGCATCCTGTATGTTTCCTGTGTCTCACCCCTCAGAAATCTTCGCAAAGGTTCAATGCTCTCACGGATGTAAGTTTCCGGGTCCACCTGGCGGGAACACGGTGCCAGACACCTGTGCAGTTGATGTTCAACACAAGGTTTTCTGATCTTCGTCAGATCCCTTTCACACGTTCTGAACTGGTATACCTGTTGCAGATAGTCCAGAAGGTTTCTCAGCAACGTGATGTTCGTGTAAGGTCCATAGTACTCTCCCTCGGCTGTTCTTTTTCTGACAATTCTCACCAGCGGAAAATCATCCTTCGTTATCTCAACGTAGGGATAGTACTCGCTCTCTTTGAGCATGACATTGTACTTTGGTTTGTGCTGAAATATCAAGCTGGCTTCGAGCAGCAAAGCTTCCTTTTCGCTCGAGACTACCAGATAGTCCAGATCAACAGCTTCTTCCAACAAGGCTTCCACTTTTGTATTTCTGGTGTGAGTGGAATTGGAAAAATAAGTCATCAACCTGCGGCGCAAATCCTTAGCTTTACCTATGTACAGGTATTCATGTCCTGCACCGTAGAAGATGTAGACACCAGGCTTTCTTGGGGCAAGTTCTGCCTTCCTTCGAAGATCCATCACTTGGCCTCCAATTTTTTTATTTTACCGTTTTATACCGACAAGAAAATCCCTTGAAGTCCAGTTGGGGTGGTGTTATCATAGTTATTGAGAATGAATCTCAATAAGAAAAGAGGTGAAGGACGTGTCACTCGTGGACGTACCTGTAGGGTTCGAGGCAATGATAATTTCCGTTCCCAACGATTCAGTTGGCAACAGGTTGCTTTCGATTGGTTTCGTGCCCGGTAGCAAGATCAGGGTTATCATGTCTGCTCCCTTGGGCGATCCGAGGACTTACTTGGTCATGGGCAAGATGATTACTTTGCGCAACGACGAGGCAAAGCGGATCACAGTGACTCTGGAAAATGGGATAGAATTGCTCTCCGATGTGACCGAAGGAGTCCGGAAAATCGTTCACTTGCTGGGGGGCATGCGTTTCCAGACGAAACTCAGGATGATGGGAATCGAGCCCGGCAAGATTGTCAGTGTCTTGTCAAAAGGTCTCGTAAAAACAGAAAAAGGTGTTTTCAAGATAGGAAACGGTATGGCCAGGAGAATCCTCGTCAGGAGGGATGAAGCTTGACAATTCGTGTTGCCCTCTGCGGCAATCCCAACGTTGGAAAGACCAGCCTTTTCAATGTTCTCACCGGCATGAGGCAGTATGTCGCCAACTGGCCCGGCGTGACAGTGGAGGTAAAAGAAGGTGTAAGAAACTGGAAGGGGCACCAACTGATCGTGACGGACCTGCCCGGCACTTACAATCTACTTCCCGTTTCTGTGGACGAAAGAATCGCACGGAATTTTCTGCTTTACAACACTCCTGATGTGGTTGCAGTCGTTGCCGATGCTCTCTCCCTTGAACAGGGACTTTACTTGCTTCTGGAGGTGATAGAACTTGAAGCGAAGGCTATTCTGGTCGTGAACGCAATAGATGAGGCCAGGAAGAGTGGAATAAACATAGACAAACAAGAACTTTCTAAACATTTGAAAGTCCCTGTCGTGCTGACGAGTGCCGTGACTGGGGAAGGCATTCATGAACTGTTGGATGTCATAGTTGAGACTGCTTCTACTGAACCCAAGAAGATCCTGTTCAGTTTCAGTGCCGAAACCGAGGCAGCCATACAACAGTTGAAAAATATCATAGAAACTCAGCTCGGTGAATCTGCTTCGCGATGGTTTGCAATAAAGTACCTCGAAGGAGATTCGGAAACTGCCGAGAGGTTACCCAAACTGACCATACCACCTGGAAGTTTGAAAACCCAGATAAGCAAAGAAAGGTATGAACACATACGTCTCATCATTAAAGAATCCGTTGCCGCCATGTCGAAACGATTTTCCTTGAGCGAAGCGATAGACCACGTGATGACTCACAAGTTCATCGGAATACCTGTCTTCCTGGCCATCATGTATTTGGCATTTAACTTCGCTTTCGAAACTGTTCAACCTCTGAGTGATCTGCTCGATGCCCTCTTCGGCCATCTCGCTGAAACAATCAAAACGCGTCTCGGTGAAAACATCGTTTCGTCCATGCTGGCAGATGGAATCATAGCTGGTGTTGGTTCCGTTCTAACTTTCGTTCCAAACATCTTCGCACTGTTTTTCCTCCTCGGTATAATGGAGGATTCAGGATATTTGCCGCGTGCGGCTTTCGTTATGGACAGAATCATGTACACTCTAAAACTCTCGGGGAGATCCTTCATGTCCTTTCTTCTTGGTTTCGGTTGCTCCGTGCCTGCTGTACTTTCCACGAGGGGTATATTCGATACGAGGGAAAGGATCGTGACAGTTCTCTCAGTACCGTTCATATCTTGCAGCGCCAGATTACCCGTGTACCTCTTGATAGCTTCCATCTTCTTTCCCCGAAACCAGGGCTCGGTCGTTTTTTCAATCTATCTTTTGAGCATATTCATGGCGATGGTGAGTTCACTCGTACTCAATAAGATTGTGTTCAAACACCAGCGTGGCTTTTTCATCCTAGAACTTCCGAGGTACAGATTACCCACACTAAAAAATTTGGTTCTCTACACGTGGTTGAGAGGCAAACACTTCCTTGTCAAAGCAGGTACCATCATATTTGTGGCGTCGATCGTTCTATGGGCTGCAATGTATTTTCCGAACCCTCACGATGTGACGAACTCGTTCGCGGCGGAAATAGGTAAAGCAATTTCGTACATCCTGAAACCACTGAAGTTCGACTGGCGTGTTTCAACTGCCCTGCTCTTCGGTGTGGCAGCGAAAGAGATCATAGTCTCAACATTCGGGATGATCTTGGCTGCAGAGCCGGGAACGCTGGCAGAACGAATGTCACACCTGTTCGACCCTCTGACAGCTTACAGTTTCATCGTGTTCGTTATGGCGTATGTTCCGTGCCTCGCAACGCTTGCAACGATCAGGTCGGAAATCGGCACGAAGTACGCCATCATTGCAGTGGTTTACAGTTTCTTTGTCGCTTATCTCATGGCCCTGGCTGTGAAAATAATAGGAGGTGTGCTGCTGTGAGACTGTTACTCTTCATCGAATATTTGGTGGCGGTTTTGCTGTCCTTTTACATGCTCAAGAGCGAGATTATGCTCGCCCTTTGTGTGCTCATCTTCTCGCTCGTCTACCTGTTCGGTTTGCTGGAATCGAAAAACGATCCTCAAAGGATATATGCACACGCCATGGTGGGAGGCGTTCTGTTCTTCATCGTTGGCACTTTGACCTTGCTGAATGATCTATCGAAGCTACAATTGAAGTTCAACCTATCGAGAGCTTTACTGATAATACTCGGCTCGGCTGGTTTAATCCAAGCACTAACAGTGAAGAGATATTTCAAATGAAACGGACGATGAGAAGGTAAAATCCAGCCGAAGCGAGGGCACTCACCGGAACAGTGGCAAACCACGAAATCAGGATGTTCTTCAAAACTCCAACGTTGACGAGTTCTAGACCGCGTGCCATGCCGACTCCGACCACAGAACCTACCACAACGTGGGTGGTGGAAACAGGCATGCCGAGCACAGAAGCAAGCAACACGGTCGAAGCGGCACTGAAATCGATACAAAATCCTCGAGAATTGTTCAGTTGGGTGATTTCCTCTCCAACTGTTTTCATAACCTGTTGGCCGAGTGAGAGTGCCCCTACGGAGATACCAAGCCCACCGAGTGCGAGTAACCAGATTGGTATGTGAACTTCCTGGGCCACATTTCCATGAGATATGATCCAGTAAACCAGAGCGAGTGGGCCAACCGCGTTAGCCACATCATTGGCACCGTGCGAAAAGCTCACGTAACAGCTCGTCATGATCTGCAACCTTTTGAACACTGATTCGACGTATTCATATTCATCTGAATTCGGCTTGAGCCTGTGCAAAAGAATCACTCCGAATGTGCTTGCAATAATTGCTATGATTACAGACCAAGTTAAGCTCCTATCGAATGATACTTTCAGAGTTTTGAGACCGAACAGCAAACACACTATGAAAAACGTAGCAAAAACTATAACTGGTATCGCTTTTTTCATGGCACTTGCGGGATGGACCCTCCTGAGGATCGTGTAAGAAATGATCTTAAAAAGTGCGTAGGCCAGCAACCAGCCAGCGATGGGTGACAGAACCCAGCTGATGACGATGCTGATCATTTTCTCCCACTTGATCGCATGAAAACCCGCGCTCGCTATTCCAAAGCCTGCCATACCTCCAACAATCGAGTGCGTAGTCGATACGGGCATGCCCCAGACGGTCGCCAGCAAAACCCACACTGACGAACCCAGTAGAGCGGCCAGCGCACCCGCGAGAACCACTTTTGGATCATTCATGAATTCAACCTTCACGATACCTTTCGTTATCGTTGTCGCCACATGTGACCCGAACATCACAGCGCCTAAGAATTCGAGAACCGCCGCAATCGTCACCGCTTGTCTGACAGCTATTGCTCGCGCACCTACCGCCGTGGACATGGAATTCGCCACGTCGTTTGCGCCTATGGAGAAGGCCATGATGAAGCCTATGACGAACGCTATGAACACCATCACTTTGATCACTCCTCAGCTTCTGGCGAGCATCCTAATCCTTTCAGCGACATTCTCCGCATGGTCCGCAGATCGGGTTAACAATCGCGTGATTTTTTCAAGATACATGATGTCCACCGGATGGAGCACGTTTTTGAGCGAGAAGATCTTCTTGGCGAGGGCAAGTGACAATCTGTCCGTTCCACTTTCATCGGACTCGACCCTCTGTGCGAGCATGTTCTCCTCGCTGGCAACCACTGGGGAGAAAGCAGATTCGACGAGCTTCGACAGCTCCCGAACGGACTCCACCATGAACTTGACTGCATCCTGAACTTTCTCAGCAAGCTCGAAAAGCATATCCATCAATTCTTTCTGCAGGGGCTTATCGAACCTATATATGAAGAGTAGTTTCACAAAGTCATCCACGGCGTCGATCACGGCATCCTGGTCGTGAAGTATCAGCAATAGATCAACCCTGTCGAAGTAGACAAACTTCAACCTCGAATACACCTCTCTGATCCTGATCTTTATCTCGTCTGCTTCGTTTTCAAGCTGGTCGATCATCCGAACCAGTTCATCGAGAGGCTCGTTGCGGAAAAACTTTTCCAGTGCCACCGTGATCTGTTCCGCAGCTTTTTCGACTAACTTCGCGTGATCGTACAGCAGCTTCAAAGGTGACTCGGGAGGGAAAAGTTTCCCAATGAACTTAGCCATGCGCTTCACCTCATCCATAAAAAAAATACCCTACTAGACCAGTCAAGAGAACCAACGGTAACATCCTCAGAATAGTTTTCGATAAATCTACCCTGAAGTATTTCAGTGTCAGGACTAGGCACAGATGTACCGGTGAGAGCAACACTCCGAGAACGGAGAATACATATATCAGAAGTCCAATTTCTCCGCCACCCATACCCAGAACCACAGGGTACGATATGCCCACCGCTGCGTGTGTTATACCTGTCGACATGCCAGAGAGCAAAGGCAAAACGATAGCCACAAGCTTTGAACTGAGTCCAAATCCTGTGAGCTCCTGGCTTGCACGTTCACCCAGTCCGAAGTCTATCATAGCATGTTTGAACATGAACACGATCAAAAGCACGGGTACAACATCGAGTCTTTTAAGGGTGCGCTTCACAGCTTCCAGAACATGTTCGTGTCTGATCATCGCATACAACGAACTCACCAAAAGGAGCGCGAGCCAACCTTCCATTTTGAAGAGGAGTATCATCAGTCCAACGGAGAGGACCAAAATTAAAGGCCACAGTTGCTTCCACTCCGCTCGACTGAGTCTGTTGAATTTTGGCAATTTCAAACCGTTCAGATACAGCCAGCCGGCGAGAAACGACACCAGAAAGAGTGGAAAGAGTTTTAAGGAAATCACTCCAACGCTCGTGGAAGTGAGTCCGGCGAGCAGATACATCGCAGGATAGACTGGCCAGAAGAATTCCAAACAGTGTCGGAACCAGTAATTGACCATCAGCTTGTCGAGGTTGGACATATCTTTCCCGATGTAATCTACCAAGGGGGCTGTGAACATGGCACCTGCTGGCATCGGCATGAGGCCAATCGCGGACGGGATGAAGACCACAGCACCTTTTGAACCATGAAACAATTTCTGTACAGATCGTGCCATGTTTTCAGCGTCCCCCGATATTTCCATGATTTCACCAAGAAAATATATGAAAAAGATGGCTGGAATCAGCGTTAGAAAGGATCTATCATGGAGAGCAGCAAGCAACAATTTGATTGGCGCGGCTCTCACAACACCGTTCATGAATACGAAAAAGCCAAAACCTGATATCATAGATAAGAGCAAGATTTTGGTCAACCGCTGTACCACTATTATCAAAGCTAACGAAAAAACAATTGAAAAGACGACCACGACGTTTCCTCCCGAGCACGATTCTAATATTACCGATGGGGTGAGGGCGTGTGATCAAAATTAAGAGACTGTATGAGGAAGGCAAAGATTTTTTTGCCGTGAGCGATGAAAGCCCGTTTTATCCAGACGGTAAGGGTGGTCAATTAGGTGATCGTGGCACCATAGGGCCCGCAAGGGTGCTTTTTGTAAAAGAAAGTGGCAGCGAGATCCACCACAAGATAGACAGGCCCATCGAGATCGGAGAATACGATTTCCAGATCGACTTGATTAGACGTGAGGATATTGCGGTGCAGCATTCCGCACAGCACATCCTTTCAGCAGCATTTTTGAAAATAGTGCAAGCACAAACTTTGAGCTTCCATATGGGTGAAGAATCGTCAACGATAGACATCGACCTACCGATTCTCACCGAAAGAACCATAGAAGATGTGGAAGATCTGGCAAACAAAATCGTCAGAAGTCACCTGAACGTAGAAATCCTCATCGTTGGCAAGGACGAAGCCAAACGAATGAACCTGAGAAAATCCATAAGTGAAAAGGTTGGGCAGAACGTCAGGATCGTTAAAATTGGGGATTTCGACACAGCCGCCTGTGGAGGGTTTCACGTTCAAAACACGGGCGAAATCGGGATCATCAAGATCATCGACTGGGAGAAAGTGAAAGGCACTTTAACGAGGGTCTATTTCGTCGCAGGTGTGAGGGCTCTCAAACACTCTCAAAAGTGCATCTTCGTAACGAAAGCTCTTCAAAAGGCCCTCACCTGTTCTCTGGAAGACCTCGGGACCAGGGTCGAATCTCTGATAGAGAAGGTCAAATTGCTCTCTTCTCAACTCGAGAGACTGTCACAGGAACACGCGGAAGCCATCAAGGACAGCTTGTCGAGCAGAGAGATTTCCGGTTACAGGGTCAGTTTTTACGAGGGGTTCGATGGCGTGGCAAAAGCGTTGTTGAAAAGTCACAACGCAGACCTCATGGTTTGTAAGGTCGAAGAAGAATTCGTTCTGAGCTCAGAAACACTGGACTGCGCACAGATCGTTTCGAAGTTGAAATCAATTCTGAACGCGCCGGGCGGTGGTGGAAAAAAACGTGGCTCGGTAAAAACGAACGTCAGCATGGAGGAGTTTTTGAACGCTCTCGAAAAAGCGATGGGGGTGAAAGAATGAAGCTATCGTTCGCGAGGCTCCCCACACCAATTGAAATGTTACCAAGGCTCAGCAAACGTTATGAACGAGAAATATTCGTCAAGAGAGACGATCTCACTGAGTTCATATCCTCGGGCAACAAGATTCGTAAACTCGAGTTCCTCCTAGCCGATGCGGTGCGAAACAGATGTGATACAGTGTTCACTTGCGGTGGAGAACAATCCAACCACGCGCGTGCGACCGCTCACCTGTGCGTCAAGCTCGGTTTGAAACCGGTTCTGTTCCTGAGAGAGAGCCAGCCGGAACAGAACAACAACCTTTCCAAGAGAATCAGGGGTTTCTTTGCAAGTGATGAGGCCGAGTGGAAATACTTCAAAGAAGCAGTTAACGGGAATCTTTTGATCGACAAACTGCTCGGTGCGGAGATCGTTTTCCTTTCTCACCAGCAGTACGTGAAGATCGACGAGGTTTTTGAAGAGTACAAGGAAAAGTACGAGTCCCAGGGTCGAAGAGTTTACATCATACCGGAAGGGGGATCGAACGCACTCGGGGCGCTCGGTTACGTCTGGGCCGTGGCGGAGATGACGAATCAGATCGATCTTTCACAAATCAACGCCATCTATTGCGCCGTAGGTAGCGGTGGTACCTATGCTGGTTTGCTCGCAGGTCTGAGATCCCTCGGATACGAAACGCCTGTCATCGGGATCAACGTGACCAAAAGGGAGGCAAACTATTTCGTAGAGAAGGTG
Source organism: Thermotoga sp. Ku-13t (assembly GCF_011057685.1). Taxonomy (NCBI): domain Bacteria; kingdom Thermotogati; phylum Thermotogota; class Thermotogae; order Thermotogales; family Thermotogaceae; genus Thermotoga; species Thermotoga sp. Ku-13t. Next base: position 193,403 of record NZ_LNFY01000010.1, on the reverse strand, counting down.
CTGAAGATCATCGATGAACTCGCCGAATACGGAATAAAAGTGAAGGTGAAACCTGAAGAGATCAAAATCACAGATGATTTCAGTGGCCCGGCGTACGCTGTGCCAACCGAGGCCGACGTTGAATGCATAAAGATAACAGCGTCAGCAGAGGGAATCATACTCGATCCAGTCTACACGGCCAAGGCGTTCAGAGGCATGCTTCAGACAAGCAAAAGAGGTCAAAAAGTTCTGTTCGTTCATACCGGTGGCACATTCGGTCTGTTCGCGCAAGCGCACAGGTTCATGGAGCTGTGAAAAAGTTCATCCTTTTCTGCTTCGCCCTCTGTTCGGTGTTTTTTTTAATATCGTGCATAAACTTGACCAGCTCCGCCATCAGGGTTATTCTGCCGGACGAGCTGTACGCCGGTAAGCCATTTGAGCTGAAAATCGGCGTCGTCAACTGGCTGGGAGTTCCTTTGAAAGACGTCGATGTGAACGTCAACGGTTTAATCTTCACGACGGATGAGTCTGGATATGCGAGAGTACCTCTGTTTCTCAACGCAGGTCCTTATACACTGGAAGTGAGCTACGGGAAGGTCACAGAAAAAATTTTCCTCAACGTTGAGGAAGCCTCCTGGCTGGTTCTCTGCTGGTTCGGTGCGGACAATGACCTCTCAAACTACGTGGCTGGCGATCTTGCAGAAATGCAGATGGCAGCGGGAGACGTTTCAGTCATAGTGCTTGTTGATCAGAGTAGCAATCTGAACGACGGAGTTTACGCACTCTCGATCGATGGAAGGTTCGTCAAGGTGGAATCGTTCGCGAACGATATCGACAGTGGATCTAAGGATAATTTTTCACGTTTCGTGGAAAAATACCACGCGTACGCTGCAAAGAGGAAGGCGCTCGTTCTCTGGAACCATGGGACGGCGTGGGACGACACCGAGCGGTACAAAATCAAGGGTATTTCCTACGATGACGAAAGCAGGGACTTTTTGAAAATTTCAGAACTGAAAGAAGCCCTGGAAAATTTCCATTGGGACGTGCTGGGCTTCGATGCGTGCTTGATGGGTTCAGTGGAAGTTCTTTACGAACTGAGAGGCCTCGCCGACCTCTTCATCGCCGCTCCAAGTTTGATACCAGGTTCAGGGTGGAACTATAAATTTCTCAGTGAAGTTTCAGATGTTGAACCTGAAGATTTTTGCAAGAAGACGATAGAGTACTGGAGGCAAGCTTACGGGGACCCCAATTACGAAAATGTGCTGAACGGCTGGCGTTCAAACCAACTGAGCAAAGCCGTGAACACTCTGGCCATTATGGTGAAAGGAACTCCTGCAATTCAAACCCACGCCACTGTTTACAACGATAACCCTCGCCTGTGCGACCTCGGTGAAGTTCTGGAAGAATTTGGATGGAATCAAGCCCTGAGTGAATTTCAATCGGCACGGATTCCAGAAGCCACTGATTCCAAAATCTACCTCAGCGTGTTCTTACCTGCGGATAAGAATGAACTCGAAAGCTACTACAGCATGTATTCTCTGCTTTCCTTTGCCAAGGACGCCGCATGGCTCGATTGGTTGGATAGTCTGTGGTGAGTTTTTGGTTCACAATGAAATTACCTTTCCTTAATCGATCCCGTCCGTATATAAATTGTGGAGAGCGCGCTCGGATGGAAGGAACCAATACGAAACCGTAATTGGCATAGGTCTACCTCTTTCGGTACTGAGAGACCCTCGTTATCCTTAATTAATTTAAAAGCGTTCAAGACCTATTTTGAAACGAAACACAATTCCACCTCCGAGGTTTTTGAGAAAGCATCCTTTTCCATCTCGTTTTCCATTCTGGCTCGTTTCTCAGACAAAGATCGCACCAGGAATGTGTTTATGAACGAGTCTTTCACGAAAAGAAGCTCGGACGAAAATTCGTGATGATAGAATCTTGATCAGATTGCCTCAGGGGGTGGATTGGTTGAGTAGAAAACTTTTGCTCCTGTGCTTTTCATCCTTGCTGCTCCTCGTCTCCTGCGTTCCTGTCTGTGAAGAAACGGGCTCCCTCGTTGTGAAATTCGTTTTCACCAAGGCGATTCCAAGTGGCACACCAGCTTCAGCGATCATAGTACTGAGCAAGGGTGTGAGGACTCTCTCCAAAACTGTGAATTTGGTGAACCAAGACAGCGTCGTTTTTCAATCCATCGAGAAAGGGGTCTGGGACGTCTACGTTGAGCTTAGAGACGACCAGGGCTACGCGATCTACGTCGGTCAGACACAGGCAGAAGTCATTGCGGGAAAGCAGAGCACAGTCAGCGTGCCCATGACTTTGAACTCGGCAGATTTGAAGATTAACGTTTCAGTTACGTCGAGTCAGGCGGGCAGCGTGGAACTGAGCGTATGGTATTCACAGCACTCCATGAGCGAAACACGAAATCTTCAAAACGGCGAAGCAACCTTCGAGTTTCGCAACCTCGCGAGCGCGGTGTGGAACACCAAACTCACCGTGTACGATCTGTCTGGAACAGAAATGCTTGTGTGGCCTGAAAGCACGTCAGTTGGGTTGGAACTTCAACCTGGCAGGATGAATGAGTATTCATTCGAAATAGATGAATTTGGGAACGTTGAGCTTTTTATAAAAATCGAAGGCGCACAGACAGTTTCTACAGCCATACTCACTAACACCGACGAAGGAATCCTGATTTCCTGGTTGCCAGTGGAAGGAGCCTCCATCTATGAAATCTACAGGTTAGAACAGGATTACTGGGCCAAAATCTACGAAGGAAGCTCCACTTCGTTCCTCGATCAAGATGTGGTAGAAAATGTTGAATACTGTTATGTTTTCAATGTCGTGAGTGAAGATGGGAGACACAGTGGTTTTTCTGAACCTTTCAGGATCGTCAGGGACACGCAGAGGATTTTCATCGCTTTCTCAGACAAAACGATAGCTCGATTCGAGATAGGTCAATCACAAATAACTCCTGTCGCTTCCGGTTCGATTTCGGAGGAAATCAAAGCGCTGAGGACCGTGGGGAATGATCTGTACGTTCTCACCTCTAATTCCTTATTCCAGCTGAACGCAGTCGATCTGAGACCTTTGTCCAGTTTCAAGCACAACACTTTACTCGCCAGCCAGAATTTCAGTATGAACGATGAATATCTGTTCCTGTCAGTGTCTGGCACGCTCAAGAAATTGCCGTATTCGGATTTGAATCGAATCGAAACCTTATCGATAAACACGACTATGATAGATGCGGACCGTTACGTGGTCGCTCTGAGCAACCAAGACCTCCACGTGATCGATCCTGAAACTCTGCAAATACTCCTCGTTCAGAGGATAGAAAATCTGGCAAGGGTTTTCACGCGGGGACAGCTTGTGTTCGTGCTTTGTGAGGACAACGGCACATACAGGCTCGATTCTTACACAATGGATGCTTCAACTTTGCTACCAAAGACCAGCTATCCTGTCAACGGTGACGTTAGATGTTTGGATGCTTCGAATGATCTCTTCTGCGTCGGAGCTTACAACAGCGGCGTCTATCTTGGCAGGATCGCAGAAGCAGATCTCACCAGGTTAAGCTCGACATTCCCAAAAGCTGTAAAGATGGTGGGAAACCTGCTGTACGTGCTGTATACTAACAATCTGGAAATCTACTCGATCGATCCAAGAACCCTCTCAGTCACCCAGATTCTGTCGGTCACTCTTTCACAGAATGCAGTCGCGCTGTTTGCCGATTGAAGTATTCAGGGGGTGAAACGATGTGGTTGATCCTCTCTGACACGCACGACAACTTGAACAACATTGAAAGGTTCGTTGAAGAGGTGAAACGTCGAAACGTGACACACGTGTTCCACTGCGGTGATATAGTGTCACCTTTTGCGCTGAACAGGTTGTTGAAAATCGAGGCAGAATTCCACGCAGTCTTCGGTAACAACGACGGAGAAGTATTGCTTCTGGCTCAAAGAGCTTCGGGAAGGATCGTCAAAGGGCCCGTCGAGCTCGTAGTTGGCGGAAAGAAAGTCGTTATGATGCACGAACCTTTCGCGGTGGAAGTCCTCTTATTCTCCCAGCAGTACGATTTCATCTTCTACGGACACACGCACAAACTCGATGTACGAAGGCAGGGCAGGACCGTTCTGATCAATCCGGGCGATGGCAGTGGATACCTGGCCGAAAAACCAAGTGCTGTTTTCGTGGATCCAGAAACTGGGCAAATCGATGTGTATCGATTGTGAAGAAAAAAAGAACCCAGTGTAAACTGAAGAATTGTTGGAGCCGCGATCACCATGGAATCGCTCTCTCTGATCAACCATGCTTCTGAGAAGAAATCTATTTAAAACGATTTGTGGACAGAAGTACTCGCTCATGAGATTTGATTTTCTATCCCTCTCGATGGCAAAAGGCAGAGAAGCTATGGTTATGAGTTAAAATACATAATTTAATTTTTTTTCTTCTAAAAGGGCCGCTTTGACGGCCCTTTCTTTTACTGCATATAATCCACGTAGCATCAGATCGAAAGGAGTGATCACGTGAGACGAGTGGTCATCACCGGAATGGGCATAGTCAGTCCGATAGGAATCGGCAAAGAAGAGGTCCTTGTCAATCTGGAACGTTCGACCGTCGCCATCGATCGTATAACCAGTTTCGATGCCAGCAAGCTTCCCGTCAGGATAGCAGCTGAGGTGAAGAATTTCGACGTTGAGAAGTACATAGACAGGAAGCTCGCGCGGAGAACCGACAGGTTCGTTCACTTCGCCCTCGTTGCCTTCAAAGAAGCGCTCGAACAGGCGAAGATAGATCTTTCAGCCTTCTCCGAGAGAACGGCGGTGCTCGTGGCTTCAGGTATGGGTGGTTTCATCACCCTCGATGCGGAGAACAACAAATTCCTCGCGGAGGGTGCCTCTAAGGTCAGTCCCTTCCTGATACCCATGCTGCTGATCAACATGGCCTCGGGAATCATCTCGATAGAATACGGTCTGAAAGGGGTTAATTTCGCACCGGTGAGTGCCTGTGCGGCTTCTGGACACGCGATCGCACTGGGTGCGTTGTTGATCAGACACGGGTACGCCGACGTGGCCATCGTCGGCGGTTCGGAAGCCACGATAGCTCCGCTGCCGATAGCGGGTTTTGCGAGCATGCGAGCACTCTCAACCAGGAACGAGGAACCGAAGAAGGCTTCCAGACCTTTCGATGTTCAGCGTGACGGTTTCGTGATGGGTGAAGGTGGCGCCATACTCATCCTCGAAGCCGAAGAGATCGCGCTTCAGAGGAATGCAGAAATCATAGCTGAAGTCAAAGGGTTCGGCATGAACGACGATGCTTACCACATGAGCGCCCCAGATCCGGAGGGACGTGGCGCGGAAAAAGCCATGAGGATGGCCCTGGAAGATGCAAAACTGTCTGCCCAGGACATCCAGTATGTGAGCTGCCACGCGACGAGCACACCTGCCGGAGACGTTGCGGAAGCCAAGGCGATCGAGAGGATCTTTGGAAAAAACGTACTGGTGAACAGCGGCAAGGCTTTGATGGGTCATCTGCTCGGGGCAGCGGCAGCTGCCGAAACGGTGATCGGAATTCTGCAGATGCAGAAAGGCTTCCTCCACGCGATGCCAAATCTGGACGAGAAGGACCCAGAGGTGAACATAAACGTCGTCGAAAAGGAACCGGTCAAAACCACGATCGATAACTTCGTCAAGAATTCCTTCGGTTTCGGAGGTCACAACGTGTCGATCGTCATCGGGAGGTACGAGCCGTGAACGTGGACGAAGTGCTTCAAATTTTGCCGCACAGATTTCCCATACTCCTCGTGGATAGAGTTCTGGAGAAAGATGAGAAGAGAATAGCGGCGATCAAGAACGTAACGATCTCGGAAATCGTCTTTCTGGGACATTTTCCGGAGTATCCCATCTATCCTGGTGTCCTGATCATCGAAGGCATGGCCCAGGCAGCAGGATTGTTGCTCCTGAAACCTGGAGAAAAGGTGGTTCCTCTGTTCCTGGGCATAGATAACGCACGGTTCAAGTCGCCCGTCAGGCCTGGGGACGTTCTACGTTACGAAGTAGAAATCGTCGAGAGCAAGCTCAACGTGGTGAAAGTGAGAGCGAGGGCGACTGTGGACGAAAGGCTCGTCGCGAGCGCCGAACTTCTTTTGGGAGTGAAGAGACGTGAAGAACAGGGTGACTGAACTCTTCGGCATCGATTATCCCATCATCATGGGTGGCATGGCCTGGGCCGGGACAGCCAGGCTCGCCGCGGCCGTGTCGAACGCGGGTGGCCTGGGAATGATTGGCTCCGGCGCGATGAGGGCACAGCAACTGAAGGATGCGATCGGGCAGATCAGAAAACTCACCGATAGGCCTTTTGGTGCGAACGTGATGCTCGCTTCCCCATACGTCGAAGAACTTCTGGACGTCATCGTTCAAGAGGGCGTGCCTGTGGTTTCGTTCGGCGCAGGCAATCCTGTCAAGTACATTCCGAAGCTGAAGGATCGGGGCATCAAGGTTATCGTGGTGGTCGCTTCCGATTCGCTGGCGAAACTCGTCGAAAGGGCCGGTGCCGATGCCGTCGTGGCCGAGGGAATGGAATCCGGAGGGCACATTGGAGAAGTCACCACACTCGTGCTTGTCAACAAGGTTGCAAGGTCCGTGAACATACCTGTGATCGCCGCTGGTGGTATCGCAGACGGTCGTGGTATGGCAGCCGCATTCGCGCTCGGAGCTGAGGGTATCCAGATGGGAACGAGATTTCTCGCCACCGTTGAAGCTGAGGTACACGAGAATTACAAGAAGAAGATCCTCAACGCGTCGATAAGAGACACCGTTGTGACCGGCGCAAAACTCGGTCATCCCGCACGCGTTATTAAAACACCGTTTGCGAGACAGGTTCTCGAACTCGAAGTGAAGAGTCCAGAAGAAGCAGAATCGATACTCGTCGGGAGTTTGAGAAAGGCTGTGATCGACGGGGATCTCGACTCTGGTTCTTTCATGGCAGGTCAGGTGGTCGGTCTCATAGAGGACATACCCACAGTAAAAGAGTTGATCGATAGGATCGTGAAAGAGTTTTATGAAACGGTACAAAAACTCTGCAGGGAGGTGAAAGTGTGCTAGCCTTCGTCTTTCCCGGTCAGGGCTCACAATATTCCGGCATGGGAAGAGAATTCATGTCTTATCCAAGGGCACGATACTTCTTCGAGCGGGCGAAGGAAGTGCTGGGTATAGACATGTACCAGCTGATGAACGCGGAAGAGGAAATCCTCAAAATAACAGAGAACGCTCAACCGGCGATATATCTCGCGAGTTACATAGCCTTCGACGAGTTGATCCGATACGGTGTCGTGCCTAATGTTGTGGCGGGTCACAGCCTTGGTGAGTACACCGCGCTTGCCGCAGCAGATGTTTACGATTTCGAGCTTGGTCTGTATCTCGTGAGAAAGAGGGGTGAGTACATCTCGCAGGCCGTTCCACCGGGACTGGGTGGCATGGCTGCCGTGATCGGAGCCGACGCATCGAAAGTCGAGGAAGCCATCGCAGACATAGAAGGGGTGTGGATCGCGAACTACAACGCACCGGATCAGATCGTGATCAGCGGTTCAGTGGAAGCAGTGAGAAAGGCATCTGAGAAGTTGAGAACTGTTGCGAAGCGAGTGATAGAACTGAAAGTGAGTGGACCGTTCCACACACCGTTGCTTGAATCCGCACGCGAAAAGATGGCGAAGGAACTGAGAGGAGTCAAGTTCCGGAGGCCAAGATGGCCGATCGTCATGAACAGTACTGCTCGGGAAACGACGGACCCAGAAGAAATCAAAGAAAACATCCTTGCACAGATAAGCGGTCCGGTGAAATGGTACCAGTCGATAGAGAGAATGGTATCTATGGGTGTTCACAGCTTCGTGGAAGTCGGACCTCAGAAAGTTCTGACGAACCTCATCAAGAAAACGAAACCAGAGGCCTCGCGGCATTTTTCAGAAATTCTGGAAGAAGAAAAGAAACCGATCCCACAAGTTGTGTGAACTGTGATCTTGATAGAAGAGGCGGGGTTATCCCGCCTTTTCTTTTTGTACATCCCGTGAGACGTCCGCGCAGAAACTTTTTGTTCGATCCTTTGAAGCCAAATGAGATCGTCACGTTTTCTCACTTCCTCGAACGTCCCTGATCCACGACCGCACCTTCCTGTACCCCCACGCCGAAATACCTGGTTTCTGTTCTATAATTTATCTCAGGGCAACGTGAATGCTCGCAGTTCTTACTCGAGGGATCTGTCCTGGCTTTGAAGTGTTGCTCGAGCGACTGAAACGTGAGGGATTGAACCCGGTAGAGATCAACGAACACGCTGTTTTCTCACAAAACATTTCTTCGCGTGAAACTTTGAAAATGACCATCGATATACTCCACAAGCTTCGCGCAAGAAAAGTTCTGATCATTGGGAATGATGAGCTTTTGAAACTCGCTTACGGTGTTTGTTCGGCAGGCTTTCAGGTGGCCTACGTTCCTTCAGCAGATTCGAGCCTGGTAGGAAAGGCCCTGGGCGCCTCAACAGTCACAAGATTTCTCGTTCACTTGTTAACCCTGGCAAAGGAGATGAGATGCTGTAACACGATGAAGATTCTGCTGCCTGGCGGTTTGAGAGGTCTTCTGTCAAAGTTTGAACCGCTCTTCGAATTGATCGACGGAGAGGAGCATTGTTTTCTGTTGATTGCAGGTATTCGGATGAAGGAAACCAGGATCGATCTCAGAGAATTTCTCAACTGCTTAGATATCGATGAACAAGAAAAACGACGCTTAGAAACGCTGGCACAAAGTTTATCCGAAGCCTTCACAGAATGGAAGAAAGTCCACCATGTTTTCTGTTTTGATGAAGAGCCGGTTCCGATTTCAAAGATTTACGAACTCTGGAAGAAGGTGAAGGAAGATGAAGGGTCATCATCCGTTCGTGAAGTGGGCGATCAAGAGCATCGAGAGTTACATTCTGGATAGAAGGATGGTTGATCCAATCAAAGATGGTGCACCGGAAGAATTGTTGAATCGCAGGGCAGGGGCTTTCGTCAGCCTGCATCTTCTCGATGGGTCTTTGAGAGGATGCATCGGGACTTTCATGCCGACCAGATCAAATCTGGCGCTCGAGATCAGAGACAACGCGATCGCTGCCGCAACACAGGATCCTCGATTTGAACCGGTGACGGCGGAAGAGTTGGACGATATCGAAGTCACAGTGGATATACTCAGCGAGCCGGAGAAGGTAACAGACACCAGTCAGCTCGATCCGAAAAAGTACGGCGTGATCGTTGTGAGTGGTTACAGGAGAGGGTTGCTGCTGCCCGATTTGCCCGGTGTGGACAGCGTTGAAGAACAACTCCGAATAGCACTCAGAAAGGCGGGGATTTCGGAGCGAGAACGTTTTGATGTGTACAGGTTCACAGTCGAGCGGTACCATTGAGAGGTGATCTGGTGCAGAGGATGGCGCTTTACTTTTCCACCCTGGATGAAAACAAAATCAAATGCGAACTGTGCCCCCATCACTGCGTGCTCGAAGATGGACAGGTTGGCCTTTGCCTTGCCCGGCGCAATCAGGGTGGAGTGATGGAGGCGCTGAACTACGGCGAAATAACCTCCATCGCTCTGGATCCGATCGAGAAAAAACCGCTGTTCCACTTCAACCCCTCGGAGTACATACTCTCTGTGGGAACGTTCGGTTGTAACATGAAATGCTTCTTTTGCCAGAACTGGGAGATCTCACAGCAGGTTGCACCAACGAAACGCGTCTCGCCACAGCAGCTTGTCTCGATCGCGCAGAGCAGGGGATCCCGAGGCATAGCGTACACGTACAACGAGCCGTTCATCTGGTACGAGTTCGTCCTCGACACATCGAGAGTTGCGGCGAAAGAAGGTCTCTACAACGCGCTCGTAACAAACGGTATGATCGAAAAAGAACCTTTGAAACTCCTGCTTCAATCTATTCATGCTGTGAACATCGACCTCAAAGCCTTCGACGAACGTACTTACGCGAGACTTGGCGGAGACCTCAAAACGGTGCTGAACACTATAGAAATGTGCGTTAAAGCCAACGTGCACGTCGAGATCACGACGTTGATCGTGCCACAGGTGAACGACGATCTGAAACTTCTCGAAGAAGAGTTCCGCTGGATAGCAAGTCTCGATAGGTCCATACCCTTGCATCTTTCCAGATACTATCCATCTTACAAATATAACGCTCCGGCAACGTCGCCAGCGTTCTTGATCGAAGCTTACAATCTCGCCAAGAAGTATCTCGACTTCGTCTACATCGGGAACCTCTGGGATCCCGAATACGAGAAAACGGTGTGTCCGGACTGCGGAACGTTATCAATCGTTCGTAGAGGTTACGAGGTGCAGATCGTTGGACTCGACACGGAGGGAAGGTGCAGCAAGTGCGGCAGAAAGATAGTAAGAATCTTTTGAAGCTTGATAGAAGGATCCTGCTGGCTGCCGTTTCTCTCGTTTCCGTTGTGCTGATCATTTTTTTAACGTCTTTTCTGAAATCACCTCCGAGCTATTACGAACTGACCGGTTTCACCCTCGGAACCTATTGCAGGATCGTGGTCTCTTCCAAAAAAGGTTCCAAAGTTCTGGCCCAAGTCATATTCAACGAACTCGATAGAATTTACAAGAAGTTCAATCCCAACGATCCGGCGAGCGTGATCAGCAGGATCAATGCTTCGAACGATTGGGTCGACATCGATGAGGAAACTTTCGTCCTACTCGATGCAGCCGTCCGTCTCAGCAAACTCACCAACGGTGCTTTCGATCCAACCCTGGGCGAACTGATCCGCCTCTGGGGTTTCGATAAGATCGCAGAAACAATTCCAAGCAGGGTTCCTTCGCCCAAGGAAATTGAAGAAGCTCTCAAGCACGCTGGAACAGACAAATTAGAACTGGATTTTCAAAGAAGAAGGGTGCGACTTCTGAATGGGGCAAAGCTGGATCTTGGAGGAATAGCGAAAGGTTACGCCCTGGATAGGGCGTACCAGGTGGCAAAAGAAGTCGATAAGGATTGCACGGGCTTCGTTGAAGCTGGTGGGGATATCAGGATACTCGGCCCGAAGTTCGGCTCCAGGCCCTGGGTGATTGGTGTGAGGAACCCCAGGCAGGGTGATGCAGTCATAGCATATCTGTATTTGACCTCAGGCGCGGTTGCAACTTCCGGTGATTATGAAAGATACTTCGAGATCGGAGGGGTTCGTTATCATCACATACTCGATCCCAGGACCGGTTTTCCCGCCAGAGGGGCCATCTCGGTCACCGTAGTTGCGGACAACGCGGTAACGGCGGATGCACTTTCAACGGCCGGGTTTGTCATGGGAACAGAGTGGGAATACGTGGTACTCGAGTTCCCAAAGTTTGGAGGAAACGTTCTCATGGTCACAGAAGACGGCTCGATAAGACGCTCACCAGCGATGGCTGTCTATGAACAAACGCGATAAGCTCTTCAAGAAGCGTGATCTTTTTCTCATCATATCACTGGTGGCAGTTTTTCTTGGTCTTTACTGGGGAAGAACTCGAGATGCTCAAACAGTTGAAATTTTCGTTGGCGGGAAACTGTCCATGCGGATCAGAACAGCCGGATCGTACGAGCTTTACGATGGCGGCAAATACTTGATGAAAGTGATCTTCGACGGTCAAAAGGTTCATGTCGAAGATGCCAATTGCCCTCTGAAAATCTGTGAGAAGACTGGGCGTGTAGGACCTGGCGGTGTGATCATCTGCGTACCCAATAAAGTGCTCATAAAGTTTAGAAAGATTTCCAGCGAAGGCGTGGATGTGATGACCTGGTGAACGTTCGAAGGATGGCTTTAATTTCGTCCCTCGCCTCCCTCGGCAGTATCATCTATTTTCTTGAAACCTTCATACCGTTCCCGCTGCCTTACGGTCGCTGGGGTTTATCAAACCTGGTTGTTCTGGTTGCGGTGATGCTGTATGACTTCAAGACGGTTTTAGCCGTGAGCTTTCTGAAGAGCGTCGTTGGTTCCCTTATCACTGGAAGGCTCTTCAGCATTGTGTCTCTCATGTCTGTGGCAGGCTCGGTAGCAGCTGCGACGAGCGAATACGTCGCTTACAAGACTTCCATATTTGGGCTGGTCGGCATCAGCGTTCTTGGCAGTGTTGCCAACAATGTGGTACAGGCACTCGTCGGTGCCATGAGTATAAAAAGCTGGTCTTTCCTGCTCATCCTTCCACAAATGCTTTTTCTCGGTGTACCTGGAGCGATTCTCAACGCTTATCTGGCAGAGAGAGTGGTGAGACGTGCGAAGGATAATTCTGGCTTCAGCGTCGCCCAGGAGAGCACAGATAATGGGAATGATACTTGAAAGATTCGAAATCATCACACCGAAGGTTGACGAACCACACTTTTCCACACCCCAGGAAACAGTCGAAAAACTTGCATTGCTCAAAGCCGTGAGCGTTTTTGAAAGCAACAGAGACGCCCTGGTCATCGCCGCCGACACGGTAGTCGATCTGGATGGCGAAATACTGGGTAAACCATCGGACGAGTTCGAAGCGCGTGAGCAATTGCTCAAACTCATGGGTCGGTGGCACCAGGTACACACTGCGGTCGCAATAGTGAGCGAACATGAAACGTGGCTCAATCTCAAGTCTGCGAGCGTGAAATTCAGGGATGTTCCCTCGGATTTCGTTTTTTTCTACTCCTCGAGATACTCACTGGACAAAGCTGGTTCTTACGGGCTCCAGGACATCGGAGCAGTCTTTGTTGAACGTGTGGTTGGAGATCCGTACGTTGTCATTGGCCTACCAGTTTACGAGGTCTGGAATTATCTGTATTCGAGGGGGATATGGCGTGTTGAAACCACGTGAGAGAATGAAAGCCGCTGGTTCCGAAGGTCTGTCGATCGAAGAACTCCTTGCCATAATTCTGAGAACTGGCAAAAAAGGCAAGAGTGTGTACGAGCTGGCACAGGAAATCATCCACAGGTTCGATGGTTCGTTGAGAGCTTTGTCGAACGCGTCGCTCGAAGAAATAGCAGCCATAGACGGTGTGGGACTGGCGAAAGCAGCAAGTGTCAAGGCCGCACTCGAGCTTGGGAAGCGTCTTTACACAGAACTCGCAAAACCACGGACAGTTTTGACCAATCCTACAGCCGTATTCGAATTCTGCCACGACATGAGGTTGTATGATAAGGAGATCGCACGCGTTTTACTCCTTGATAGCAAACTTTCCCTGATCACTTACAGCGATGTAACCGTTGGCACGAACAACCAAACGCTCCTGCACCCTAGAGATGTTTTTCGACTCGCCGTGCGCGCGAACGCCAACGCCCTGATCCTCGTGCACAACCACCCATCCGGTGATCCTTCTCCCAGCAGAGACGATGAGACGATCACACTGAGCATGGTTGAAGCCGGACGCATCTTGGGCATAAAACTTGTGGATCACGTCATAATTGGCAGAAACAGCTATTACAGTTTCAGAGCAGCGAGAAAGATCAGCGAAAACTGATTGAGTTGTGATAAAATTGGCGATGAAAGAATAAAACTGGAGTGGAGAATCGTGCAGGAACAGGACGAAAGGATCCTGAACCTTTTGCGTTTGAAGGAAGAGATGGAGAAGGAGCTCAGGAAAAAAGGCATTCTGCGAGAGCGCCGCACCGAAGTGAAGAAACAGCCCGAGCAGTTGAAGATAGAGCTCGAACCCGACATAGATCTGCCTGTGGAAAGAATCTGGTCTGTTCACGATCTGAACCACTTCGCTTATGGCGTTTCCGATGATCTCGTTCAAAAATCTCTGCAGAGAAGGCTTCACACGGTGAGAGACGAGGAACACAGGAGTGTGCTGGTGAACTTGATCAAGTTCCTGAGGAAAGAAAAGCTCGAAACGCTCGGGCACAGTTCTGTTCACCTCGACTCGTTGAGGGTCCTGAGCGAGCTGTATTCGATGGATCCAGACGTCATAAAGGACACGATTCAGCTGCTTAAGAGTTACCCAGCCCACGCGCTCACCTACATAGCCGCTTCAGAAGTTTTTTTGGCCTTTGGGAAGTTCATCGAGGCTGCCAAGTTGTTTCAAATCTATGTCGATCTATCGAAAGATCCTTACGCCCAGCTGGTGCTCGAAGCCTACAGAGATGGTCAGATCGACTCTTCGACGTTCGCCAGCTGCGTTTCGAAAGATGGCTACAAGTCCATGCTTCTGATAGTTTCAGCACTCGTGGAAGCGGAAGAAAAACTTTTGAAAGTGGCAAGCGTGCTGGAAAAAAGAAATTTCGCCTGTGCGCAGTACATTTCTACGATGGGTGCTGGCAGAGTAACGAAGCTCTTTCCTTATTGTCCGAGATTGCTCATATACAACGAAGCTTTGAAATTCATCAAGGGCGAAGAAGTGAATCAGACCTTGCTCGAGCAGATCGTCACGAGAGATCCCATGGCCAGGTTAGTCCTCGCGAGTGTGAACCTGAGGAACGATCCGGCAAAGAGTTTTGAACACATGAGGGCTCTGTTCAACAGTGTTGGTGAGATATCCTACGTTGAAGCGAATCTCGAAGACAAGCCACCACTGATAAGAAACGTGATCGAGCCGCGCAAATTCCAGAAAGGTTTCAAGATCGTTTCCAAGGAGGAAGAACTGGAAGGCTTGTTCAGGACACTGTCTTCTTCCGATGTGCGGTTGTTCTTCAAAGACCCGGAGTATCTTAGGCTTTACTTCGGAGAGAGACACTGTAAGAACACATGCCTTTGGGAGGGTTGAACGAATGCTTGACAGGCAGACGGCTTTGAACCTGTTGAACGAGCATGTGAAAACGAAGAACCTGGTGAAACACTGTCTGGCGGTGGAAGCGATCATGAAAGCTTTAGCACGAAGGTTCGGCCAGGACAAAGATCTCTGGGGTCTTGCGGGTTTGCTCCACGATCTGGACTACGAATACACGAAGGATAAACCTGAGTTGCACGGGTTCAAGACTGTCGAAATTCTTCAATCTTACGACGTTCCAAGGCAAGTTCTGGACGCGATACTTGCTCACTGTGAAAAGAAAGAACGAGAAACTTTGATGGAAAAAGCCATCTACGCCGCCGACCCGACGTCCGGTTTCATAGTTGCGGCTGCGCTCATTAACCCCGAAAAATCCTTATCAGTCGTCGATGTGGATTTTCTGAAACGAAGGTTCAAAGAGAAACTTTTCGCCAAGGGGGCAAGCAGAGAACAGATGATGAAATGTGAAGAGATGGGCCTCTCACTGGATGAATTCTTTGACATATCACTCAATGCCATGAAGGCGATCAAGGAAGATCTCGGTTTGTGAGGGGGTGAAAAATTGAGCAGTCTCGAAGAAAAAATAGAAGAAAGGATAGTCGAATATCAGAAATACTACCGCTTTGAGCTGCCGCAGAGGAACATCGGTGTTCAGGAGGTTACGTCCGCGATAGAGCACACACTTTTGAGGCCTACAGCCACAGAGGAGGAGATAGATAGGCTCTGCGATGAAGCTGTCGAGTACGGATTCTACGGTGTATGTGTCAGTCCCGTGTACGTCAGGCGGGCGGTGGAACGTCTCAAAGGTTCGAACGTGAAAGTGGTCAGCGTTGTAGGATTCCCGCTGGGCACGAACACCCAGTACTGCAAAGCGAGAGAAGCTGAGGAGCTAGTCGAACTCGGTGCCGATGAGCTCGACATGGTGTTGAGTATTCCCATGATCAAATCGAAGGACTACAAATACGTCTACGAGGATATCAGATCCGTCGTCGAAGCGAGTCAGGGAAAGTCCGTGAAGGTCATCATCGAAACGTGTTATCTGACGCAGGAAGAAAAGATCGCGGCCTGTGTCATTGCAAAACTTGCAGGCGCTCAGTTCGTCAAAACGTCCACCGGATTTGGTCCGGCTGGAGCGGTAGTAGAAGATGTCCATCTCATGAAATGGTGCGTTCCAGAGCTCGGTGTCAAGGCGTCCGGTGGCATAAGAACTTACCAGCAGGCGGTGCAGATGTTGCTCGCCGGCGCCTGCAGGATCGGAACCAGTTCTGGTGTTAACATAGTGAAAGAGGGGGTTTCGAGATGAGTTTTGAAAAGATGCAGATCAGAGACTTCGTGGAGAGAGTGGCCGACAAGAGTCCGACGCCTGGTGGAGGGGCTGTGAGTGCCATCGTGGCGTGTTTGGCTGCCGCCTTGAACGAAATGGTGGCCCAGCTGACGTTGAGCAGGCAAGATTATGCAGACTGGCATGCAGAAATGGAACGCGTGACCGAGGAGATGGAGGAAATCAGGCACGCACTGCTAGAATTGTCTGAAGCGGACGCGAAAGCTTTCGACGAGGTCATGAATGCGTACAGAATGCCCAAGGAGACGGAAGAGGAGAAAGAGAAAAGGAAAAAGTGCATACAGGAAGCGTTGAAACATGCCGCACAGGTTCCTTACGAAATCTGCAGATATTCCAGAGATGTCGTCAAAACTGCCCAGGCGGTCGCCAAATGGGGAAACGTCAACGCCATATCGGACGCAGTCAGCGCCGCAGAACTCGCCTACGGGGCGTTCCAGGCCGCGAAGGCGAATGTTTTGATAAATCTCAAATCGATAAAAGATGAGGCCTTCGTTGAAAACATGAAACATGAACTCAGAACGTTCACTGGTGAAGTGGAGGGAGCTTTAAGAGATGTCAGAGAGAGCGCCAAGCAACGCGCGGGAATCGAAGTTTGAAGTGGTTTATAAGAACGGTGCAGCGAGACTTGGGAGAATAAAAACCTCACACGGAGCGTTCGAAACTCCGATTTTTATGCCTGTCGGTACGAACGCCAATGTGAAGCTCATGAGGAGCGATGAGCTGAAAAAGATCGGCGCAACCATAATTCTGGCGAACGCTTACCATGTGGCCGTGAGACCCGGCCTGGACGTCATAGAGCTGCACGGGGGTCTGCACAGGTTCATGTCGTGGGACGGAGGAATCCTCACGGACAGTGGAGGATTCCAGATGTTCAGCCTGAAGAACTTCAGAAAGGTCTCCGACGACGGTGTGATTTTCGTTTCCCCATACGACGGTTCGAAACTGTTCCTGACACCCGAACTGTCAATGGACATCCAAATGATCCTCGGTTCAGACATTGTAATGGTTCTGGATCACTGCCCCGCCATAGATGCCAGCTACACGGAAGCCTTGGAGGCAACGAAGAGGACCCACGCATGGGCAGAGAAATGTCTCAGACACGGTGTCAGGGAGGGACAGTTGCTTTTTGCGATCGCTCAGGGTGGGGCGTTCGAAGATCTCAGGAAAGCCAGTGCGAGGCATCTTTCTCAAATGGATTTCGACGGTTTTGCCATAGGAGGTCTGAGCCTGGGAGAACCTTTCGAGATGACGCTCCAGCTTGCATACGCAACGATATCGGAATTGCCAGAAGATAAACCCAGGTACTTCATGGGTGGTGGCTCTCCGAGAACGATCATCGAGCTGGTATCACTCGGAGTAGATATGTTCGACAGCGTCTATCCGACGCGACTGGCACGTCACGGAGCGGCGCTGACCTCTGAGGGGAGAATCAACATAAAATCGTCCCAGTACAGAAAGGATCTTTCACCCATAGATCCCCGCTGTGACTGTCTGGTGTGTAAAAGTCACACTAGATCTTACGTGCACCACCTGTTCAACAGAGGAGAGACACTCGCAGGAATGCTCCTGACCTACCACAACCTTTATTTCATGTTCAGGTTCATGGAACGTGTGAGAAAAGCTATAATGGATGGTGGACTCGAGGAGATGAGAAAGGAGGTGGCTGAAGTTTATGAAGAACGTGGGGAAAATGTTGTTGGTGTTCTTGCTTCTGGGCACGATAGCCTTCGCCGACATAGTTGATTTTTCCAGCGATGGCCGATCGGCAACTTCTTCGGGTGCGTGGGCCTTCAGGATGAACCCGGCCGGCATTGTCGAAAATGAAGTGAGACAGATCCTGTTGTCCAACACGCTGAGAATATCGACCGATCGTAACGTTAGATCTTTCACCTTCGCCCTTGTGGAACCCCATCTTGATACACTGGCTGGGGTTCTCTCGATATCAGCGGAATTCAGTGATTTCAACCAAGAGAGGGTGTCCTTCCTTTACGGTGTTGCAGGTAAAGCTGGCATCACCTCGTTGGGCGTGAGCTTCGGGATAGAAAGAATTGTGAAAGACGCTCTCGTGAACACTTCGCTGATACTCGATCTGGGAGCGAAGGGGAAATTTGACGAAGGTGGACCTCTGGGCTTCGGCCTGACGCTGAAAAATTTCAGAATATGGTCTTCCGATCCTCAGCTCATCAACCAGGCGAGTGTGGGGGCTGGCCTCTGTCTCGATTACGATCAGATGAAATTCGCTCTGGATGTCATGTACGGCTTCAACGAACTGTGGACAGTTTCTCCGAGCGCACAGCTGGACCTGGAGCCGCTGAGCCTCTACGTGACGATACCAATCTTTTACTCCTCGCAGAACGATTCTGTCCTGGCCGTCGACGCTGGGGGATCTTTCCAGATCGGGAATCTGAACGTTCAGATTTCTGTCTTTTACCCGTTTTCAAAAAAAGACAGTCCTGACCTTTTCAAAGAGCTCAGCTACGATTATCAGATTGATTTCCGTATAGGTGTGAAATGGTGAAACGAATAAGGGTACTGAGTGAGGAAGACATAAGAAGATCTTTGCTGAGGATCGCACACGAGATTCTCGAGAGGAATCGTGGATTGGAGAGTGTCGTTCTGCTCGGTATCCTGACGAGGGGAGCATACCTCGCCCAGCGTCTCGCGGGTTTCCTCAGGTCCATAGAAGGTAAGGATGTGCCCGTCGGTAAACTTGATGTCAGGCCTTTTAGAGACGACGACAAGAGAACCGACGAAGACTTGAGCGAGATACCCTTCGACCTTCGTGACAAAATAGTGGTGCTCGTGGACGACGTCCTGTTCACGGGAAGAACTGTGCGAGCCGCGCTCGACGCCGTTTCGAAGCGTGGAAGACCGAAGGCAGTTCAACTGGCCGTCCTGGTCGATAGGGGCCACAGAGAACTGCCCATAAGGGCGGATTTCGTTGGTAAAAATCTACCGACCTCCAAGACACGTGAGAGGATCAACGTGTGCTTGAAAGAATATGACGGAGAGGACGCCGTCTACATAGTACATCTGGAGGAGTGAGAATGGACCTCGAGAAATACGCACGAGCGATAGAAAAGAGCTTGACACAGATAGCTCTGAGGGAAAAAGACCGTGCGGACGTTTCCGAGATATGGATCGACACATCGATCCCCGTAGATCTCATCATAGAGATCATCAAAAGCTGTGATATAAGCATCCCCCAGGAGATAAAAGCGATCATCGACGGTAACAAGACGATCTGGGTGCGGGGCACTCAATCCTGAACCACATGGTGTACGATCTGGCGATCTCAAAAGTTCCGCTCCGCTGTCTTTACTCTTATACGAGTCATGAGCCACTCGAACCTGGAGAACGGGTACTCGTCGACTTTCATGGAAGAAAAACGATGGGTTACGTCGTTCGAGCTTCAGATCGACCCGCCGATCACAGCCTCAAGGAGATCACTCAAAGACTCGATCGAGCGAGTTTCCTGGACCGGGCCGACGTTGAGGCGATCAGAATCATTTCAGAGAAATTTTTCTCACCACCTGGCTTGCTCTTCGATCTCGCCTTCCCATCGTTCATAGATGATTATGCAGAAACGATCGTGGAATCGCTCACACCCATGCTCGGTTTCGAGTCGCTCCCACTGGAGGAATTTCTGGAACGTTACGGTCACAAGACTCTCAAAGGCTATTTGAACAGAGGTTACGTCCGACTGAGGAAATGCTTTGGCCGCAAGATGCCGAAACCCCGCTTCTCGAAATGGTACGTGGTCGTTAAAGGTGGACTCAGAGCGTTGTCCCACGCTGACGATGAAACCGAGTACGACGTGATCGGTTATCTGCTGACCAACAACTATGCAACCGTGGAACAACTGGTCGAATCTTTCGGTATCAACCCCAAGAAGCTCAGGCACATGCAGCAAAGAGGTCTCATCGAACTGACTCAGTTTTTACCGCCGCACATGGAAGGTTCACGTGAGTGGGGGAACCCAGAGGAGGCCCTGCCACAAACCGACCTCATCCTGACGGGTCACACGATGGAAGCGCGCGTTCGCAGGATCGTCAAACTGATCGAGAGCGTCGTCGACGAGGGAAAGGCGGTGCTCTTCTTAGTACCATTTTCCTCCCTTGCTTACGTGACCGCAGGTTTCATAAGAAGATTCCTCGATGTGAACGTGAACGTCTATCACGCACGTATGTCGAAATCTCAAAGGGCAAAAGTTTGGCTGGATGCGGTGAGTGGCGCGGTTCAGCTGGTCATTGGCACAAGAATCGCGGCGTTTCTGCCGGTGAAGAATCTTGGTTTGATCGTCGTTGAGGAAAGTGACGAGGATGCGTACTACCAGTTCGAAGATCCAGTGTACGACGCGATCGAACTGATCGAAATGAGAGCGAAACTGAGAAACATCCCACTTGTTCTGGCCTCGTGCGAACCAAGGCTCATCGATTTTCACAGAAGAGAGCGTTTCAACTGGTTCAGAATCTCAGTTCCTCAACCGCACGAATCGAGCATCAATATCGTGGACGTCAGGCACAGCAAGTCCATCCTTTCTGAAGAACTCATCAGAAACGTTGAAGAAACGATGTGTGAAGGTCGTTCGGTTGTAATGCTCGTGCGAAGAAAAGGATTTGCACCTTACGTGTTGTGTTTCGCGTGTAACTACGTGCTGATGTGCCCTAACTGCGATGTCACGCTCAGCTTTCACAGGTCGGAAAACGTCTTCAAATGCCACCAGTGCGGATACACGCAGAAAGCTCAGGCCGAGTGTCCAAACTGCGGCGCCAGGGCACTCTATCCCAAGGGTGTCGGCACGGAGAGGATCGAAAAACTGATGAAGTACCATTTTCCAAACGCGAGGATCGTAAGGGTGGAATCGGAGGAGTTTGAACCATTCGAAGTTCAGGAACAGTTTGCCAAGCTTCAAGCTGGAGAAATCGATATCCTCATAGGCAGCAAGCTTGTCGTCCATGGCTTCGACACGAGCAGAGTGGGTTTGATATCCATCCTCGATTACGACGGTTTGCTGAACCAGCCCGACTACAACACCAGGCTCAGGATGTTTCATCTGTTCAGAAAGATCCGTAACTACTTCAATTCAGCCAGGATCCTGATCCAGACGTTCCATCCGCAGGATACGTTCCTGAAAGATGTTTTCGAACAGGAAGTCGAAAAGTTCTACATGGAAGAGCTCAAGAAAAGACAGGAGGTGAACTATCCTCCGTTCTGCGACCTGATCCAGGTGGTACTCGAAAGCGATCTTCCCCAGACGGGATGGGAGATCGCAAAATACTGCGTTGACTCGCTCGAGGGTGAAACCGTGCTGGGACCTGTAGAACATCCGATATTCAAAAGATCAGGCAAATTCAGGCACCACTTTTTGATCAAGACGAACGATGTTACGAGAACTCTGTCCAGGCTCAACGAGGTCCTGATCAAAACGGGAAAGGTCGGCTGGCGTATCTTCGTTAACCCACCGAAAATCTGGTGAGGGGGCGAAAGGATGCGTACGATGATCCTGGCCGCGGGTAAGGGAGTGAGGATGAAATCGAAACTGCCAAAAGTTTTGCATCCAGTGTGTGGCAGAGCGATGCTGTTGTGGGTTCTCGAAACTGCCAAGAAATTGGGTGGACACGTTTGTGTCGTGCTGGGACACGCTGCCGAGCAAATAATGCAGGTTGTTCCACCCGACGTTGAGGTTCGTATCCAGGGTGAACAGCTTGGCACCGCACATGCAGTGATGAGTGCCCAGGACTTTATAGATCCTAACGACGATCTGATGATTCTCTACGGTGATATGCCGTTGATAAAGGTTGAGACTTTGAAGGAAGTTTTAGATCGACACAAAACTGATGAAAATGATGTGACAATTGTCTCAACACTGATGACGGACCCCACCGGTTATGGAAGAATACTTAGGGACCAAACGGGAAAGTTCGTGAGGATCGTGGAAGAATCCGACGCGAGCGACGAGGAAAAGTCGATACGGGAGGTCAACACCGGCATCTACGTTTTCAGAGGGAGCAGCTTGCTCGAAGCTTTACCAAAAATAAGGCCTGACAATTCTAAGAAAGAGTATTATTTAACCGATGCAGTGACTCTGATGAACAAAGTCGGAATACACCAAGTTCGCGACTGGAAGCAATTCGTTGGGGTGAACGACAAGGTGCAGCTGGCGTTCGTTCAAAAGATCAAGCAGAGAGAAATCCTCGAAGAACTCATGCTCAACGGTGTTACAGTTCTGGATCCGGAAACCACGTACGTGGATGCGGACGTGGAAGTCGGTCCCGATACCACGCTTTATCCTATGACTTTCCTGATCGGCAAAACCAAGATAGGTGAGCAGTGCGTTATAGGTCCTATGACGAGAATAGAGAACTGTACTGTCGGTAACAGGGTGCGTATAATCAGTTCGGATTGCGTTGGTGCAACGATCGAAGACGACGTGTCCGTGGGACCATACGCAAGGTTAAGGGAAGGTACTGTGCTCAAATCGAACGTCAAGATCGGAAACTTTGTTGAAGTCAAGAACTCGAAGATAGGTTCCCATACCAAAGCACAGCATCTCGCTTACCTTGGAGATGCGACCATCGGCGAGAATGTGAACATCGGTGCAGGAACCATAACGTGTAACTTCGATGGCAAAAAGAAGAATCCAACGTTCATCGATGATGAAGCCTTCATAGGGAGTAACAGCTCTTTGATAGCGCCTGTGAAGATTGGAAGAGGAGCCATCATTGCGGCAGGTTCTGTGATAAACCAGGATGTACCAGAATGGAGCCTGGCCATCGCACGTTGCAGGCAGACGAACAAGCCTGGATGGGTCATCAAAAAAAGGGAGGAGTCGGGAAATGCCTTTTCAACGTAACGATCTGAAGTTTTTCGCAGGAAACTCCAACCTTCCCCTCGCGCAGAAAGTTGCGGAGTATCTGGGCCTGAGACTTGGAGACTGTCAGGTATCGAGGTTTTCCGACGGCGAGATAAACGTGCGGATAAACGAAACGGTCAGGGGACACGACGTGTTCGTCCTTCAGTCTTTCTCACCACCAGTCAACGAAAACATCATGGAACTGTTGGTGATGGTGGATGCGTTCAAACGTGCGTCTGCGAACAGCATCGCCGTCGTTATACCGTACTTCGGCTATGCGCGGCAGGACAGAAAAGCCAAAGGTAGAGATCCGATAACGGCAAAGCTCGTGGCGAACATCATTACTGTGGCGGGTGCCACACGCGTTTTGACGATAGACCTCCACGCCGAGCAGATACAGGGTTTCTTCGATATACCACTCGACAACCTCTACAGCTTCCCGGTGTTCATAGAAGAGATCACGAAGAGGTATGGAAACATCAAAAACGACATCGTAGTTGTTTCACCAGACGTTGGAGCGGTGAGGCGCGCCAGCAAACTCGCAGAAAAGCTTCAGGTACCTCTGGCGATCCTCGACAAGCGTCGACCGGCAGACAACGTTGCGGAAATTGTCAACATAATAGGAGACGTCAAGGGAAAGATCGCATTGATGTTCGACGACATAATCGACACCGGTGGAACCATGATCCAGGGGGCACAGGCCTTGAAAAATGCCGGGGCAGAGCGTATACTTGCTTGTGCAACACACGGTGTCCTTTCAGGTAACGCCGTGGAAAAGATTCAAAACAGCCAGATAGACGAAGTCTACATAACTGATACGGTGTACCACAAGAGTCTCCCAAGTAAGTTCCATGTGGTGAGCATAGCGAACCTCTTGGGAGAAGCCATCATGCGGATCAGAAAGAATCTGTCGGTGAGTATCCTGTTCAAATGACGAGGAGGTGTTGGAATGCTTACGGCTGAGATCAGAACGGAACAAGGTAAGAGGCCTGTAAGAAGGCTCAGAAGGCAAGGTATGATCCCTGGGATCGTTTACGGTCCAGAGATGGAACCTTTAGCCATCAAGCTCAAGAAACAGGAGGTTGAGAAATTCGTTCACGCATTCTCTGAGGCTAAGCCGATCACACTGAAGATCAAAACAGACACAGGAGAACAGGAAATAGAAGTGTTCGTAAAGAAAGTTCAGATTGACAAAGTAACGGACGAAGTTGTCCACATCGATTTCTACAAACCTGCCAAGGGTCACACTATGAGGATCGAGATACCCATACGCGTGGTCGGAAAACCCGTTGGAGTAGAAAAGGGAGGCATAATGGAAATAATACACACAGAACTACCCGTCGAGACCCTGCCGGATGTGCTGCTCGAACACATTGAAATAGATGTCACACAGCTCGACCTGGGACAGTCATACCACGTGCGCGATTTGCGACTTCCAAAGGGGATGAAGGCGTTACTCCCAGCCGAAGAAGCGTTGGTCACGATCATCGTGCCGAGAGGACTGGAAGTCACGGAAGTGGCTGCCGCTCCTGCTGAGACCGAGCCCGAGGTCATAAAGAAAGGAAAGAAGGCAGAGGAGACTGAAGAAGAAAAAGAATGACCGTGCGGTACATAATAGGCTTGGGCAACCCGGGACCACGTTATGCCTCAAACAGGCATAACGTGGGTTTTATGTTTCTGGAGAGATTCGTTCAAAAAACCGGTTGCAGTTCCAATTTCGTACGTGAATCGAACTACGAATTGGCGAAATGCGGTGGCTGTTTCCTGGTGAAACCCTTGACGTACATGAACGTCAGTGGACAGGCCGTGAAATCCTTGATGGAGAGATACAGCCTTTCGGCCGGTGATATAATTGTTGTGTACGACGACGTTGATCTTCCACTCGGAAAGATAAGGATCAGGCAGAAGGGCAGTGCTGGTGGGCATAACGGTTTGAAATCCATAATTGAAGTACTGGGAACGAACGAGTTCGTGAGATTGAGGATCGGGATAGGCCCAAAACCAGAGGGTGCGGACCTCGCAGAATTCGTCCTGAGCGACTTCTCAGAAGAAGAACGATCGGTATTAGACAAGGTGCTCGATGTCGCTGTGGAAGCCGTCAAAACGATCCTTACAGATGGTGTCCAAAAGGCTATGTCCTTGTTCAATTCGGTAGAGGTGATCGTGTGAATTGCGATGTGTGCAAAACTGATGTCAACGTTAGAACATACAGGTTTCTGTCCGACGGTGTACCAAAAGAAGTTCACCTGTGCATTGGTTGTCTGAGGAAAACGTTGAAGGAAGCGGATTCTTTCGATCGCAAGAACCTGAAATACATCGCGGGGTACACGCGCGTGGTGCAGGACTCAAACCTCGGTGAACTCCTCGCCGACCAGCTATCACCGAGGGATCTGGTTTTTTCCATCGTTCCTGTCGGAGTGCTTGGAAAGCTGTTCGGAAAAGAAAGTGCAGGTCATGTGCAGCAGAAAGAAGTCATCATGCGGCACCTTTACATTCTGAGGCACAGGTTAGAAGAAGCGCTGAAGAAAGAGGATTACAGGTCCGCCCACAAGATCAAGAATCAGATAAGCATGATAGAGAAAACCCTGCTGGAGAAATGACCATGAAGAAAGTTCTACTGTTTTTGCTGTTAGTTTTGCTTGCCATCTTCGTTGCGCTCGTTTTTCGGGGCACATTGATCCTCCCACAGTATCTGATCAAGATCGGTAATTTTGAGCTTCGGTTCTATTCGTTATTCGTCCTCACCGGTGTGCTCCTTTCTTACTCGCTGGCAAGAAGACAAGCCAAGCAAGAGAATGTCGATCCCGAACAGGTGGATGAGCTCGTCTTCTATTCAGTCGTGTTCGGAATAGTCGGTGCGAGAGCCCTGTACGTGCTTTCGAACTGGAAATTCTATTCAAGAAATCCCGCCGAGATCGTGAAAATCTGGCACGGTGGTCTTTCCATACAGGGAGCAGTGCTGGCAGGAATAGCGGTCTTTCTTCTGTATTCCCTGATAAAGAAAAACGTCACCTTCAAACCGTTACAGGCACTGGACCTTGGCGCTGCCTATTTACCGCTGGGACAGGCGATCGGAAGGTGGGGAAATTTCTTCAACTATGAAGCCTTTGGAGAGCCCACGAACCTTCCCTGGAAGATGTACGTTCCTGTCGCGATGAGACCGTTTGAATACAGGCAGTACGATTACTTTCATCCCACGTTTCTGTACGAATCCCTGTGGGACTTCTTCGTGTTCCTTCTACTGACGCGGTATCTGAAACACCAGAGAAAGAACTTTGGTGAAGTTTTCTCACTCTATCTGTGCCTTTATTCGCTGGGACGGATCTGCATCGAAAGGCTCAGATTAGACAGCATGTACGTCGGATCGATCAGGTTGGCTCAGCTCATCAGCGCTCTGTCGATACTGATCGGGTTCACTCTGTACATCGTGCTGAGGGGTGGCATGATTGACGTTCGTGATAGGTGACGTGCACGGATGTCTGGACTGTCTCACAAAGTTGCTCAGCAAGATACCCCTGACCAAGGATTCAAGACTCATCTTCCTGGGTGACTACGTGGACAGAGGGCCAGACAGCAAAGGTGTTGTTGAAACACTGCTGGAGCTTTCAGAGAATTATGATTGCATTTTCATAAGAGGTAACCACGAGCAGATGATGCTCGATTATGTTCTTAATGGAACGAACCTCGATCTGTGGCTCATGAACGGGGCAAGCGCCACGCTCAGAAGTTACGGCGGTGTGGACAGGATTTTGAAGGATCACATAGAGTTCCTGAAGTCAACCTCGATCTACTACGTTCAGGGGAACGATCTATTCGTTCATGCGGGCGTTAGACCAAACGTGCCGCTGGAAGAGCAGAGCGAATTCGACATGCTCTGGATCAGATACGAGTTCATATACAGCGAGAACCCGTTGCCTGGCTACAGGATCTTCTTTGGCCATACGCCTTTTCAGGATGTTTTGATCTTGAAGGACAAAGTGGGACTGGACACAGGATGCGTTTATGGAAACAAGCTTTCCGCGATCGCGCTGGAGACGATGCAAATCTTTCAAGTTTCGTGCGGAGGTTGAGAACGTGAAAGCCATGTACCCCGGTTCGTTCGATCCGATCACTTACGGCCATTTGGACGTGATTCAGAGGGCGTTGAAGATATTCGACGAACTGTGGGTCGTTGTCATGGTGAACCCTAAGAAGAAGCCGCTGCTGCCGTTGGAAAGAAGACTCGAGCTGATCAGGGAACTGTTCGAGAACGAGCCACGCGTTCATGTAGACAATCATGATGGGCTGCTCGTCGAATATGCCAAGAACAGGAACATAAAGATCATCGTTCGTGGTTTGCGTGCGGTGACAGACTTCCAGTACGAGTTAGAAATGGCCATCGCGAACAAGCACCTGTGGCCAGAACTGGAAACCGTCTTTCTGATGACCGATGAGAGGTATTCTTTCCTCTCGTCCAGTCTGGTCAGAGAAGTGGCTTCCATGGGTGGAGACGTCAGCAGGTGGGTTCCTGCCAACGTATTGGAAGCTCTCAAGGAACTGTACGGTAAAGGTGTGCTATAATATCGCACGGCTCGTTTCAATAAATCTGATCTGAGGAGGTCTCGGACGATGGAAATCAGCGCAGAAATGGTGAAGAAATTGAGAGAAATGACCGGTGCAGGAGTGATGGAATGCAAGACCGCACTGAGCGAAGCGAACGGCGACTTTGAAAAGGCTGTTGAGATACTGAGGAAAAGAGGCATGGCAGTCGCTCAGAAGAAGGCATCCCGTGCCACGAAGGAAGGCATCATAACCGCGTACGTTCACTTCAACGACAAGATAGGTGTTCTGCTCGAACTCGGTTGTGAAACCGACTTCGTGGCTCGCCTGCCGGAGTTCAAAGAGCTCGCTTACAACCTTGCAAAGCAGGTAGCCGCGATGAATCCAAAGTACGTATCGAGAGAGGACGTTCCACAGGAGGTAATCGAGAAGGAAAAAGAAATATACCTGGCACAGCTGAAGGATTCCAACAAGCCGCAACAGGTCATCGAGAAGATCGTCCAGGGAAAACTCGAAAAGTTCTTCGAAGAGGTTTGTCTGTACGACCAAAAGTACATATTTGATGACACGAAAACTGTTAAACAGATCATCGATGAGGCGATTGCGAAAATCAGGGAGAACATCCAGGTCACGAGGTTCGTAAGGATGCAGGTGGGTGAAGAGTAAAAGAACACCACGCTTCAGAGGAAAGGTGGGCCCCGCTCGGGGCCTTTTCGTCAGTTTGAAGGGTCATCGCGTTCAGCTTCTGATCGCTTCTAAGAGGGCGCATTTGACGTAGGTTTCGTTGTAGAAGTAGCGGTCCAGATACTTCTCTAAAAACACGACGGGAAGGGTGTCTTCGGGCGTTCTCGGAATCAGTCCGGTATCATCGCTCACCCTGGTCAGCGTGTGGGAGATAGCCTCAAAGAGTTTGAATATATCTTCCTTCACAGCGCTCAACTCGTCCTTGTGAACCACCGTTTCTATTCTGACCAGTCCCCGCAATCCTGGGATGTTCGAGAGCTTCAAATAGCTCATCACTTTGAGCAGTTCACCACCTTTTCCGAGCTCCGTGGCGATGCATCTGGATCGCTGGCCTTTCTTCATCAAACCGAACGCTTTGAACTTCTCAGGATCCACGTAAGGTATGTGTATGTTTTTGACCAATCCCAGCGGGCCGCGTCCAGGTTTGAAGGTGGGGCTCTGAAAGTTTATGACCCCATCTTTCACGACGAGATAATCTTCAACGTAACGTTCCACCGTTTCTCTTTCCACATCCTGCATGTAGGAATCTGTGGCGTCCTCAGCCGTCGGCCCTACGGCCACATCGCATATCAAGTTTCCTATTGTTACTTGCTCGCCTTTGCTCAACTCCCAGAGCGCTGCTATGGGATCAGGAACGCCTAACACGAGTTTCACTACGGGAGGTTCTTCCGAAGAGAAGAGGGGTTTACAGCGATCGTTTTCCAAGAGCACTGCACCGGTGACGATTTGAGAGATCAACAGTACGTAACCTTCGACCTCTATGGATGCGAACCTCCTTCTCCTGCTGTCTACAAAAACGACCCTGTTAAGTTCTTCGCGCGCGACTGCCTCTCCACTCTCAACGATCCACGAAGAAGGACCAAATCTCACATCCTCCGGAACGATCTCTTCGTGATGCTCGATCATGGATATTCTCGCGAAGGAAGAACGTATCAAACCCGCCAGATCGTTCACAGCGAGACCTCCTTAACGATCTTTCCACTCAGAGAAACCAGAGCAATCTCAACAGTTTCTTCTGCGTGGATGAGCACGAATCCTGGCTCAGACCGTGATTTTGGTAAAGAGAGACTACCCGGATTAATGATCAGCTTCGAATCCAGCCATTCGAACCTTGGAATGTGTGTGTGACCGTAAAAGAGAACTTGCGCGTTATGTTCTTCGAGGATGCTCAACATCTGTTCATCGTTTTCAAACAGTTCGCCGTGGCTCATCACGAAACTGATCTGACCGAAACTCGCGGTGAGAATCTTCGGTGCTTCCGATATTCCAAGCACGAGCAGATCAACGTCTGCGTCGCAGTTGCCCCGAACCAGAAAGAGATTCTCGCTCCTCAAGGCCTCGGCGAGCCTTGCGGGATCGTATCCTTCTGGTATCGGATTTCTTGGGCCATGGTAGAGTACGTCTCCAAGATGGTAAAGTTCATCAACCTGTCCCACCAGAGATTTCAATCTCTGCCAGCTCGTGAAAGAACCGTGTGTATCTGACACCACCAGGACCTTCCTCATCTCATCTCCTCCTCAACTCCATTGAACCGAGCACCAGACACGTGCTGAAGGTGATGAAGACATACAGCAGGATCTTTTTCATATCATCCGCTGAGTTGAACAAAAAGAGCTGTTGCTTTCTCAGAACGTAACTCATCAAGAAGAGGGGATAATTCCATGCGATGGCCTGCAACTTCGACGGCATAGCTGAAAGTGGCACAACGGTGCCACTAAAGTAGAAGCTGACGAGTGTGAGACCCACGCTCAGCATCGATGAAACCTGTACATTTGGAGACAGAGAGGACACGATCAACCCAACGCACGCGTGGAACAGGGCATTCAAGAACAGCAGGACCAAAATCATTGGTGTTACAGAGATCGCACCGAAAAGCGAAAGTATCAGAAGCGATGAGAACGAGACGAGCAAACCCACCGTCGTGTAAGCGGCCATTTTCGACAGTGCGTAGCTCAGCTTGCCCACACCCATCGAAATGAACAACTCTGTCAACCGCGACTGCTCGTCTTGCTGGAACGAACTCGCGGCGATTGAGAACAAGACACATGCCGTCGAGAGAAAGACAACTATCGGAACGAGCATGGAGCTAAAGCTCAGAACGCTCTCTTTTTCGAACGCCGAGAGCTTCGGTGCAGGATACCCCGGAGAGGTGAACAGGTACCTGATGACTTTGGGATCGAAGAAAGGACTTCCGTTGAGATCTTCGAACATGGAACGGAAGGTTCTGTAGATGATCGTGGATAGCTGCAGGTCTACCGGGCTGGGTATGAAGATCAGTTCGGTTTGCTCGGCGGCGTAGAGTTTCTTAGAGAAATCCTTCGGAATCACGACCACCGCTTGCAGTTCACCGTTGAGCAATTTCTGATCGTAATCTTCCCCCACGTAACTGATGTTACCGCCCTTGAACATCGACATCACTATGCCAACCGTGAAGCGGGACAAAGGATCCGTATCGAGGTTGAATATGCCTATCTTTGTGTGTAGAAACCCGAGGCTGGAAAACAGCACGACGGCAGTAACGGTTATGATCAATGGCACGGCCAGTATCAGCGCCAAGGAGTAAGGATTTTTCAGAGTTCTCTTCAATTCCATCATGAACATGCCGAAGAACACGTCATCCTTTCCTCCTCTTTTCGAATTCTTCGACGATCTTTCTGTGCACGGTCAGCTGGTCCGCGTTGCCATCTATGAGGACGAACCTCTCAGGCTCCTCTTTCACCAGGCTCAGATACGCCTGTCTGACCTTCCTGAGAAATTCCTCACCCTCGGTCTCGATCCTGTCCAGCTGCTTTTTTCGTACCATGGCCACCTCCACAGGAACGTCTATGTAAAAGGTCAGATCCGGTTTCAAACCACCCGTTGCGAAATCGTTCAACTTCTTGACCAGCTCGACTCCCAGCCCTCTGGCAAAACCCTGGTATGCAACACTGGAATCGATGAACCTATCGGCGATGACAATCTTTTCCAGCGCGAGAGCAGGTTTCACAACTCTTTCTACCATCTGGGCCCGGCTTGCGAGAAACATCAATAGCTCCGCCTTCGGAGTGATCTCTTCTGAAAACAGCAAGATATTCCTGATCTGTTCCCCCAGCGGAGTACTACCAGGTTCTCTCACGTAAACGAAATCTACTCCCTTTTTACTGAGATAATCCATGAACAGACTGACCTGAGTACCCTTGCCGCTCCCATCGATGCCTTCAAAGCTTACGAACATACTCGTCACCTCAATGGACTATTTCGAAATCTTCGTATCCCTGGACTGGTATTTCCTCGACACAAACGTCGGTCACAACGGCCATGGTTGGTCCCCTGCTCACCTGCGCCAGAAATTGTTCCAGAGTTTCTTCATCGCCTTCCGCGTGGATTTCCACCGTGCCGTCCTCGGCGTTCCTCACGTAACCTTTTACGTTCAACCTCTTCGCGATCCTGTAAGTGAAGTGTCTGAAACCAACCCCTTGGACGTGGCCAAAGATTTTCACAAAGATTGCCTTCAAACTTTCACCCCTTCTTTCCAAAGCCAATGTTATAATCCTAAAAAACATAATACCAGAAGGAGGTGTCCCTTTGAGATACGAAGAAGCTCTCACGTTCGATGATGTTCTTCTAGTTCCGCAGTACAGCGATGTGTTGCCATCCGAGGTTGACGTGAGGACCAGACTCGTCAAAGACGTATGGATCAACATTCCACTGGTCAGTGCGGCCATGGACACCGTGACCGAAGCGGCACTCGCCAAAGCGCTCGCCCGTGAGGGTGGCGTGGGTGTCATACATAGAAACATGCCCATAGAAGAACAGGCACACCAGGTCAGCATCGTCAAGAGGGCCGAGAATGGGGTCATTTACGATCCGATCACAGTGGGTCCGGAGGAAAGCGTGGCACAGGCTTTGAGGTTGATGTCCACGTACAAGATAGGTGGCCTGCCAGTCGTGGATGAACGCATGAAACTTCTGGGCCTCATAACGAACAGGGACATCAGGTTCGAAACCGATCTTTCCAAACCCGTTAAGCTGCTCATGACTCCCCGCTCCAAGCTCATCGTTGCGAAGCCAAACGTCAGTCTGGAAGAAGCTAAACAGATACTTCACAGATACAGGATCGAAAAACTTCCCCTGGTGGATGACGGAGACAGACTGGTTGGGCTCATAACTATCAAGGACATCATGAGCGTGATCGAACATCCCAACGCGGCGCGTGACAGCAAAGGCAGACTCATCGTTGGGGCAGCCGTTGGAACGGGTGACGACGTACTCGCGAGGGTTCAGGCTTTGAAGGATGCGCAGGTCGATTTCATAGTCGTCGATACCGCGCACGGTCATTCGAAGAAAGTCATCGAAACTGTGAAGAAAATAAAACAGAACTTTCCAGACCTGCCTCTGGTTGCGGGAAACGTCGCCACCGCCGAAGCTGTCAGAGCTCTTGTCGAAGCCGGCGCCGATGGGGTGAAGGTGGGAGTGGGACCCGGTTCAATCTGCACCACACGCGTCGTGGCGGGCGTGGGTGTTCCACAGTTCACAGCGATCGTGGAGTGCGCAAAAGTGGCGCGGGAACTTGGAGTGACATTGATAGCCGATGGAGGCATCAGATACTCGGGAGACATCGTCAAAGCACTGGCCGCCGGTGCTGATTCGGTCATGATCGGTAGCATATTCGCTGGAACCGAAGAGGCACCTGGAGAAACGATTCTGTATCAGGGACGCAAATACAAAGCTTACCGTGGCATGGGCAGCGAGTCGGCCATGAGGAGGGGTAGCGCGGACAGGTACTTTCAGAGCGGGAACGCGAAGCTGGTACCCGAAGGTGTCGAAGGCATGGTACCCTACAAAGGAACCGTGAAAGACGTCGTGCACCAGCTCGTTGGAGGTTTGAAATCTGGGATGGGTTACGTTGGCGCTCGGAACCTTGACGAACTGAGGAAAAAAGCAAAATTCGTGAGGGTAACTCTTGCAGGTTTGAGAGAAAGTCACCCTCACGACATAATAATCACGCGGGAGGCACCTAACTACTGGACGTCTTCCTCTCAGGAATGAAATTCAATCTCTTCTCACAAGGTGTGTCAGATCGCCAACGAGCATGAACAGTTCGTCGATATTCTTGAGGAAACCGAGCCTGTTGCGCCTGATGTCCTCACGATCGACCATGACGAACACTTCGTCGAAGTACCTGTCTATGTAGGGTTTCAGAGAGGATAGGTATCTGATCGCTTCGTCGTAGTCGAGTTTCGATATACTTTCTATCACTCTCGGCTTTACGGATACGAACTGGTTCAACAGGTCTATCTCTGCCTGTTCTTCGAAAAGGGCACCGTCGAAGTGCTTATTGTCGTGATTCTTTGTGATGTTGTGCACCCTTTCAAAACCTATGGCGACGTTGTTGAAATCCTCACTTTGGCACGCCTTCATGAGAGATCTGGCAGACAGATGACCGCGCAGAGGTCTGGACCAAAGGTGGTTCACGGCGCGCGCAATATCGAACGGTAAGTCCTGAGATATGAGAAAAGCGTAGAAACGAGATTTCATGAATTCGAACAATTTTTCTTCATCGAATTCCACATTCAAATATCTCGTTGACTCGAGTAACAGTTCGGAAAGATCGATGTCCCATCCGAAACGAACGATCGACGAGTAGATCGTATCAGCTTTGGTCCTCAAACCGTAAGGATCCTTCGATCCACTTGGCAGATTACCTATCGCGATGTTACCCACGATGGTGTCCACCCTGTCGCACACACCGATCAGTGCACCGAGTTCGCTCTCGGGTTCCTGCGAGTACTGGTCCTGCAGAGCGAACGCGACGGACTTATCCTCGCCGTCCAGCTCCGCGTAGATCCTTCCGATGACACCCTGCAACTCTGGAAATTCGTACACGACATGCGTCGCCGTATCAGCTTTGCTCAGCTCAGCGGCACGCAGGGCCTTGTCGAGAATGGAACGTTTAGACAGCTTCTCGACGAGGTAACAGACCAGAGACTTGATTCGAAGCACCTTGTCGTACAGCGTTCCGAGCTCTTTCTGAAAGACCATCTGCTTCAGTTTCTCGTTGAAATCTTCGAGTCTGTATCTTCTATCTATATCGAAGTAATAACGGGCGTCCTCAAGTCTCGCGTTCACCACGTTCTCGTAACCTTTCACGATGACGTGAGAATCGTTTTTCGGCCTGTCGATGAAAGCGACGAAATAAGGT
This sequence comes from Thermotoga sp. Ku-13t, assembly GCF_011057685.1. Lineage (NCBI taxonomy): Bacteria > Thermotogati > Thermotogota > Thermotogae > Thermotogales > Thermotogaceae > Thermotoga > Thermotoga sp. Ku-13t. The sequence goes on along the minus strand of NZ_LNFY01000010.1, from coordinate 159,038 downwards.
GTGAGTTTACCGTCTCTGCTCGTTGAGAAAGCGCTTAGGTGGTGCTTCACGGTGACTGTTATCAGCTCTTGAGGTAATTGAAGGAATTTCTCGCTGAACCTTCCAACGATGGCCTGCGGCCATTCCGTGATCTTGCAAACCTTTTCGATGAGCGCGGGGTCTCTTTCGCAAACAAGTGCGAATTCTTTTTCTATCTCAGCCAGCTGTTTTTCGATCGATTTTTTCCTCTCACTCTCCTCGACGAGCACCAGGTTCTCTCTCAACAAACCAACGTAATCTTTGGGATGTTCGACATCGATCCACCTCTCCAGATAAGGATGAGACATAGTGCGCTTATCGGATTTTTTGCCGAAAATCTCCAGGGGAATCAACTCGTTGTTCAGCAACGCAAGAACCCATTTGACAGGTCTGACGAATTCGAAGTTTCCATCTCCCCAGCGCATCGGTTTGGTGAATTTCAACCCAGCCACGAGTTTAACGAGCACCTCGGGAATTATCTGCCGTATGTGTTTACCTTCAACGGACTTCCTTATGTGTACGTATCCATCTTTCACGAAAACGTCTTCCAAGCTAGCTCCATTCGACGATAAAAACCCAAGGAGTGCCTTCGTCGGCTGACCGTTGGAGAATGCAATTGTTTCCGATGGTCCACGCTTTTCTATCACCATATCTTGTTGTCTATCCGCAACGTTTTTCAAACGCACGGCGATCCTTCGGTTCGTCACGAACACCTCGTACGAGTCAAAGCCTACACGGGCTTCGTTGAGCAAATTTGGAACGAGCTCGCTCAGTTGTTGCTTTATCGAATCCATTTCACTCGCGGGCAGTTCTTCGACACCGAGTTCGAACAGGACCCAGTTTTCCATTCAGTTCCCTCCTCTGAAAGCCTCTGCACAGCGCCTGGCCATCGATCGTATCGACCTTATGAACTCTTGTCTTTGCGTCACACTGAACGCGTTCCTCGCATCCAGGAGGTTGAAGATGTGCGAGCACTTCGCCATGTAGTCGTAGGCAACCAGATACCGACCCGATCTTATCTGCGATTCGAATTCGGAGGAGAAAATTTCGTAGAGCGTGAAGAGCTTTTCCACGTCTGCAGACTCAAAATTGTATTCGGAGAACTGTCTTTCGTTCTCTTTGTAAAGTTCTCCGTAGGATATTTTCTCGTTCCACATGACTTCGAAGATGTTGCTCTTGCCTTGCAGATACATCGCGATCCTTTCAAGACCATAAGTGATCTCGAGGGGGATCGACTTCAAACTTATACCACCTATCTGCTGGAAGTAAGTGAACTGCGTGATCTCCATGCCATCGAGCCACACTTCCCATCCAACACCCCAGGCGCCGAGCGTCGGTGATTCCCAGTTATCCTCAATGAAGCGAACGTCGTGCTTTTTCAGATCAATACCCAGCGCCGTTAAAGAATCCAGATAAACCTTCTGCGCGTTCTCCGGGGAGGGTTTGATGATGACTTGGTATTGAAAGTACCTCTGTAACCTGTTCGGGTTTTCTCCGTATCTTCCATCCGTGGGTCGACGGCTCGGTTGAACGAACGCGACCTTCCATTCTCCCTCTCTCAGGCAGCCGAAAAACGTCGATGGGTGGAACGTACCCGCGCCGACTTCGAGATCGTAAGGTTGATCGATCATGCAGCCGAGCGAAGCCCAGTATTCGTTGAGTTTTGCTATCACATCCTGTAGGTACAACGTGCCACCTCCACTGCACAGATTATAAGCGACCTCGTGGTAGAATAATCACGCGAAAAAATTAACAAGGGGGCTGATTCAATGATACTGCGGGTCAATCTCACGACGAAGAAAATCACGAAGGAACCCATCGATGAAAAAGTTCTGGATTGGTTCATAGGTGGACGCGGTCTGGCAGCCAAGATCCTCTGGGATGAGGTCAAAAACGTCGATCCCCTTTCTCCGGACAACAAGCTGATAGTTGCCGCAGGACCGTTCAACGGGCTCAGAACGCCGAGCGGAGGAAAACTCGTCGTGGCGGCGAAGAGTCCCCTCACTGGTGGTTACGGCGATGGCAACATCGGAACCATGGTGTCGATGTATCTGAGAAAGGCAGGTTACATGGCTATCATCGTTGAGGGTGCTTCTGACAGGCCTGTGTACCTCTACGTGGACGACGACGATGTGCACATAATGAGTGCTGAGGGCCTCTGGGGACTGTCCACTTTCGAAACGGAAAAGAGGTTGAAGCAGGTTCACGGTAACGTGGGCGTTTTGAGCATCGGACCTGCAGGAGAAAACCTGGTGAAGTATGCGGTCGTGATATCTCAAGAAGGAAGGGCGGGTGGAAGACCCGGCATTGGTGCGGTGATGGGAAGCAAGAAACTGAAGGCGATAGTCGTTCGAGGCACGAAGGATGTCAAGGTTAAAGATAAAGAGAACTTCGAAAGATACACCCGTGAAGTGTTCAAGTTGATTCCCACCCTGCCGGCGTACAATTTCTGGATACGTCAGGGAACCATGGCCACCGTCGAATGGGCGAACAAGAACAGGGCGCTTCCAACGAGGAATTTCTCGCAGGTCAGGTTCGAGTACGCCAGGACCGTAGACGGTTACGCTATGGAGGCTATGAAAATCTCGAGAAGAGGCTGTCCCAACTGCAACATGATCTGTGGAAACGTCGTGCTGGACATCGAAGGAAAAGAGAGCGAACTGGACTACGAGAACGTAGGGATGCTGGGCCCGAACACCGGGATAGCTTTCCTGAACAGGGTGGCACATATCAACAGGCTGGCAGACGAATATGGCGTCGATACCATTTCCCTCGGAGCCGTTTTAGGATTCGCCATGGAAGCGGCCGAACGTGGTGTGCTTAAGGATTGTCCAAAATTCGGAGATTACGAGGGCGCAGTAGAACTGACGAAAAGAATCGTGTTCAAACAGGACGAAGTGGGCAAGCTCCTGGCTGAGGGGGTCAAGAAAGCATCCGAACAACTCGGTCTTGAAGACATCGCGATGCACGTGAAAGGCCTGGAAGTTTCCGCCTACAACTGCTACATATACCCGGCGATGGCTCTCGCCTATGGAACCTGCGCCATCGGTGCACACCACAAGGAAGCGTGGGTCATAGCGTGGGAGATCGGCTCGACACCCATGGAAGAGTCGACGGGCAAGGAATACGTGGTGGATTACTCTCCGGAAAAAGCAAAGAAAGTCGTGGAGCAGCAGAGGATCAGGGGTGGTATGTTCGAGATGCTCACAGCCTGCAGATTGCCGTGGGTCGAACTCGGGCTCGATCTGGAATGGTACGCAAAGATTCTGAGCAGCATCGTTGGTAAGAACTACACTCTGGATGACATCTTCTTGGCCGCAGACAGGATTTACACCTTGATAAGGTCCTACTGGGTGAGGGAATTCAAGGGAAACTGGGATCGAAAGATGGATTATCCACCAAAACGATGGTTCCAGGACGGTGTGGATGGCCAGCACCTGGACCCGGAGCAGTACGATCGGCTCCTGAGCGAATATTACAGGATTCGCGGCTGGGACGAGCGGGGTGTGCCGACCATCGAAACGTTGAAGAGGCTCAATCTGGATTTCGTCATCGGAGAGTTGGAGCCTTTCCTGAGATGAATCGCAACTTTGAGCTAACGAATATTTAATAGCAAAAGGTGTGGATTTGTAGTATTTTAATCATTGCGGTCGATCATTGACAACACGGTGTTATTTTGCATATAATTTTCAGGGCCACGGGCCAGCGTAGCTCAATCGGCAGAGCGGCTGACTTGTAATCAGCAGGTTGGGGGTTCGAGTCCCTTCGCTGGCTCCAGCCCGCGAGGTGGTGAGGTGCCCGAGTGGCCTAAGGGGGCGGACTGTAAATCCGCTGGCGGATTGCCTTCGGAGGTTCGAATCCTCCCCTCACCACCAGCATCTTTCGACGAAAGAGGTGTAAGGAATGAGAGTTAAAATAGCTTTGAAGTGTTCCGTGTGTGGTCATAAAAACTACTACACCGAGAAGAACAACACCAAGAAAACCAAACTGAGTCTCAGAAAGTACTGTCCGAACTGCAACAAGCATACGGAGCACGTCGAAACGAAATGAGCGCAGGGCCGTAGCTCAACTGGGTAGAGCGCCGGTCTCCAAAATCGGCGGTTGCAGGTTCGAGTCCTGCCGGCCCTGCCAATTTTTTGTGCCAGTCGGAGGGATAATCTGTGGAAAAACTCAGAAAGTTCTTTCGGGAAGTGTGGGGAGAAGCGAAGAAGACCCACTGGCCAAACAGACAAGAACTTTTGGTCTCAACTTCCGTTGTCATATTGATCCTCGCAGTGATGGGTATCTATTTCTTCCTGCTGGACCTCGCTCTGTCCGGTGGGGTGAGGGCGATCCTGCGCGCGCTCGGTATCGGGTGATGTGAATGAGAAAAAAATGGTACATACTCAGGACTATAGCCGGTCAAGAAGAGAGCGCAAAGGAGAATCTGGAAACCAAGATCAAATCTGCCGGTTATGAGAGGTTCTTCGGCCGTATCGTCATTCCCGAGGAAACCATAATAGATGCAACTGGCAAGTCTTTGAAGAGGTTCTCGGTGTCCCCGAACGCAAAGTTGTACGTGAAAACCGGCTCGGACGTCAAAAAAGGTGATCTTCTCTCGGAGGAACCCGCGGTTCATGCCAGGCACAGCGGGACCATTGTGTCTGTGAAGAACTACAGGAAGATAACCATAGAGACCATCGACAAGAAATACTCCAAAACGTACTTCGTACCAGAAAGTTCGAAACTGGTGAGTGGCATCAAAGTTGGCGCACGCATAAGACAGGGAATGCCACTCACTCAAGATGCTGAATACATATGCGAGATCGATGGTAAAGTGATCGAGAACGAACGCGTCAAACGTGTGGAAGTTCAACGCGAAGATGGAGAGATAGATGTTTATCACATTCCTTACGAGCTCTACGATGCGAACAAGGCTTACAAGGGCAAGCAAGTTAGGAATGGGGAACTGCTCGCCGAAGGTAGAAAAATATACTCTACCATGAATGGAAGGGTAGAAGTTGTGGATCTGGGGACACGCAAAGAAATAAGAATAGCCAAAACCCAGAAGAAGAGAATGTTTCCAGGCTACATATTCGTTGAAATGATGATGAACGACGACACCTGGCAATTCGCAAGAACCGTACCAGGAATAATAGATTTCGTTGCATCTGGTGGCCAGCCGCTTGAATTGAAACAACGTGAAGCGAGAGCGATCCTGAGGCTTGCGGGTATCGAATCGTTTGAAGAAAAAGCAAAGCCCGTGCGCGTCGAGATGGACATAAAGGTCGGAGACGTGGTGAAGATCACCTATGGCCCGTTCGAAGACTTCGCCGGAGTCGTGAAAGAAATAGATCCTATGAAACAAGAACTCAGGGTGGCCGTCACCATCTTCGGTAGAGAGACACCAGTGACGGTGAGGGTCTCTGAGGTGGAGAAAATCCAATGAAAACGTGGGAGGGATTCGTTCCCAGCAACCACAAAGGAGGGAAACGTGAATGGCTAAGAAAGTCGTAGCACAGGTGAGGTTGCAGTTACCAGCAGGTAAAGCCACACCTGCACCACCAGTTGGACCTGCGCTCGGTCAGCGTGGCGTTAACATAATGGAGTTCTGCAAGAGGTTCAACGCAGAAACGGCAGACAAAGCTGGTATGATTCTGCCAGTCATAGTGACGGTCTATGAGGATCGTTCCTTCAGCTTCGTTGTCAAAACACCACCAGCATCCTTCCTGCTCAAAAAGGCGGCAAACATCGAGTCTGGATCAGGAGAACCAAAAAGGAAGATCGTAGGAAAAGTCACGAGAAAGCAGATCGAAGAAATCGCGAAGATCAAAATGCCAGACCTGACAGCGAACGATCTGGAGGCCGCTATAAGAATCATCGAAGGTACAGCAAAGAGCATGGGCATCGAAATAGTTGACTGATGAAGAAAAGGAGGAGGCTTTATGCCGAGACACTCCAAGAGGTACCTTGAAATAAGACAAAGGGTGGACAGAACGAAATTCTACAGCATCGATGAAGCTATCGAGCTCGTTAAGAAGAACGCAACGGCGAAATTCGACGAAACGGTTGAGCTCCACCTTGCGACGAACATAGATCCAAAACGGCCCGAACAGCAAGTTCGAGGAACGGTGGTCTTACCGCACGGGACTGGAAGAACGGTGAGAGTGTTGGTGTTCGCCAAGGGTGAAAAAGCCGAAGAAGCCAAAAAGGCCGGCGCAGATATCGTCGGAGGAGACGAACTGGTCGAAAAGATCCTCAACGAGAGTTTCACGGATTTCGACGTGGCCATCGCAACACCAGACATGATGAAATCAGTTGGAAAGCTCGGTAAAATCCTTGGACCTCGCGGTTTGATGCCATCTCCAAAATCGAACACCGTCACCGACGATGTTGTAACCGCGGTGAAGGAGTTCAAAATGGGAAGGGTCGAAGTCAGGAGTGACAAAACAGGCTCGATCCATCTTCCCATCGGTAAGTGTTCTTTCGATTCTCAAAAGCTCAAGGAGAACCTCATCTCAGCTTATAAACAAATAGCAGCCATGAGACCTGCGGGCATCAAAGGTCAGTTCATCAGAAAGGCTGTACTGACGTCAACGATGGGAGTTGGTGTGAAACTCAACCTTTCTGAGCTGGAAGCTGCAAAAATCTGAACAGTCGTTCTGAAAAGGAAAATCGCTGGATCGCCGAAGAAAGTAGGTACGTTCATAAAGGGGTCGTCCCCGCCTACCGAGGCGAACTGGAAGTGAGCGCTTTGGTTGTGCGGGGGTCTCTTGTGATAAGAGACCCTTTTTGTTGAAAGGAGGTGCAACAGTTGATAACGAAGGAGAAGAAGCGGCAGATTCTGGAGAACCTGAAAGAAGTGTTTCCGAAGGCAAACCTGCTTGTGTTCGTGAACTTCTTTGGTCTCGACGTTGCGATGTTCAGGGAGTTGCGCAGGAGGATCAGCTCGAAATTCGGAAAAGATGCCAAGCTGACCGTTGTCAAAAACTCCCTTGCTTCAATAGCTCTGGCTGCGGCAAAATACGATGAAGCTCAGTACGAGAAATTCTTGAAAGGACCAACAGCAGTTTTCTGCTTGCTGAACGGTGATCCCGTAGACGCGCTGAAACTTCTGGTGAATTTCGCGAAAGAAAAGAAGCTCGAGAACTTCTTCAAAGGTGGTTTTCTCGAGCGCCAACCGTTCAGCAGCGAACAGGCGGCGGAGCTGGCCAATCTGCCCACCAGGAAAGAGCTGTACGCGATGGTCGTCGGCAGACTGCAAGGTCCAATTTACGGTACGGTGTTCGCTCTGAGTGGTATTTTGAGAAAACTTGTGTACGTTCTCAATGCGATTGAAGAGAAAAAGAAATCTGAAAGCGTTGGAGGTGTTTGAGGATGACAGTGGAACAGATCGTAGAGGCGATTGAAAAACTCACAGTAGCGGAGTTGGCACAACTAGTTAAGGCGTTGGAAGAAAAGTTCGGCGTGACTGCGGCAGCACCCGTTGCAGTGGCAGCCGTTGCAGCGCCAGCAGCTGGAGCAGCACCAGCAGCCCAAGCAGCAGCCGCTGAGGAAAAGACTGAGTTCGACGTCATTTTGAAGAGCCACGGTGCCAACAAGATCAACGTGATAAAGGTCGTTAGGGAAATCACTGGCCTTGGTCTGAAAGAGGCGAAGGACCTCGTCGAAAAAGCTGGTAGTCCCGACGCAGTGGTCAAGAGCGGTGTCCCGAAGAACGAGGCTGAGGAGATCAAGAAGAAGCTCGAAGAAGCCGGTGCAGAGGTCATTTTGAAGTGATGTGAACGAATTTTCCCAATTGCAAAAAGATTGTATCAAACCTATACCAGCTCTGCTGGTATAGGTTGTTTTATGCTATGATAATTAGGCGTGTCTGCGTCCCGGGCTTCATCCATTTCCCTGCGTTTCCACTCCGTTGATCTGACGAGGTGATAAAATGCGAACAGTCGTGTATGGCAAACGCGAACGGTTAACGTTCGGTCGCACTGTTGATGCCCTGAGGGTCCCGAATCTGATAGCCATCCAGCTTGAATCCTACAGAGAATTTCTGGAAAAAGGTTTGATGGAAATTCTGAAAAAGTTCTCCCCAATAGTGTCGCAACCCCACAAAGGCGATCTGAGAAAAGGAGAGAAGGGTTTCATACTCGAGTTCGTTTCGACGCGTGTTGGAGAACCCAACGCCACGATAGAGGAATGCAAGCAGAAGGGATTGACTTACCAAGTACCGATATACGCGACCGTCAGAATTGTAGATGTCAACACTGGAGAAATGAGGGAAGAGGAAGCGTTCCTAGGCTCCATCCCGTACATGACGGAAAATGGGACCTTCATCATCAACGGTGCGGAGCGCGTGGTTGTCAACCAGCTCGTGAGGGCGCCCGGTGTCTACTTCGTTGATGAGATACCCAAAACTCAAGCTGCGGCTCCTGTTTACGTTGCCCACTTCTTGCCCGTGAGAGGTGCCTGGCTCGAAATCCTTTACAACACGGCGGACGATATGTTCTACGCGCGAATAGACAGAAAAAGGAGAATCAACCTCTTTCTGCTGCTCAAGGCTCTCGGTTTTGAGAACGATCTGGACATACTCGATCTTTTCCCCGAACAGATCGATGCAGATGATGAATACACGATGATGAAAGCCGTTGGCTCGATCATACTCGAAGATGTGAGCATCAACGGTGAAAAGGTCGTCGAACGTGGCGGAGTACTCACGGAACACGCCGCTAAAGCGATCCTGGAATCCAGGATCACAACCATTGTCAGGGCACACCCGGCAGCACAGAAAACGCTGGAAAAACTCAACAGCACTTATGGAGAGGTGGATTCCAACAAAGCGTACGTGGAAATCTACAGGAAACTGAAACCTGGCGAAATTCCAAGGGTGAACGCCGCAAAGGCTTACCTCAATAGCCTTTACTTCACCCCGGAGAGGTTCGAACTTTCTCAGGTTGGACGTTACAAGATAAATCGCAAGCTCCAGCAAGCCTACCGAAAGTACCTGGTCCAGGTCAAAAAGATGAGCGAAGCCGAAGCTGAACAGATGGAGTACAATCCGGCCGATCTTGTTCTCACGCCGCTGGACATAGTTCTGGCCACCAGATATTTGCTGGAAGTGAGCAAAAATCCAGAGATAATGGACACCAAGGACCATCTTGGTAACAAAAGAGTGAGAACGGTTGGGGAACTCATCAAGCTTGAATTCGAAAGGGCCTTCTCGAAAGCGCAGCGCCTCATTCAGGAGAGGCTCACCCTTTACAACTCACTCGACAAGATCTCCGTGCAGAGCCTGATCAACATAAAAACGATCATAGCAGGTATCAATCAGTTTTTCGCCACCAGCCCTCTTTCGCAGTTCATGGAACAGGTGAACCCGCTCGCCGAACTGACACACAAAAGAAGGCTGACCGCCGTGGGACCAGGCGGCTTGAAGAGAGAAAGGGCGAGGTTCGAGGTCCGAGACGTTCACCATTCTCACTATGGAAGAATGTGTCCGATCGAGACACCCGAAGGAGCGAACATAGGTCTCATCACTTCGCTGGCCGTCTACGCAACGGTCGATGAGTTCGGTTTCCTGATAACCCCATACAGGCGCGTGAAAAAAGGTAAGGTCACCGACGAAATAGTCTATCTGACAGCCGACGAGGAAGAACACTATTACATCGCCCCATGCACGATCAAAGTCGATGAAAACGGAAACATCATTGAAGACAAGGTTCCTGCCAGGTACATGCAGAAGATCCTCTACGTTGAGAAAGAAAAGGTCCAGTTCATGGACGTATCCACGAAACAGATCGTTTCCGTTTCGACCTCTCTTATACCCTTCTTGGAGCACGACGACGCGAACAGGGCACTCATGGGTTCGAACATGCAGAGACAGGCTGTGCCTTTGCTGAAACCCGAAGCACCGTTCGTCGCCACCGGTGTGGAACACGAAGCGGCCCTGTATTCTGGTTACCTGGTCACCGCCAAACACGATGGCATCGTTAAAAAGGCCGATGCGAGAAGGATCGTCATACACAGGACCGACGAAAAAGGCAATCCACTGTACAAGAATGGCGTGCCAGTGCTCGATGAATATAAGTTGATGAAGTTCGTCAGAACGAACCAGGACACGGTCATAAACCAGAGACCCATTGTGAACGTCGGTGATCGGGTCAAAAAGGGTGAGGTCATAGCTGACGGACCGGCGACAGACATGGGCGAGCTCGCGCTCGGACGCAACGTTCTGGTCGCGTTCATGTCTTGGGAAGGGTACAATTTTGAAGACGCCATTCTGGTCAGCGAAGAGTTGCTCGAGGAAGATGTGTTCACCTCCGTTCATATAGAAGTTTACGAAACCCAGGCACGTGATACACGCCTTGGGCCGGAAGAGATCACTGCAGACATTCCAAATGTCCCCAAGGAGTCTCTGAGGAACCTCGATGAGAACGGGATAGTCAGGATCGGAGCGTACGTCGGGCCACAGGACATACTCGTTGGAAAGGTCACTCCGAAGGGAGAAGGAGAAACGACACCAGAGGAAAAGATCATACAATCCGTCTTCGGTGAAAGAGGAAAGGACGTTAAGGATACCTCGTTGAGGTTACCACACGGAACGGAAGGCAGGGTCATCGACGTTCAGGTGTTTGACAAAGAAGATGTTGCGGAACTCGGACCGGGTGTGAACAAGCTCGTGAAAGTGTACGTAGCATGCAAGAAGACCCTCGAAGTTGGAGATAAGCTCGCGGGTAGGCATGGAAACAAGGGTGTTGTTTCGAAGATCCTGCCACGAGAAGACATGCCGTTCTTACCAGATGGAACGCCGGTGCAGATCGTGCTTAGCCCTCTCGGAGTGCCATCGAGGATGAACGTTGGTCAGATCCTGGAAACACACCTGGGATGGCTTGCAAAACTGACGAACAGCTGGTTCGCTACTCCTGTATTCGATGGTGCAAAAGAAGATGATATCCTGCCCTGGCTGTACAAAGAACGCAAAGCTGTGGGGCTGGAGGAAGGCGACGATGAAAACAATCCTTCCGGTAAAGTTCTGCTGAGGGATGGTAGAACAGGTGAACCATTTGCAGAACCCGTGGTCGTTGGATACATCTACATGATGAAGCTCATCCACATAGCCCGCGACAAGATCCACGCCAGATCGACAGGACCGTACTCACTCATTCACCAGCAACCTCTGGGAGGAAAGGCCCAGTTCGGTGGTCAAAGGTTCGGAGAAATGGAAGTCTGGGCGCTGGAAGCGCACGGTGCCGCCCACACATTGAACGAAATGCTCACAATAAAATCCGACGACATCAGGGGCCGAAACGAAGTCTACAAAGCGATCCTCAAGGGTAAGAACATACCCGAACCAGGGATACCCGAAAGCTTCAGAGTTTTGATAAAGGAACTCAGAGGATTGGCGCTCGATGTGAGAGTCTACGACGAGAACGGTAATGAAATCGACATCGACAGGTTCTGATGTGAGCGCCGAGGAGGGAAGAAGGATGGCCATTTCCACCTTCAAAAGGAAGATAGCCGCAGTGAAGATAGGTGTGGCTTCCCCCGACACGATCAGGAGCTGGTCGAGCGGGGAAGTCAAAAAGCCAGAAACCATAAACTACAGAACCTTCAAGCCTGAACGCGATGGACTCTTCTGTGAGAAGATATTCGGACCCACGAAGGATTACGAGTGCGCTTGTGGAAAGTACAAGGGCAAAAAATATGAAGGAACAGTCTGCGAGAGGTGCGGCGTGAGAGTGGAATCGAAAGAATCCAGAAGGAAGAGGATGGGTCACATAGAGCTCGCCGCACCGGTAGTTCACATATGGTACCTGAAGAGTACACCGAGCATCCTGTCCACTCTGCTCAACATACCAACCCGGGACCTTGAGAACATCATCTACTACGGAAGCAGACGCATCATAGAGAAAGCTTACATCGTTACCAATTCGAAGAAGACTCAGTTCGCTGAAGGTGACATAATATACGAAACGGAGTACAACATATACAAGAAAGTTCTGGATTTCGAGGCCGAACAGGCGGTCATAGTTAAGAACCCGAAGACCCCGGTCATCTCCGAGATAGACGGCGAGGTGAGCGTGAAGAACGAGCGCTCCAACACTGGAAGGACCATCACCTGGATCACCGTCAGGAACGTTGTCAGGTCTCAGGTACAGCTCTTCCCCGGGATGATCCTTCTGGTTAAGAACAACCAGGAGGTATCCGAGAACGATATCCTGGTCGCTGAAAAACAGATACCAGCGTTCTACGCGCCGTTCGACGGGACTGTCGAGATCGATGAGCTGACTTCCAGTCTGACTTTGAAACCACACGCGGCGAGCAAAGAACAGCCGCTGACGCTTTCCATCCCTTACTGTTGCAGGCTCACCGTTAAAAATGGTGCGAAGGTCAAAGCTGGAGACCAGATCTGGACTGCAGGAGTGATTCAGGCTCTAAAGAGCCCTGCCTCAGGACGGGTCGTGTTTGGAAAAGAACTGAACGTCAGACCTCTCGAGGACGGTTCTTACGAAGTTCTGTCCTCGGGATCTGTCTACATCGAACAGGTTGCAGCAGAGAGGAAGTATCCCATATTCGAGAGTGCTCTCGCATACGTCAACGATGGTGACAAGGTGAAGGCTGGTGACTACCTCGCAGACAGGTTTCTCTTTGAAGATGAACATCTGTCTCTGAGTGAGTACAGAATCTTCCAAGAATACTATCCTGATCAGTTCACTGTGGAAGCGGAAGTTGAGAACGATAGACCTATCCTCGCCGTCACCAGGATAGACAAAGAACTCGCCAAGGAAACCGGGTTGACGGTGGGTTCTATCATAACGGAGAATGAATACGAGGCTTACAAAGAGCTCTATCCAGGCAAGATCGAGGCGCATTACGGTGCCGCTGCCGTGAAGAAACTGCTCGAAATGATAGACCTCGAAAAACTGAGAGCTCAAATAGAAGCCGAACTCGCGGAGCTTCCAAAGAGCAGTGGCAGGGCTCTGAAGCTGCTGAGAAGGTTGAAGATCGTCAAGAATCTCATCAAATCCGGTACGAGACCTGAATGGATGGTTCTGGAAGCGCTCCCGGTGATACCTCCTGAGCTGAGACCCATGATCCAGATCGACGGAGGAAGGTTCGCAACAACTGACCTGAACGATCTCTACAGGAGGGTTATAAACAGGAACAACAGGTTGAAGAGGTTCCTGGAACTGAACGCACCGGAAATCATGATCAGAAACGAGATGAGGATGCTCCAGGAAGCCGTCGACAGTCTGATATACAACGGCAGGATCGGCAGACCTGTCACCGACAGAAATGGCAGGCCTCTGAAATCTCTAACGGATCTCGTCAAGGGCAAAAAGGGTCGCTTCAGGAGGAACTTGTTGGGTAAGCGCGTAGATTATTCCGGAAGGGCCGTCATCGTAGTTGGTCCGGAGCTGAAGATCCACCAGTGCGGTTTGCCGAAGAAGATGGCTCTGGAACTCTTCAAACCGTTCGTGCTCGCCAAACTGCTCGAAGATGGTGGAGAAAGCAGCAGGACTGCCAGAAAACTGAAGAAAGCCATCATAGAACGCGAGATGCCTGAAGCATGGGACGTCCTGGAGGAAGTCATCAAAGGCCAAACCGTGCTCCTCAACCGCGCTCCGACACTGCACAGAATGTCGATACAGGCCTTTGAGCCAAAGCTGATAGAAGGCAACGCGATACAGTTGCACCCCCTGGTCTGTCCCCCCTTCAACGCTGATTTCGATGGAGACCAGATGGCAGTGCACGTACCTCTTTCGGCTGCCGCACAGGCAGAGGCCCGCTACCTGATGCTATCGAGGTACAACATCATATCTCCCGCGCACGGACAACCCATTTCAATGCCAGGAAAGGATATCATAGTCGGCATCTACTATCTCACCGCAGTGAACAAAAACTACGACTCCACGAGCATCGACAAGATCAAGTTCAGGTTCAGTTCGCCTGAAGAGGCCATCCTGGCCCATTCGCTAGGCTGGGTCGGATTGCATACACCCGTGATGGCCAGAGTCAAACAGAACGGTGAAGAAAGAATTGTCAAAACCACCGTCGGACGCATCATATTCAACGAGATCGTTCCAGAAGATCTGAGGGACTACTCCAAAACATTCGGCAAGAATGAGATCAAAGAACTCATATACGAAACCTTCAAGCGACATGGCATGGAAACGACGGCAGATCTGCTCGATGACATAAAAGATCTCGGTTTTCACTACGCTACCGTTTCCGGACTCACGATCTCGCTCAAAGACCTGGTCGTGTCACCGAAGAAGGACGAGATCATAAAAGACGCCCTGAGCAGGGTTGAAAAGGTCGAACAAGAGTACCTGGAAGGGTTCCTCACCTATGAAGAAAGGTACAAGGAGATCATAAAGATATGGACAGACGCGACGAAAGAAGTACAGAAGGTCACTTATGAAGCGCTCGGTGAGAACCCCTTCAACCCCGTGTTCATGATGGTTAAGTCCGGTGCGAGGGGTAACATAGATCAGGTCAAGCAACTCGCGGGCATGAGGGGTCTGATGGCAGATCCGTCAGGAAAAACGATCGAAATACCAATAATCTCGAACTTTCGCGAAGGCTTGAGTTCACTCGAGTTCTTCATCTCGACGCACGGTGCAAGAAAGGGAGCCGCTGACACCGCACTCAGGACATCTTCGGCAGGATACCTCACCAGGAGACTCGTCGACGTGGCTCAGGGTGTGTTCATAACGATGACTGATTGCGGTACAGAAAACGGTATCAAAGCGATGAAGCTCACAAGCGGCACCCTGACCGTACAGGAGCTGAAGGACTTCCTGTTCGGTAGAATTCTCGCAAGGGACGTCATCGATCCGCTCACAGGGGAAGTCGTGAAAAATCCAAACACGGGACGTGAGTACATCAGAAACACGATGCTGTCCGACGATGACGCGAAATTCCTCTCAGAATACGTTGTTTCTGTCCCCGTTTGCGTTGAACAGGTCCTGGATCTGCAGAGCCTGCAGTTACCATCTGCATATGCGGTTACGGATGAGGAAATCAGACTCGAAGACGGTTCTGTTTACGAAGCTGGAAGCGAGGTCACCTGGGATCTGGTTAGAAACGCTCGCAACGCCGGTAAGAAACAGATCAAGATAAAGGTCTATCCCGCTGTCGGCACGATCGCTCAGGAAACGGTCATGGACAAGAAAGGTGAAAGGCAGTTAATCGTGTTCCAGGAAGAGATCGATGAAGTGACGGCGATGGTGCTCGAACAGAACGGTGTCAGTTCCATCAAAGTGAGGCCGAACATCTACGTGAGATCGCCTTTGACCTGCGAAGCTGAACATGGTGTTTGTGCGATGTGCTACGGCATGGACCTGTCGAACCACAAAGTGGTCAACGTCGGTGAGGCTGTGGGAATAATCGCGGCACAATCCATAGGAGAACCTGGAACACAGCTCACCATGAGAACCTTCCACACCGGTGGTATTGCGACGGCGGCCGATATAACGCAGGGTCTGCCTAGGGCTGAAGAACTCTTTGAAGCGAGAAAGAAGCTCAAGGAACCCGAAGGAGTGTTCTGCACCATCTCGGGCTGGGTGAAAGACATAAAGGAAGTCGACGGAAAGAAGAAGATTTACGTTGAAGACCTCTCCGGAGAAATACACGAGTACGAGGTTCCGGAAAAGGTGAAAGAGAATGTGAGCAAAGGTCAGAAAGTACTGCCTGGTCAGATGCTCACCACTGGAGCCGTAAAACTCAGAAAACTCATGGACACGCTCGGTGTTGAAGCTACGGCGATGTACCTGCTCACAGAAACGCAAAAAGTTTACCGCGAACAGGGTGTGGAAATACACAACAAACATTTCGAGATAATCATTAGGCAGATGCTCAGCAGGGTGGAAGTCATCGATCCTGGAGATACAGACTATCTGCCCGGTGAACTGCTGACACTCGCCGAAGCGAGACGAATAAACGACGAAATACTGAAAGCGAACGCACACGTGCAGAGCAACAGGAACGCCGTGATTGGGAAAATTCTTGCCAAGAAGATCGTGGCGAAGCTCAAAGACGAGGTCGAGGAAATAGCTCCAGAGGGCACAGAAGTCACAGAAGAGATCGTTGAAAAAGCCGTCGCTGCAGGTGTGAAAGAGATCGTTGTGATGGAGGAAGGCAGACCCACAACCTACCAGATCGCACCCAAGGAGCCCATGAAGTACAGAAGAAGGCTGCTGAGAATCACGAAAGCATCGCTGGAACAGGAAGGATGGCTCAGTGCGGCCTCGTTCCAGCAAACACCACAGGTGCTAACGGAAGCCGCGATCGAAGGCAGGATCGATTACCTGAAGGGACTGAAAGAAAACGTGATCGTAGGTCAGCTCATACCGTCTGGCACAGGCCTTGAGATATTCGCGAACATTCAAATCGAAGAAACTCCACGCGCAGCTGAAGAAGAAAAGATGGCGTGAACATGGATTTGGGCCCCGCGAGGGGCCCTTTCTGTTTTTCATCTGGATTCGAAAATGTAAAAGTAGGTCCACACACCGCTGTTTTGAAACTTGACCCTCTTCGATGCTTTCCGGCCGAAAACACGTTCTAAATTCTCTGCGGGACTCAAGAAACAAATCGTCGAATCTTCGAAAACATCGAACAACCTTGCAAGGCGTGAGTAAAAATCTTCGTCAACGTTTTTGATTCTGAGCCCATACGGTGGATTTGTCACCACATGAACATTTTTGAAGCTTTCCAGCACTTCGAAAGCCTTGTTTGAGAACCTGACAGAATCGATCACACCTGCTCTCAGCGCGTTCTCGCGGGCGATCGATACCATCGACGGATCTCTGTCGAAGCCAAGCGAAACGAGTCGATTCTCCCGCTTCTTGACATCCGTCTTTTCCATTTTCACACCTTTGAAAATCGGCCAGCTCTGGAACGCGAACTCCCTCCCATCGTTGAGAATACCCAGTGCCATCCGCGCAGCCTCTATGCAGATCGTCCCGCTGCCACAGAAAGGATCGACCAGCAGTCTCTGGGTGTTCCAACCACTCACGATGATCAAGCCAGCTGCTATCGTCTCTCTCAGTGGAGCGATCGAAGTTTTCAACCTGTAGCCACGTTTGCTCAGTGCGCGTGAACCTGTGGTGTCCAGAAACACGCTCGCAATGTCGTTTTTCAGATACACGTACAGAGGATAGACAGTTCCGTCCGGTTCGTTCCTGGATTCAATTTTTTCATAGATGGCCTTCTTGATCACCGAAGCAATTGCTCCGGTCGCTGATAACTTGGAGTTACGCACTTTCACCTTCTCAACGATCAGCGAGGCTCGATTGTGGACCAGGTCCTGCCAGTCAGCGCTGAAGGTTCCTTCGAAGAGTTCGTCGAAGGTCTTTGCTTCAAACTCGGCCATTTTTATCAACACGCGCTCCGCGCTGCGCAACGTTAGATTGAGCTTCGCGATGTCGGAAAGCTCGCCAGCGAAGTGTATGTGACCCGCGGTCACTTTCAAAATCTTGAAATTCATATCCTTCAGCTCTTTACAAACTGCTCCTTCCAGCCCCGACGTACAGAGCGCGACCAGCTCCAGAACTCTCACCCTCAAAAGTATAAGACGAAACAAGTACGGGATGCGAACTTAAAGTGGTAGAATTCGTTTTAGGGGTGATCAGCTTGCTCGAAGCGAGTTTGGTGGAGAAAGTCATCAATTACGGTCTAAGTAAGGGTGCAGATTTCGTCGAGATCTTCGTGGAGGACAGGTTCGACACGAGGATAACTCTGATCGACGGAAGGATCGATTCTGCGAGCAGCGAGAGAGATTTCGGGCTCGGCTTGAGATTGTTCAAGGAAGATCAGCAGGTCTACGCTTACACGAACGATCCTTCGGAGAAACAACTTTTCGCCATGGTGGACAGGTTGATCGAAGTGCTGGAAACACAGCCTGCACAGTTCAAACCGTTGAACCTCACGAACCTGGACGTGAAGAATTCCCACATTATCGTTCTGCACCCTCTGGAAGTTTCGAAAATGGACAAAGCGAAGATCATGAAACTCGCGTATGAAGGAGCGAAGAATTATTCGAACTTCATCTCGCAGGTTGTGGTCCGGTACTGGGATTACGATCAGAAAGTTTTCATCGCGAATTCTGAAGGGATCATGGCGAGCGATAGACGTATCAAGACAAGGCTGATGGTCACCGCAGTCGCATCGAAGGATGGTGAACAGGAATCGGGCTTCTACGGACCTGGTGCTTCCATGGGACTCGAATTCTTCAACTTTCACGACCCGAAAGACATAGGTGCGGAGGCCGCGAGGATAGCAGACAGAATGGTTCGAGCCGAATACGCACCAGCCGGCAAGATGCCCGTGGTGATAGCGAACGAATTCGGAGGCGTCATCTTCCACGAAGCGTGTGGGCATGCCCTGGAGGCGACATCCGTCGCGAAGAGCGCTTCGGTTTTCGCGAACAAACTCGGTCAGAAAGTCGCCGCAGACTGCGTCACGGCCGTGGACGATGGGACGATACCGAACGCGTGGGGTTCGAGCAACATCGACGATGAGGGAACTCCAACCCAGTGCAACGTGTTGATCGAAAACGGTGTGTTGAAAAACTATCTGGTCGACAGGTTCCACGCGAAGAAGATGAACATGAAGCCCAACGGCTGTGGACGCAGGGAAAGTTACAAGTTCATACCGACATCCAGAATGAGCAACACCTTCATAATGCCGGGCAAGTACCTGCCGGAAGAGATCATCTCCGCCACAGATTACGGACTCTACGCCAAACGCATGGGAGGCGGCTCGGTGCATCCTGCCACAGGCGAGTTCAACTTCGCCGTCATGGAAGGTTACCTGATCGAAAAAGGCAGGATCACCAAGCCCGTGCGTGGTGCGACACTGATAGGTAAAGGTATCGAAGTGATAAACAACATAGACATGGTCGGAAACGACCTCGCGAGGGGTCAAGGCATGTGCGGTTCCATATCCGGTTCCGTACCTGCAGATGTTGGACAACCTACGATCCGCGTGAAAGAGCTGATCGTTGGGGGGCGAAAGAGATGAGAGAAAAACAGTTCGCCGAAACTGTTTTTTCACTAGCAAAGAAGAAGGGATTCGACGATTGTGAAGTGCTCATCTTCAGCCAGAAAGAATTCGAGGTCGTTGTCAGCAAGGGAAAGATCGAGAACTACACAGACGCTTCTTCGAGAAGGGTTACGTTGAAAGCCGTGAAGAACAAGAAATCCTGCTTCGCGACCACAGAGATCCTGGATGAAACTTCCGCAAAATTCCTCGTCGAGAGCGCCTACGAGAATTTCATGATCACGGACACCCTCGATGAGGACGATGTCTGGCACGAGCGTCCGGAACGCGAACCTTTCAGCTACAATGATCCTTTCGAACGAATGTCGGTCAGGGAGAAGATAGAACTGGCGAAAAGAATGGAGGAAAAATCACTATCGTACGACAAAAGGATTCAGAACGTTATCATGAGCGGCTATGGGCATCAGAACTCTGAAATCCTTCTGTTCAACACGAAGGGTCTGGAGCTGGAAGAAAGCTTCGGTTACGGTGCAGCCTTCGTCTATCTGGTGGCCTCCGATGGAAAAAAACCCAAGAGGGGCTTTCGCGCCAGATACGGTTCGCAGCCGAACGAGATCGATGTCGATGGGATCGCGGAGGAAGCAGCTTCTGAAGCTGTTTCCCAGCTCGGAGCCCAGAATGTGAAGAGCGGGAAGTACAGAATTTTGTTACGTCGAGACGTCTTCGCGCAGCTTTTCTTCGCGTTCTCATCCATCTTCTCCGCCGAAGCCGTGCAGAAAGGTCTTTCCCCACTGAAGGGAAAACTGAGCCAGAGAATCGGCACAGAAGTGTTGAATTTGATGGAAGATCCGTTTTTCGAAAAGCTTCCGCTGAAACGTTCTTTCGACAACGAAGGTGTGGCAACGTCGAGGAAGACGTTCATCGATCGCGGTGTACTCACCACGTTCTTTCATTCCATAAAGTCGGCCAGGAAGGACAACGTCAGGCCCACCGGAAACGTGTTCAATCAAAGGTGTGTGCCTCTGAACGTGGTTTTGCCCGCGGGTTCTCTCGATTACGAAGGTCTGGTCAAGCATCTGAAGGAGGGTTTGATAGTCATCGCGCTCGACGGACTTCACTCGGGTGTCAGACCGGTATCCGGGGAATTTTCTCTGGGCGCCAACGGTTACAGGGTGGTGGGCGGTGAGATCGTTGAGCCCGTCGAACAGTTCACAATTTCTGGCAATTTCCTCGAACTGCTCCAGAGAATCGAACTGGTGGGCGCTGACTGCGACGTAGTCTCCGTCAACTGGTACGGACCATCTGTGATCGTGTCGGAGTTAGATGTGGCTGGCAGCTGAATTCACGTGCTGGATGTCCACAACCTGACCTTTGTCCAGGCTGATCACAACATCTGCGAGCATTCGTACCTCTTCAACATCGTGCGTGGCGATGACCAGTGCCACGCCTTTTTCTTTCAATTCGGCAAGCTTTTTCCAGAAAATTCGCTTCGCTTCCTCGTCCAGTCCATTCGTGGGCTCATCCAGCACCAAGATTTTTGGTTCTCCAAGCAGAGCCATGCAGAGAGAAAGTTTCCTGCGCGTTCCCTTGGACAATTTCCTGACGAGTTTTCTACCGTCGATTTCCAACTGCAACATCTGGGGCAATCCATGATCGCATTCTGCTTTCTTGATCCTACTGAACAGCGCAAGGTTCTCACGCGCCGTCAACGTCTCCACAAGGGCAGGTTCTTCGGGCACGTACGACAGATCTTTTCTTATCAATCCGGGTTGCTTCACAGCGTCGATACCGTTTATCACGATTTTGCCTTCGTCAGGTTTGAGAACGGTGGCAATCAGCTTGAGCAGTGTAGATTTACCCGCAGCATTTCCACCGATGACAACTATACAGGATGCGCAAACGTCGAAGCTCACATCTTTGATGGCCACGGTGTCTGAAAACTTCTTCGTTACACGTTCGAAGATCAACTCCATCTTTCTCACACGATCCTTATCGGCATCACGACGTACAGATATCCTTCAACCTCGAGCGGGTTGATCTGCAGAGGGCTGGTGCTGTCTATGAAGTTCAACTCGACTTCCTCTGTTTCTATACGCCTCAACGCTTCGATGAGGAACTTCGGATTGAAAGCCGCGATCACGTCTTCGCCTTCCTTCTTCACCTCTAATTCCTCACTCACTTCGCCAAAGTCCGGACTTCTGCTGCTCAAAACGAGTGTGTTCTCCATCACTTCAACCCTTATGGATTCGCTGCCGCGTTTGGCTATTACCATCGTTCTTCTGAGAGCTTCCACAAGGTCGTTGGTCGATGCCACGACCTTGGTCTTGAACGCCTTCGGTAAGACCCTCTTGTAGTCGGGGAACTCCACTTCGACGATCCTCATCAAAGTTTCCACGTCCGTCGTCAGGATGCCGATCCTCTTTCCATCGTATTCGACCCTCAGGCTCTTCCCCTCGCAACTCTGTGCAACGTTCACGAGCTCCTTCATACTCTTGAGGGACAACAGGAAACCTAAGCCTTCCTCAGTCTGTATGTCAAGTTTTTCTTCCGCCAGGGCGAGCCTGAAACCGTCCGACGCCACCAGTCTGAGAAAACCGTTGCCGAGTTCCCAGTAAACCCCGTTGAGGTTTCTCATGAATTCGTCGGTGGCAGCACAAAAGATGACCCTATCGAGCATGCTATGAAGAACGCTCGCATCGATTTCAAAGCTCACACTGGACTCGGATAGGGACACTTCTGGAAAATCGCTCGGGTCCACAACAGACAGCTTGAACTTGCTCCTGCCACACTCAATGGACAAACTTGTGGGAGTGATCTCAAGGTTGGCTCCAACATCCGACGGCAACGTTTTCACGACCTCGTAGAGAACTTTCCCATCCACAGCGAACCTTCCGAATCCCTCGTACTCGCAGTTCAGTCTCGCCTTGACGCCTGTCTCAAGATCCGAAGCCAGAAGGTATACCCCGTCCTCGTTCAGATCGAACAGGACACAACCGAGGATCGGTTTTATCGCCTTGGAAGGAACCACCTTGGAAACCACAGATATCTTGTTCACCAGTTCCTGCGTGTCTACAGCTATCCTCGCCACAATCACACCTCCTCAATCGAGAGTGAGCACATCCTCGATCTCGATGGATGAATCCTTCAAGAGCCGTCGCAAGGTTGTTGACAGGCCACGTTGAGAGGATGAATTGATGAAAACCTTTTCGAGCGCAACTTTGTTCACAGTATATATGTTATCAAAACTGTCCGGCACTTCTGCAACGGCCAGAGGATTGTTCAAACACAGACTCAACCTGTTCTTCAATCTCAGCACCGACGCCGTGACGATGCCCGAAACGTAGAGCCATTCAAACTCATCGTAGTTCGTTTCTCCGAGCGTTAGACAGGAATCTGAAATTTTCACAAGCTGACCGGATTTCGTTATGCCCCACACACCCTTCAGATCTTTCACGATAATCTCAACCTCGTTGGGCGGCTTGGCCAACTTCGAGGCGAAAAGAACCTTCCTGAAGATTCTCAGGCTATCGGCGCTCTCACTGTGAACCACCAGGAAGATCTTCGCTCCATCCACGACTCCTGCATGAACGAGCCTATCCAAAGCTCCATCGACGATGATCCGGGTAAGATGAAAATTTTGTGAGAGCTGCTTGATCGTGGAACCGCTTGCCCCCGCCACGATGACGTCTGTTTCGATCACTGGACGGGCGAGCGTTTCGTAGCCCGCGATCGGATTGTAAGAGAAAACCTCCAGAATTTCGAACTTTGAAAGATCGAGGAACCTTTCACCTGTGAGAACAAACTGCGCCGTGTTGACCCTCACCCGAGGTTTGGGCTCACCCGTCAGACTGTCTTTCTCTTCCCCGTCCATACCCACACTCGTGATACAACAACCTTCGCAATCTCTCAGCATCCTGTTCAGCACCGTGGTCTTGCCGGCACCTTTCTTGGTACCTACGATGTAGACGATCTCTTTTCCTTCCACTCTCTGATCCTCCTGGCCCTTTCGAGTTGTTGCGGGAGCAGATATTTGTCCTTTCCAGAAAGCAATGAAGCCACTCCTTCAACCTCTTCATCAGGTTCGCAGTTGCTCCTGTAGTCTTTCGGTTCCTGATAGACAAAGATGCCACCTTCGTAGTTTCTCAGAACCACCTTGTCCTCGCCCATGGATATCAAATACTGCGGACCAACCGGTATCTTTCCTCCCCCACCAGGCGCATCGATCACGTACGTCGGCACGGCGAACCCTGAGGTGTGACCCCGCAGGTATTCTATGATCTCTATACCCTTCGCAACGCTGGTTCTGAAGTGTGAAAGTCCTCTGGACAGATCGCACTGGTATATGTAGTAAGGCCTGACACGGTTCTTGACGAGTTCGTGCACGAGCTGTCTCATGATTCTTGGACAGTCGTTGACACCCCTCAACAGCACCGTCTGGTTACCCAAGGGTATTCCTGCATCCGCAAGCATCGCGAGGGCTTTTTTCGAGTCCTCTGTGAACTCTTTTGGATGGTTGAAATGCGTGTTCAACCATATCGGGTGGTACTTTTTCAACATGTTCACCAGAGATTCTGTGATCCTCATGGGAAGGACCACAGGCGCGCGTGTACCAATGCGTATGATTTCCACGTGCTCTATCTCGCGGAGTCTCGAGATGATCTCCTCCAGCCTCTCGTCCAACAGAGTCAACGGGTCTCCTCCGGAGATCAGCACATCACGCACCTTCTTGTTCTGTTTTATGTAATCTATGGCTGCGTCTATGTACTTTCGATCGAGTGGGGCGTCGGTTTCTCCGGCAAATCTCCTGCGGGTACAGTGCCTGCAGTACATCGCACACTGGTCCGTGACCAGAAACAACACCCTGTCTGGGTAACGATGGGTCAGTCCCTTCACGGGTGAATCGACATCTTCGTGCAACGGGTCCACCATTTCACCGTCGCTTATGTGCAGCTCCTTGGATGTAGGTACCGCCTGTTTTCTTATCGGACAGTTAGGATCGTCTGGATCCATGAGGCTTGCATAGTAGGGTGTTATGGCCATTCTCAAAAACTTCAGCGAATGCTTTATACCCTCGCGTTCCTGATCCGTCAGGTTGATCACCTGCTCGAGTTGCTCCAGCGTCATTATCCTGTTTGCCAGCTGCCATCTCCAGTCACGCCACTCTTCCTCACTCACGTTCTTCCAAAGCGCTATCTGCTTGAAATCACGCATGTTTTCTCCTCCCTCAAATGATCCTTTCCTTCCTCCTCAACCTCTCCAGAGTCGGACCGTCTATGAGGTAAAACTTCCTCACGAACGTTTTACCTTCAAACTGCCTCGCAAACTCTTTGACCCGCTCCGGTATCTCGTTGTTCGTCACGATGCCAACGAACCCCGTTCCGTATATTGCACCCGCAACGACGGCCTCCTCAACCGCGCTGGTATCGATCGGCTTGTTGTAATACTTGGCTTGAAGCACCACAAGTTTTCCGTTGTTCTCGATCAAAAGATCGGCACCGAAATCGTGCGAGAGTTTGGTGGGATGAACCCTGTAGCCTGCCCTCCTGAAGATTTCGCACAGATAAGCTTCGAACTGCTGGCCGTTCTCAACGAATCCTGTGCGAATCTTTTTTCTCGCGTTCCTCCGTTTGATCAGAACCATCAAAAAGAATAGTGTGAGCGAAACGAAGACAACGAACTGCAACATCATGTGATCCCTTTCCGGGCAACGATCATTTTCATTTTGTGAAGCCTTCTGTTTTTGTTGAAGAAGTTCACGGCCTTTCGCACATGGTGGGTGATTGTCGAGTGGTAGACTTCTATGCGTCCTGCACGGTTCAAAAGCGCCAGGATCACGGTGCGCTTGAACACCTCAAAGTTGAAGTTCCGAACGAAGACAGCCATAGCTGCTTTACTCCCGCGAACGAACAACACGTATCTGGCACCGTTCTGGCTGGAAGACAGCTTCAGTGTCCAACCGTCCTTGCTGAACTTCTCAAAAACGATGTTTTCGATATTCTTCAGCTTGGTTTTACGTTTTCTGATTAAAATGATGAACAGAAAGCTCAGTCCGATCGCGATGATTGTTTCAAGCAGAACCTTCATCAAGCCTGCTCCCAAACCACATTGTACACGATGGTTGAGGGGTGTGATCAAGCTGGTGAGGATCCTCGTGAAGGTCAAACCCGGCGCGAAGAGTGAATCGGTAGAGCTCCTGGCAGATGGAACCTTGAAGGTGAGCGTCATAGCCCCAGCGGTTGGGGGGAAAGCCAACGAGGCAGTTCGTGAACTGCTCGCTGAAGAACTTTCCTTGAGCAAATCCGACGTGAGAATAGTGAATGGCCGGACCTCGAGACTCAAGCAGATCGAGCTACCTCTCGACGCGGAAGAAATACGACGGAGACTCAGCGTTCATTAGGATAGTGTGTGATAAAATGAACAGTGGAGGAAGCCTTCGAAGGTGATGCTCGCAAAGATATTATCGATCGTAAATCTGGCAGTAGTTCTTCTCGTCTTATTGTTTCTGGTGCTGTTCTCAGGCTGGCTGTTTCAATTCTTCGTTTACAGAAAACCGCAGGTCAATCCCTATTCGTTGCTGGTCGTGGGTGTGGATGCAGTGATCCAGGGCACGCGCCGAGCAGATGTGATCATGATTGCGCTCGTGGATCACGAAGAGAGGAAAATTGTGATCAGCAACGTCCCGCGAGATCTGCTTGTAGGAGACAGCAAGATAAATGCAATTTATGCGAGGTCCCAGATTCCAGGTTTGAAACAGACTCTTTCCAAACTCTTGGACATCGATTTCAACGGAGCAGTGATCGTGGATTATGCGGCGTTCAAATACCTCGGCGATGAACTTGGACCTGTTGACATATACGTGAAAGAGCCCATGAAGTACTCCGACAGCGCGCAGAAACTCTATATAGATTTCCAACCGGGTGTATATCAGATGAGAGGCGATGAACTCCTCGCTTACATAAGGTATAGGAAGGATGCAATGGGTGATCTGGCGAGGATAGAGAGGCAGAAGGAAGTGTTGATGAAATTGCTGGAAAATGCTAAAAACGTGAGCTTTCAAAAGCTGTTGTCCATCTTCAATAATCTTCAGAAGAACATCGATCTGAGAGTTTCCACGGGTGAACTGATGTATTTGTTTTCTAGGTTGAGGAAAGGATTTTCCATCGAGTTTTTGCCTTTTCCGTACGTAGTCAACGAAAACGGCGACGTGATCCTCGACGAGAAAAAATTGCAGACTTACAGGCAAACCTTGAAGGAAATGAAAGTCCAGCAAGTAACGAGCGCGCCGCGCGTCATTCTGATGAACGCCACTCCCGACAAGACAAGGACTTTTCTGGAGAAACAGATGAACCTCTGGGGTAAGGTTGGGATCGAGCCGAGCCTCATCGTCTGGGAAGACCTGGGTTTATCTTTCACAGAGAACAGCGTTCTCGTACTGAACGCAGGTATGAAAGAAGGTCTGGAAAAGCTTTTGAACAACGTCTATCCAGACAGGAAATTCACTTTCATTTTTGTGAATTCTGATCCAAATGCTTTGAAAACGTACTTCGATCTGGTCGATAGGCTATCGAAGAACAGAATTTATCCCAGATTTCCTATAGACGCTTTGGTAGTGGTGAGATGAACATGAATTACAGAAACCTTCATTCGTGGGATGTCACGGCGGAAGAAGCCGTCGAGATTCAGAAGCAACTCGGATCTTTGATAGGATTGACACCGTTGGAAGATGTAAGGTACGTTGCTGGTGTCGATCTCGCTTTTCCAGACAAGGGAAGTGGCGTCGCAGCGATCGTGGTTGTTGATATTACGACCATGCGTGTGATCGAGCAGGTCGTTGCTTACGAAAAAGTGACATTTCCCTACGTACCTGGTTTACTGGCCTTCAGAGAAGGACCAGTGTTTCTGAAGGCATGGCAGCAACTGAAGGTTCCACCCGACGTGGTCATGTTCGACGGTCAGGGTATCGCGCATCCAAGAAGGCTTGGTATCGCGTCCCACATGGGATTACTCATAGACCTGCCCACCGTTGGGGTTGCGAAGTCCCACCTCTACGGCAGTTTCATTGAACCTCCAAACGTTCAGGGTTCGTACACCTTTCTTTACGACAAGAACGAGGTGATCGGTGCCGTCGTGAGAACCAAGGTTGGCAACAAGCCCCTGTTCGTATCGCCCGGTCACAAGTGTGATGTGTTGTCTGCTCTGAAGTTGACGTTGCGCTGCTGTGTGGGTCATAGATTGCCAGAACCAACGCGACTGGCACACGAACTGACCCAGAAATACAAGCAAGCCACGCTGTTCGGTTGAGGAGGTGAAAAGATGTGGCAGTATTTCATGCCCACGAGAGTCTACTTCGGTGAAAGGTGTGTCGAGCAGGGAAAGGATGCGTTGAAGTCCCTCGGTAAAAGGGCGCTCGTTTTGACTGGCAAGAGATCTTCAAAGGAGAACGGCTCGCTCGATGATCTGATGAAGGTGCTCGCCCAGATTGGTGTTGAAATGGAGCTCTTCGATGACGTCGAAGAGAATCCAACCTTCAACCTTGTGAGAACCATTGTTTCCGAGTTTGCGCAGGAATCTTTCGATTTCGTTGTAGGTCTCGGTGGTGGCAGTCCAATGGACACTGCTAAGGCTGTCGCAGTGCTGTTGAAGAACCCATCGCTGAAGGTGGAAGACCTCTACGATCCGTCGAAATACAGTGAAGCCTTGCCGATCGTTGCCATTCCGACCACCGCGGGAACGGGAAGCGAGGTGACTCAGTATTCGGTGCTGACAGATGATGCTGGCTTCAAAAGGGGATTTTCACATCCTGTTCTGACATTCCCAAAGCTCGCGTTTCTCGATGCCCGTTACACGCTGAAACTGAGCGAATCTCTGACGAGGTCCACCGGATTGGACGCGCTGTGCCATTCGGTTGAAGGTTTTCTTTCAAAAAGGGCGACCCCGATTTCTGATCTCTACGCGAAAAAGTCTATCGAACTCATCGTGGAGAACCTGCCAATAGTTCTGAAACAACCCGAAAATCTGCGCGCACGTGAGAACATGCTCCTGGCATCGTGTCTCGCAGGAATGGTGATCAGTCAGACCAGTACGACCGTCGCGCACGCACTCGGTTATCCTCTGACAACCTTCAAGAACATCAGACACGGTGAGGCAACCGCCGCTTTCCTGGACGTGGTGGTTGAGCAGGCTTCGATGGAGGTGCCGGAAAAGGTCGAATTCGTGAATTCGATTCTCGGGGGTGTCTCCAACTTCCTGAAGCTGGTGGGGCTCAACGTACGAGTTGAAATAAACGAAGAGGAACTCGAGGTCTGGACAAAAAGGGCCAAGAACGTTCCACACCTCCAATGGACACGTGGCAACTTTACCGAAGAACTGATCAAATATCTCTACGAGAGGGTGAAGATCCATTAAGGCTCGCGTCTTTCTGAAGAACAATCACAGGGATTTCCATCCGTGGATATTCCGAAACGAAATAGCGAAGTTTGAAGGAGAGTTCGAAGATGGAGACGTGGTCAACGTTCATCTCTCCGATGGAAAATTCTATGGGGTTGGTTAC
Organism: Thermotoga sp. Ku-13t; assembly: GCF_011057685.1. NCBI lineage: Bacteria > Thermotogati > Thermotogota > Thermotogae > Thermotogales > Thermotogaceae > Thermotoga > Thermotoga sp. Ku-13t. Next base: position 130,492 of record NZ_LNFY01000010.1, on the reverse strand, counting down.
ATCAACACGAAGTCAAAGATCACAGTTAGACTGCTGTCTCTGCAACCGCTTTCGATCGAACAAATCATAGATAGGCGAATTAAAGAGGCAATTGAAAGACGAAGGAATGTACTCATCTCAGGGCAAGCCTATCGTCTCGTGAACGGTGAAGCCGATGGACTACCGGGGCTGGTGGTGGACAAGTACGCAGATTATCTCGTGATACAGATCAACACGCTTGGCATGGAAAGGCTGAAGGATTTGATAGTTCAGAAGCTGGTGAAGTACACAAGTCCCATCGGCGTGTACGAAAAGTCCGATGCTCCCGCCAGGGCAAAGGAAGGTTTACAGGAGCACTGTGGCTGGCTCCTCGGTAAGGGTCCCGACATCATCTATTTCGAACACAACGGACTGTTGCTGGCGGCGGACCTGAGAGGGCAAAAGACGGGAGCTTTCTTGGATCATCTCTACAATAGTCGCATCTGCTCGGCGTTTGCAAAGGATAGAGAGTGTGCAGACATTTTCTGCTACACGGGAAACTTCGCACTGCACCTTCTGAAAGCTGGTGCACGATCTGTCGTTCTGGTCGATTATTCGGAGCGGAGTTTGTCCATCGCAGAGAAACTTTTGAATCTGAACGGATTCACGAATTACCGGATCGTTCAGGCGAACGCCTTCGACTGGTTGAGGGAAAATTCTCGCTCCGAACAGTTCGATCTTGTGGTTCTGGATCCGCCCTCTTTCGCCAAAACTTCCGCTTCGAAAGATTCTGCGATACGCGGTCACAAGGAGATAAACCTCAGAGCGATGAAGATTCTAAGAAAACCTGGCATCCTCGCCACAGCTTCCTGCACCCAGGTCCTGTCCGAAATGGAGTTCGAATCGCTGCTGAGTGACGCAGCGAACGATACAAAAGTTCTGCTGAACGTTCTTTACAAAGGTGGTCAGGGTTTCGACCATCCCTTCTTGCTCGAAGTTTCAGAAACAAGGTACTTGAAGTTCATCATAGCCGAAGTGAGGAGGCGGTACTGATATGCAACTTTCACAGCGTGCCGTTGAAGCCCCGGCGAGCCCGATAAGGCGACTCATACCCTACGCTGAAGAGGCAACCCAGAAAGGGAAGAAGATCTACTATTTGAACATAGGCCAACCCGACATACCCACACCCGGCGTGTATTTTGAATACGCCGAGAGGTACAAACCCTCCGTGATAGCGTACACACACTCGGCTGGCTTGCCGGAACTGAGAGAGGCCTTTGCACGTTACTATGAGAGGTTCGGCATCCAGGTCAGTCCGTCACACATAATCGTCACCAACGGTGGAAGCGAAGCTGTGATCTTCGCCATGTCGGTGGTCGCGGATCCTGAAGATGAAATCGTCGTGCTCGAACCGTTCTACGCGAACTACGCCGGTTTCGCCAGCCAGCTCGGTATAAGACTCGTGCCGGTTCGGACCTACCCTGAATATGGCTACGCGGTACCGAAGAAGGAAAAATTCCTTGAAGTGATCGGACCGAAAACGAAGGCGATCATCTTCTCAAACCCTTCCAACCCAACAGGTGCGGTGTACGATGAGCAGCAGCTGAGAACCATCGCAGACGTTGCAATAGAGAAAGATCTGTTCATCATTTCTGACGAAGTTTACAGAGAGTTCGTTTTCGATGGTTACAGAGCCATCTCGATGCTGACGTTCGAAGAGATTTCAAACAGGATCATCGTTGTTGACAGTATTTCGAAGAGATACAGCGCGTGTGGCGCAAGGATTGGAACGTTCGTGACGAAAAACAAAGACCTCTATGCGGCGGCGATGAAGTTCGCCCAGGCACGCCTCTGCCCATCGATGATGTCCCAGTACGGTACGATAGGACTGCTGACGCTGGATGAGAACTATTTCCAGCAGATAAGACTCGAGTATCAGGCGAGGCGGGATGTGGTCTATGAGGAGCTTTCGAAAATAGAAGGTGCAGTGTTCAAAAAACCCCACGGGGCCTTCTACATAGCTGCCAAGCTTCCTATCGACAACACGGAGAATTTCGTCAAGTTCATGCTCACCGAGTTTGAAGTGGATGGCAAAACCACCATGGTGGCACCACTGGATGGGTTCTACATAACTCCGGGTGCCGGCATCAACGAGATGAGGATCGCCTATGTTCTGGATCGTGAGAAGTTGAGGGATGCGGTCAGAATTCTGAATCTGGGAATAGAGGCTTACAGAAAGAAAATGCCATGACCAAAGTTCTCAAATACGGTAGTCTGTTCGCTTTAGCAACGCTGATCTCCAGGGTCACAGGTTTGCTGAGGGACGTTTTTCTTGCGAACAGGTTCGGCGTTGGTGTCGAGTTCGATGCCTACTCCATTGCCATTGCCTTTCCTTTTCTTTTGAGGAGGGCTTTCGCAGAAGGCGCCATGACTTCAGCTTTCATACCACTTTACAAAGAAAAGCCAGACAAAAATGAGTTCGCATCGGCCGTCGTAACAAGCCTTGGCATAGTGACCATCGGTTTGACAATCTTTGTGGAGATCTTCCCACAGATTGTGCCCGCACTCCTTGCAAGCGGTGCGAACACGGAAACGAAACTGCTGGCCGCCAAACTCGCGCGTATAAGCATGCCTTTCGTTGTTTTCATATTCCTCTGGGCCGTACTTTACGCCATACAGAATACAAGCGAGCGATTCTTCTTCCCCGCGCTCTCTCCGATGTTCATGAATCTGGGCATCATACTCGGGGTGATTTCGTGCAAATTCTTCAATCCACGCATCGTGGGACCGACCGTTGGTTTCACTCTCGGCGGTGCGGTGATGTTCCTGAGCCTGATATCCGGAGCGAGGAAAGCAGGATTTTCCTACAGACCGACCTTCGCCGGCGTTCGTGATTTTTTCAAACTGTTTTTCCCCGCCCTCCTCGCCATGACCGTTTCTGAGTTCAACGTGCTCATTGATGTAAACGTGGCCGCGCTGGTTGGCCCGGGAAGTGTTTCAATATTGCAGTACGCGAACAGGTTTTACCAGCTACCGTTTGGAGTTTTCGGTGTGGCGATCTCGACGGTGATTTTGCCCCTCATGAGCGGTGATGCAGAGAATTCACAGCACCTGAAAGATGCCATGAGGACTACCTTCTTTTTGAGTATTCCGTCCACAGTCGGTTTGATGGTGCTCAGCGAAAGGTTGATAGTCCTCGTGTACCAGCACGGCGCTTTCACACATTCGGATGCGATCAAGACTGCCACGGCTTTACTTTTTTATTCGTTAGGCCTTCCTTTTTATTCGATGATGGCTCTTCTCTCAAGGACATGCCACGCAAAGAAAGACATGAAACTTCCGTTCAAGGCCACCGTGATTTCTTTTGTGTCCAACGCGGTATTGGACTTCGTGCTAGGCTTGACGTTCAAAACCGCAGGCATCGCACTGGCCACGGCTCTCTCTGGTGTTATCGGAATGGCATATTTGTTGCTCAAGATTCGACCAGATTTCGACGTGAAGCACTTTCAAAGGGTGCTATTCTCATCTTTCGTGATGGGAACTATGCTCATGGTGCTGGACCACGTGAGTCCGTCAAGACTCTTCACCATAGCACTGGTCATGCTCGGCGTGATCGTCTATCTTTCGCTCTGCCTAGTTCTGAAAGTGGAAGAGGCTCATCAACTCTTCAAATTCATTCGAAAATGAAGCTGGCGTACCCCACGACGTGGGACCTGTCGCCCGACGTGTCACCGCTGGTTGCGTGCTTCAACAATCTCACCTTCGAAAAGCTCTGCATGTAAAGCAAACTCGCCACAGGCGATAGGCCGCACATCGTGATCCTCTCTCTGGCCACCACCTGGTACAGACCTTCCGGATCTCTCTTCAGTATTTCATCTATCGCGAGCTGGTCCTTCCACCTGGTGGTTCGATCATCCTCGTAGTGGTTGAAATCGCTGGAGGCTACGACGAGAGCTGAAGGATAATCTTTGAGCAACTGATCCAGAGCGTTCGCGACTGATCTGCACACAGTCAGCCCGACAGGAAACATCGTTATTGGAAGTATCTCGAAGTCTTTAAAGACGTACTGAAGGAAGGGCAATTGGACCTCAAGAGAATGTTCAGCCATGTGGCTTCTGACGTCCGCCGAAGCTTCATTACAGTTGTTCAGGAACAGCTCGGCTGCCTGACTGCAGACACGAATCTCACCGAGCGGTGTGGACCAGCTACCCTCGTTCCAGACGCCAATCCGGGCACCGTATCCTGTGTGGTTTGGACCAAGCAGTACGACCAGTTTCGGATTGCCAAACTTTGCTGCCTCCAGATAACCGTGCGCCGCCACGGGACCACTGTAGATGTATCCGGCGTGTGGGACTATCAGTCCGACACACCTTTCAAGAAATTTTTCTGGCTTCTTCGGTAGCTCTCCTGGGCCCAGTTCCGAGGTGAAACAGATTTCGATGAGCTTCGTCAATTCCCTGACCGAGGCGGGATAGAAACTGCCAGAGACAACTGGACTCCTTCTCACGGCTCGATCACCCGCGCGGTGATGAAGATGAGCAGTTCCGTTTTGTCCTTTCTGTCGGTCACGGATCTGAAAATCTGACCTATGAAAGGAAGGTCACCGAGCACCGGGACCTTCGCCACGGTTTTGACAGACTTATCCTGGACCAGACCACCTATCACCAGAGTCTGGTTGTTCTTCAGAATCACTTCTGTTTCAGCCTGCCTCGTGACCTTACCGTAGGTGTTCATACCTGAGAGCGTTCGCTCCTTAACTTCGCTGACCTCTGTGTAAACCTTCAGCTGTATGCTACCGTCGTTGCGCACCACTGGTGTGATCCTCAACTGAATACCGACGTCCATGTAATCAATTATGACCCGACCGTTTTCATCTATACCGGCAACGTACGGTACACGCTCACCTATCAAGATCTTAGCTTCCTTGCCACTCACGGTGACCATCCTTGGGCTCGCCAGCAGCTCCGTCGTACTGTTGGATTTCTGCGCCTCGGCGTTCAGCGTCAACTGAGCCCCTCCAAGGAGGCTCAGTAGATTCCTGTAATCCACCAGGTCGATCACCGAAGTCGAGAGGTTCAAACTGCCGGAGCTACCAACGTCGATCGTTGCAGGTGGCATGGTCAGGTTGAGGTTAGCCCTTCTTGTGAGCTCATCTGTCAGGGCCCTGTCGATGAACTGCGCCTCTATTTCCACCTGCTTCAAAGGTTTGGACAACTCATCTATGATTTTTTCCACTTCTCGCTTGGCTTTAGCACTGATGTTCGTCAAGATGATCAAATCGTTCAGATCGTCCACGTACACCTTTCCCCCGTAAAATTCCACCACGGATTTGATCCGATCGAGGTTGTGGGAGACTCTGTAGATGAACTTCTGCTCTACGGTTGTGTCGGGTGTGGGAACAGGTTTCAGCAGAACGGTGACGCCTTCTGATTCGACGAAGCTGTAGCCGTAGTTCTTCTGCACGACGTCCTTGAACTGTTCCCAGCTCATGGAAGAAACCCTCATTGTGATGATCTCCTGTGGGAAGGTCACAAACATCAACGAAATCCCGAGTTCCTGCGAAACAGCCTCCACAACATCCTTCAGCGGAACTCCATCGCAGTCTATTGAAACGGTGTTTTCAGACACCTTCTGCACCTTCAGAGGTTTCTCTTGCTTTTTCTTTTCCTCTTCAACACGTGCCTGTAACTGCTTCAGAAACGTTTCGGCAAACTTTTCGTACTCTTCAGCCGCTCTGCTAACTGTCTCTTCTTCACCTGAAATGACCACCGTGTTCAGAGACGTGAAAGCCTCGAAATCAACATTCAGACCTATCTTCTCGAGGTACACTCTGAACTCGCTCGCCGGGAACTCCGGTACGAGTTGCTTCACCACCACGGTCACTTTTTTCGGTTCTTCAACCTTGACGGGCACATTCTCTTCGATGAGCCTTATCAGTTCGAGTGCCTTCGAAATCTGGGATTCCTCACCCTTCAGCAAGAGAAGGTTTTCGATACTGATCGCTTCGACCTTTGCAACACTGCTGATGGCGCGGATCAGGGCTTCAACTGAGATATCTTCCCTGACCTTCACTAGCCTGTACGTGATCTCGGCAGGTTTACCAACTAAGTTTCTGATCCTTTCAAGAAGCTGTTTGGCTCCGTCCAGGGCTTGCTTCTGTCCAACCAGCAGGTAGAAGAACTGAGTTCTTTCGATCCTCACCCTGTATATCTCGGATAGCAAGAGCTTCAGATCGTTGAAATCAACGTTTTCGATCGCAGGGACCAGTTCGTACGCCTCAGAGGGCTTTTCGGGCAACATTTTCACCACAGATTCGATCTCTCGCGCCGCGGATTCGAGCTGATCTTTGTCTTCAGAGCTAAGCAATAACAGGCCGAGTGACCTCAGATTCGCTTCCAGCTTGACATCGAACATGGACTCAACGAGCATTTTGAGCTCAGCGAACAGTTCCTGGTCCATCGCGAGTGGAAGGGTTTTGGTGTGTCTCTCCCTCACGAACATATCGATGAACTTCCTGGCTTTTTCTATTTCATCCTTCGTGCCGACAACTTTCAGCACGTTCTCAACGCTGCTCGTTTCTATTCCGTATATCTGGTTCAGGATCGCCGAGACCTGCTGCGTTGTTTCCCTGTCTCTGAGGAAAAACACCTCTGAGAGTCTTGAAGACGTGAAGAACCTCATCAAACCTCTTATGAGATCTTCGGCAGCCTTTTGAACCTCTTCCGGTACCAGCAGAACGATGTTGATGCTGTTTCCATCTTCGGAAATCACGATCCTCGAACTTGGTATGGCTAGAATCTGCGTCAGTGCATTCAGGACTTTTTCAGAGTGAGCCTTCGGAACGATGAACCTCCCCATCTGCTGGGAATCGAAAAATCCAAGGTCTCTGAGAACTTCCTTCACGAGTTCTATCCTTTCTTTCTCACCACTCATCACGATCTCGCCGAAAGGCATCTCCTCGATTCCCAGATTGAACTTCTTGAGAACTTCGATCGCTTCCTTCGGGTAAATGACTCGAATTCTCTCGCTGACTGTTTCTGGAGCTGCTTCAGGTCGCTGAACTTCTTGCTGAGCATGTCTCGATCTGACGATTCTCTCGAGCTCTCTCAGATAACTGAACACCTTGTCCAGAGTCTGTGGATCGGCTTTCAAAACGAACCTATCCAGGCCTTCGAGCAAATGATATTCGAAGCTGTAAAGACCCTTCAACGCATCCAACAGTTTCTTTGTCTCTTCTATGAAACCCGGACAGGAAAACTCTCTGGTCTCCACCTGTGGTGTCAGTGAAAGAATTTTGGCTATTATTTCCTGTTCCTGAACGTCTCCGTAGACGAACAGCACCGACCTGTTCGCAAGATAGCTCATGACGACGTTAGGCGATAGCAAGGACTCGAGCTTCTGAACTAAGCTCTCATCCTTCACCTCAAAGACTCCCCAGAACTTCTGGAAACGTGCGGCGATATCGCTGCGCGTGCCCACGTGTAAAGTCCCATCGGGCATGTAACTGTAAGCGAGAGGTTCGTTGTTCACTCTCACAGTGACAAGAATGTTTCTCAGTGCGTCTTCTGGTAGCACGTCGTCCAGTTTCAGTGAGAGTTTCTGGGCTTTCACTCTGTCTGACAGCACAACGTTCAATTTCAACTCTTCACACAGATACTTCACCGCCGTCTCCAGATCTCCGTCCACCAGCGCGAGGCTCAGCCTCTTCTGAGAGGATGGAACGAAGAGTTTCAGCGTTCTTCCAGAGAAGATTGTCTCTGGCTCCCTCGGAACGAGCAGCTGCACTAAGACGAGACTTCCCTGGCGCGTGTTGATCACCCTCAGAGATTCAACTGGACCATAAGCGATGGGCAGGAAGAAAGAATCTGAAACGGGTCTCACATCCCGCAGATAGATCGAAATCAGAGAACCCGAGGCATTCTTCTCCAGATACACATTCTTCTCGCTTATGTCCGTATCGAACTGCATCGTCAGTGTGACACCCGCGGTGCTGAAGGTTGGTGAGATCGTGATCAGGGAGGCTGCGACGCCGATTACGCTCACAATTAGAAGCAGCAGGAAAACGGTCTTCCTCATTGTCCCCCTCCTCACTTCACAACCAAAAGGTTCCCCGTGGACAGATCCATAACTATCGCAGCGAAGCTCACCACGTGAACTATCAGGTATCTATTCTCAAGGATCGATCCAACGGGTCTTACAATACCGCTTGAAAACATCACAAAATCTTCGTTCTCGCCCACGAAGTAACCTCTGAATTTGTAACTCGGCAGCACTTCCAGTTCTGAGAGCGCCTGACGCATCAATCGATCTCTGTTGAGCTTCAACACGTAAGGTTCGAAGACGTTCTCAATTGGCTTCGACGTTCCAACAATCGTTCTGAACCTCTCGATATCTGGATCGTTCAACCTCCTGATCAAAGGCTGAATGACAGCTTCACTGGTCCGTGTTGCGGGAGCAGCTGTGGGTGATTTTTGATATAAGAACAGCACGTAGATGGCCACAGACCAAACTGCAACGAGTACCAGAAGTAAGACCACCAAACGCCTGTTCATTCGAGCATCACGCCCTTCAGAACCATCTTCACGTTCACGTTCGTGTATCTCTGCGCTTGATCCGTGACCACGGGCACGAGTTCCTTTGCTTCTATCTGGAGTAGCTGAACGGTCAGGTTCGCATTCTTCAGCAACTCGTTCAGCAGGTTCACCAGCTGATCAGCTCCACAGGTTCCCTCAACGAGGTATGTTCCATCCTTCTGTAGTGAGAACGACAGACTCGAAACTTTCGATAAATTTTCGAGTTCTTTCAGTGTCACGCGTGGTTGAACGGTGCTTTCAAGTTTCGCCAGATATTCCCTTTTCTGCTCCACGTTCTCGTCGTACTGTTCGAGCTTTATGAAGGAATTTTCGAGTTTGAGGATGAGGTTCCTGGATCTGAAATATTCGTACACATCTAAATAGAGCGCAGAAACTAACGTGATGAGCAAGGCCAGCAGGATGGCCAATCTTCTTGGCATGTTACCTCCTTCCTTCCACAGAGACGCTGCAAATCCTTCTGCCAAGGAATTGCATGAGAGCGTCGTACTCTTCATTCTTGCTCACCTTGTATCCAAGTTCGAGCAGGGCTTTCTCTAACCGATCGGCCGTTCTGATTATGGCTGGATCGTAGAGTTCGTACAGATCGATCCTGACAGAGTCACCAAAGATCAGCTGCTTCAAGACGATCCAGTTCTGATCGGTCTTCTTCAGCGTCTCCAGAATCTTGTGCAACGGTTGCATCCTGTCGTTGAAACTTTTGATGTGATTCTCCAGAACGTCTATCTGCGCTTGGAGACGTTTACTGGTCTGAACGAGCTGGTTGTTGATAGAGTCCAGCGTTGCGATGATGCCAGTTAGAGATGGGGCGCGACCGATTCTGTATTTCTCAGCGATTCTTCCGTGGCTGGCGTAAATAGAATCGATAACGGAGCGCTTGTAAAAATCCAAAGTGAACCGCATGGCGAGAACCGGTGCGATCAGCGCGAGCGTAAGGATCAAGAAGGAAGAAAACCTCAAAACAGGTCTTTTATACCTGAACAAGTTTATTCTTTCCAAATTCTTCACCCCCACGTACCAGAAGTCCAATCGTTCCCACAGATAAATTTTTCACATCGATGCTCGGGGTCAACGGTTGGATCTTTCCCTGCATGGTTTCAACTGTGTCGAAGAGCTTCACATAATGGGGTGTAAACCCTAAAGGATCACAGAAAATGTAGAATTTCGCGACATCCCTTATGGACGATCCTGGCAGAGATGAGCTGAGCAAGAATATGATTTCCCTTTCCACAGAATAGGGCAAATCAACCGTTATGGATTCGAAAATGTTCTTCACGTTACTGGATTCTTGCTTGGATAGCTCCCGGACTATCTCTACCTCGTCAAGACCTGTCTCCTCACTGACTATGGAGACGGTTTCATCCAGAGAATAAGAGAACGTCCTGATGCCCAGCGGTGAGCCAGATACGCACACGATGACCACGCTGTAATCGTGTGTCAAAAGCACCAGCACGCACGCTTCAGGCCCGGATATCTTCAACAGTTGCAGATACTTAAAGACGTCGGGCATCACCACATCTGGTAGTGGAAAACCTGCTGCGGTGATGTTACTTATCCATTCGTTGAGGCGGCGTGTCTTCGTCACCATCACAAGCGCTTTCCCGATGGGGTTTCTCACAAAATCGAGTGCTATCTCCGATGAAGAAAGGTTCAGAATCCTCGACATTTCAGCGGTTATGTACGTTCTGAGCTCTGATTTTCTCAGTTCCCTGGGGATTTCCAGGGTATTGAAGAGCACTTCTTCTACTGGAAAGTTCGTTACGACTATGTCCTCCACGTCTGGCCTTAGCTTCTCTTTCAGCGTCTTCAGACGTTCCACAACGTTCTCTCCGTTTCTGACGCTCGCGAAAACCGGGTTCGAGATGATGCCTCTAAACTTTCTCGCCCTCGCCCCGCTTATCCAGCTTTTTCCCACATCGATCGCAGTTATCATCTTGTGAAATATCTGCACAACATCACCTCTTGATATTCATTCTCAGAACCACAGGTGGAAAACTGACAACCCACTCGTCGCTCAAAATGCTCCCTGCGTTCATGACATTCACAGATGATAGTGTTATGGGTCCGCCATCACTCACGATTCTGACCGAGCCTTTTGGAACGAGTGCGACCGTCACAACTTTTCTGTCTTTATTCGAAGGAACGCACCTCAGCCTTATTTCGTCGTTGATCACACTTATCGTCACGGTCCCAGATGGATTGTCACCGTGTACGTAACGCAATCCTGAATAGACGAGGCACTTCAGATACAGTGGTTCAACGTATCCCATCACTCTGTCCAGGACGGGCAAGCACGAAAATATCCCCACGGCGAAAGAGACCAGAACCAGTAGTTTGACAACAATTTCGACTAACGTTAAAATCACCTGCCTATGGTTTGCTGCAATTGGAAGATCGTCGAATACATTGTCAGTGCCATGAACGCTATGAATCCTCCAACGCCCGCGATCAGCATCGGTTCGATCAAAGAAACCAACCTTTTCACGCCCGTTCTTATTTGATCTTCGTAGAAGTCTGCCACCTTGAGCAACACTTCTTCGAGCTTTCCTGTCTCCTCACCCGTTCCCACCATCTCGTAAACCAGTTGTGGAAAGACTCCGCTTTCGAGCATCGCTTGTCTAAGACTTGCACCTTCGCGTACCCTTTCGCTTATGCGTTTGCTCAATTTGATCAGTCTGGGACTGTTCGATGCGGCAGCAGCCATTTCAACAGCTTTAGTCAGAAGAACGCCACTACCGATCAGCGTTCCCAAGATTCTGCAGAAACGTTCCACCGCCATCATGTTGCGAAGCCTGGCGAGCGGAGGAAACAGTGTTGCGAGCCATTCCTTCACGTAACTGACGTACCTGGTCCTTAAGAAGATGACGATCCCGATGATGCCTAAAACCAGAGTGATCAAGACGGAGAGCCAGTGCTGAGAGAGAAACCTGTTCGCGTTCATGAGAAAACTGACGATCCCACTGGTGGGTATACTTCCGAAGACTGAAATCAACTTTGGCAGAATGTAAAACGTTATCAGGAATATGACCCCTATCGCGAAGAAGAGAACAAAGGTTGGGTAAGCCATGGCGGATTTGACCTCATCCTGAAGCTTTTTCGAAGATTCGTAAAAGTCCGAAGCCTTTTCCAGGGCTTTGTCGAGTATGCCACCTTCTTCGCCTGACGAAACGAGGTTGATGAATACGGAATCGAACACCTTCTCGTTCCTCAAAGCTTCCGAGAAGGACATACCCATTTCGAGTGACAGTACCAGGTTGGTGATGATCCTTCTGAAACGCGACGAGAACACGTCCTGTCTTGACAGTATGGATAAAGCGTCCTTGAGCCTCACGCCAGCGCTCACCATCGTTGCCAACTGACGGCAGAACACCACAAGCTCGTTCAGATGGACCCCGAACAGCACGAAGTCTCTTTTCGAAGCGGCAGGCTGAAGCTTCAACACGATGTAGTTCCTTCTCCTGATGAGGTCGGCAGCCTGAGATTCGCTGTTGGCCTGAACCGTTCCTTTTATTCTTTTCCCATCAGGCGTCAGAGCCGTGTATTGAAAGTAAGGCACTCAGTTCACCTCTCCTTTTGAAAAAAGTATACTACAGATGGGTGATGAGTGTGAGAATAGACAAGTATCTCAAACAGTCCGGGATCATCAAGAGGAGAACAATCGCACAGAGGATGATAGAAAGCGGAAAGGTCTTCGTGAATGGAAGGATTGTTAAACCATCTTATGAAGTGAAAATCGGGGACAAGATAAAGATAATCTTTCCTTTCAAGGAAGTGGAATTACTTATCGATCAGCAGGGTAAACCCGAACTTTTGAACGAAACAAAAAAAGACCACATTGATTGTGCAGATCCGTCCGACAACTGAGCCCATTCTGCGGACAAGGCAAGCACCAGCGCAACCCTTCATTTGGAAAACAGCACTCACTGGGTCAGGCTATGGGAGTAAAATCGATCCGGTTTGCTGCGGGACACACGTGCCGCTCAAATCGAGGCAAAAACGAGTAGTCGAGTGTCTTCATTCATCCACTATCTCGAGCGATGACAGTTCTACAGGACCGTTTTCCGTGCTCAGCGTGAGGCTTTCTTCACTTATCTTCACGAGTTTACCTTTCAGCAGACCGTTAGAAGTTTTGAAAACGATCATCTGTCCTTCTTTCTGGATCAACATGTTCTTCCACACCCGCGTGAGCGCCTCTGGTTTTTTCGAATAAACCTTCAGTGACTTGTTGATCTGTTTCAGGATTGAGGTCATAATTGACAGCTTCTCGAATTCCTCTCCTGTCAGGATCTTCAAACTGGTGGCTTTCGCTTTCAGTTCCTGGGGAATCTCGTTGTTCACGTTCAAACCGATCCCAACAATGACGGCCCTGATCTGTTCTTCTTCAAAGACAGTTTCTGTGAGTATTCCTGCCAGCTTTTTCCCATCCACGTAAATATCGTTTGGCCATTTAAGTTTCGCATCGATTTTCAAACGTTTCAACGCTCTGACGATCGAAACGGCACACAACTTCGTGTAGAAATTCGGCCGGACACGCTTCTTGGGCTTGAAAAGTATCGAAAACCACAGACCGCCTTCCGGTGAATGCCACAACCTGTTGAACCTGCCTCGACCCGCAGTCTGTACATCGGCCACCACAACCGTGCCATGAGGAAACGTTCGCCAGTTTTCCTTCAAAAAGTCGTTCGTTGAACCTATCACCGGAACCCTTATGATGTTTTCACCGATCATCTGTAAAGCATCAGCCTCCAGGCGAAACTGACCAGTAAGCCACTGACAGGACTGATCCACCAGGTGTGGTCGAACCTTTTCACGAAGATCAGTCGGTAGAAGAGCGCTATAACGAGGGAGAGAAACACGAACAATGGCTTCGATGCGAGCAAGAATATGAAAACTGCCAATCTCTCCGAGATGCCTTCTATGTCAGACATGAACTCATCTTTCGGATAGAAGTTTCTGAAGAAATACGTTACGCCAGTTGACACAACCGACATGCCGAGCAGATACAGAACGAACTCGTTCGACAGGTACGAACCTTTCAGCAACCTTACACCCAAGATGTTGAAGACAAACGCCGAGGCCAGGCCGGCGAGTTCCACGAGGTTGAGTAGGTTACTCTTTGGATAGACTTTCACCCTCATGATGTCCAGCAACGCATGCACAGTGAAGAACAATATCAACAGTATTGTGCCCAGTCTTGAACGCAGAAAAGTATCGAACGTGAAGGCCAAGATTGCGAACAGCGACCAGAGGATGTGTCCAAAAAGCTTCGAACCCCTGTAGGTCCTTATCTTCGCGTTGTTGGTGAACGCGTGGTCAGCGACCACGTGTCCGAGAAAAAGGTGCAAAGGTAACACGCCTGCCACCTCCTGTAGTGAAGATCTTGTTCGAAATTTGCTTCATTTTTTCCATCATGACCTCGACCCACACGCTGGTGTAGTACTCCACTTCGATTGGCCCCTCTTCAATTCCCATCTCGTACACCATTTCGAGTTCCTGAACGGTTTTATCTATCGACCAGTGCTGTCTCACGTAGACTCTACCTTTCGATCTCATCTCATCGTAGAGCCTTGAATCAGAAAGCAGCATTTCCACTTTCTCGGCGAATTCCTCCGGCACCGGTTCTTCCAGCAGCAGCGCACCTTCTTTATCTTTCAACACGTTCGCAACACCCATCTTCGCCACGGCCACGACAGGGGTTCCTGCAGCCAGGGATTCGAGCACCACCAATCCCTGCGTCTCGGTCATGGAAGCAAAAACGAACACGTCGGCCTGCTGGTAATAATCGACGAGCTGTTCCCTCGGTAATGCACCTGTGAAAGTCACTCTATCTTCAATCCCAAGCTGTTTGGCTTCTTCCTTGAGCTGGTCTTTCTCAGGTCCGTCACCGACGAGCAAAAGGTGCACATCGTGCTTTTTCTGTAGCAGATTTGCAAGCACATGTATCAGAAAAGACACATTCTTTTCCTTCGCCATTCTTCCAACATAAAGTAACAACCTGGTTTTTGACGGTATTCCGTGCTTCTTCCGGACATCGAAGAGAGAAGGCCTATCGAAAGAGTCCACATCTATGCCTGTCGGTATAACGTGAATGGGTCTCACGACACCGTAACTTTCGAGTTCTCGCTTGATGTTTTCGGTCGGTGCAACGATCCTGTTGACCATATTACAGAACCAGGCTGAAAACTCCGCCACGCTCTTTCTGGAAGGGGTCAGGGGTCTTGGAATGTAGTGCCTATACTCCACCAGCAGGGTATGGTACGTGTGAACATGCGGGAGCTTCAGATATTTCTGCACCGCCAAAGCTCTCAATCCGAGGGCGAATGGCGCGTGACTGTGAACAATCTCCACGTTCCTGGTACGCACAAAATCAAAGATGGGGAGCAAACGACCGTCCACCGGGATCACGTGGTTAGACTCGTACTTGAACTGGATGCTCTCGAGCACCAGAACCTCATCACTGTTGTTGCCAACTGTTGTGACCACGTACACCTGATGCCCGCGCTGTTCGAGGGCTCGTTTGTAGAGGAAGACCGAGGTTGCCACACCGTTCTTCTGAGGCACATAGGTTTCAGTGAACATTGCTATCTTCATGAACTTCACCCCCGAAGACGTGGAAACTCAGAAGTGCGGTGACCAGGAAACAGACGACGAATCCTATACTCATGAGTATGCCGAATTCTCTCAACAGTTCACCTTGGGCAACCGAGAAACTCCCAAAGGCCACTATCGTGGTCACGCTCGACAGAAACACAGACTTGAAGGTCCTGTACGTATGAGATTCATCCTGTCTCAAAATAGCGTGCCTCATGTGGATCAAACCGTCAACCCCAAGCCCCAGTAACAGAGGCAGTGACAGTAGAGTCATGAAGGTCGCATGAATGCCGAAGATTATTCCAACACCGAAAGTGATCACTATTGAGGACAGGACTCCCATTGATATCAGCAAGCTTCCTTTAAGCGATTTGATGCTCAACAGAAGCATCACAAACACACCACAGATAGTCAGAAAGGTCAGCTTGTACATGCTCTTTTTCATGTCTTCCATGATCATGTAAAGCATCGCGGGCGTTCCAAAGAATTTGACATCGTTCGCCACAAGAAAGTTGTGAACAGTTTTCAAATGGTTGCCCTTGTACAGGTCTTTCACCGTGTCGGTGTACAGAACGTACATCGTGCGGCCGTTCCTTTCATAAAAGAAAAGCGGCACATCCTTTTTGAGTTCGTTCAGGATATCGTTCAGATCCTTCGAACTCTTCAACAACCTCAGCATATCGAGTATCTGGGGATACATCTCGATCCTTTTGAAAAGTGCCACAAGAAACGGATTGTTAACGGTTTCACTGAGACTCGCATACAAATCGAACGTTCTGCGGTTGGAATTGAAGTTGGAGAACTCCATCAAGCTCAGCACAGACAGCGGAGGGATGAAAAGGTCCGATTTTCTCAGCAGCTCATCGATTCTCTTCAGCTCTTCGAAATCCTCCGCCACTACGCACACTTCTCCGAACCCAACCCTCTGAAAACTTCTCTTCAGCTCTGCAAAAGCGATAGCAGACTCTGCGTTTCTGGAGACCAATCCGGGGGGAGTGTACCAGTACTCCCTCAGGTTCAAAACTCCAAGGAGGATTAAACAGACAAAGATGATGGAAACAACGATGGCAAACTTTCTGGATCTGACGGTCAGGAACATTTCTTTCAGAAATCCAAGCTTATCTTTTTCTGAAGGCCGGACTCTGAACACAAGCACAAGGGAAGGCAAAAAGAACATCATCGTCAGATAAAAACAGATCATTCCTAGGATAGAGAAGGTAGCCATCTGGACGAAGGGCCTGGACAATCCGAAATACAACGAGCCGAACGCACCGATGGTCGTCAGGAGGGCTGCCAAGCTTGGCCTTGCTATTTCAGAAAAAGCTTCGCGAACACTCTGTTCTATCTCCAGCTTCTTCGCATACTCTGCCATTCGTGACATCATGTGTATGCCGTAGTCTATACCCAGCCCAAGCACCATCGCGTTCACGAAAGAAGTCACTATATTGATCTCACCGACGACCAATCCTACCAGACCCAAGGTCAAACACATGCCAATTATCATGGAAACGAACAAGCACAGAAGAACACCCCAGCTCCCATAACCCAGATAAATGAGCAGAGTGATACCAGCCAACGAAACCATGGACGTGATCGTGAAATCTTTTTGCACTTGCTTGTTCGACTCGTACACGCCTGCGGGGGTTCCGGTGAACGCAAACTTCGTTCCCGTGGCTTTCGTAACCTGCTTCGCTATGCTGCGAAGTTCACCAACGGCCCGACTGATAGATCCAACATCGCTCAAATTCTGATTCAACGTGAAGTTGATGAGCATTATTTTCTGATCCGGAGAAACCAGCACGTACCGTTCTATACCCTTTCTGCTGGTGTATGCTTCGGCAAAGTCAGACAACATAGATAGAATCGTGAATGTCTTTCTCCAGTAAGCGAAATCCAGGAAGCCACCTCTGCCAAGATCCTGAAGGCCTCCCACCTGTTGGAACATCTCCGTGTCGAACCCCAGAAAACCGTATTTCACAAACAGCTCAGGGTTGTCCATCTCCAGCGTTGCTGCTATGTATCCGCTCTCTTCGAACCGTTCCTTCAGTAATTCGATGGCCCTCTTCGTCTTCCCGATGTTTCCATCGGTATAGGCGAGTACTATCAGGGTGTTCGAAGAGAGCTTTTCTGCGAGAAAATCTATTTGTTCTTTGTAAGCTTCGTTGAACTTGTCTGCTAGGTTTGTCAGATCTGAATTTATCGAGATCCTTCTGAAACCAAAAAGTCCAATGATCACAGCTGAGAGCAAGAACACGATCACGACAGCTTTGAAATGCCTCGTGATAAGGTTTATCATACCCAGTGTCTCACCACCATCAGCAGAACGCCATAAGTGGCGATCCTTGCTGAAAGAATCAAGATGTCATGTTCACTGGACAGGAGGATCGAATGAAGGAAGGCAATCGTGAAAGACAGAGCCTTCGGAAGTCTGAGCCACGTGAGTATGACCGCATAAATTGGTGTGAGAACGTAAGGAAAGAACAGCACCGGAATTGAAAATACTTTCCGGCCTCCGGAGCGCAAGGCTGTCAAACCGCAAAGTAAAAACATATAAACCAGAAAGGCCACGTTGAGCTCTGCACAGACCTCCAGAAGATTGCTCCCCACGAACGTGAACCGCACGTGCTTCCAGAAGGCAATGACAACCACGTTGAAGACCACGAACGCGGCCAAGAACGACCACGGTTCTCGGATTTTGAGAAAAGCATCCCTCACGAAAAGCGCTTTCAGGACTCTCATTCTGGCATGCGCACCTCTACGCCGTACCTCTGTGCAAGCATCTTCAAAGATTCAACGTATTCCTCGCTGCTACTTCTGACGTTCACGTACTGTGGTTCACCGTTCAAAACCTGGTTCAAAACCCTCGCAACATCCAAATGACTCGCGAGCACCTGTCCTTCAGAACCAAAGTATATCGTGGCCGAATAGATCACCCGCATTCCTTCTTTCTGGAACGCCGCACGCACCAGCTTCTTCGAACCCGCCACGTCCACCTCGATCCTGTCCTCTGAAGGCTTACCCTTCTTTGCATGGAGAGACATGTAATCCGAAAGTCGATCGAGCCTCACAGTCATTGTGACCCCGCCAGAACTGGCAGAAAAACTTCCAGCTGGAAGTTGCCTGACTTCCATTATCAGATTCATTCTCTGTCTCAGCATCATCAAGAACTGCTGAATGGGTGAAACCAGCACTACCTTTGGGAAAGGTTGTACTTCAACAATCTCTTTCCCTGCCCCCGCCTGGAACTGAAAAAACAACGCCACGATCAGACAGAGTGAAAAACAGATCGTGGCAAAACCGAAGGGTGTCATTCGATCAACCCCAGCAGAACTTCCAGACCCTTGGCGATGAACGGATCTTCCAAGTTGACCTCAACGATCTTCTTCGTGTAGTCGTACACGAGAGTCTCTCGTGGTGTTTCACTTTCCTCCTGAACCAAAACGTCCGGCTCGATTCCTATCCTGTGGATATCCTTACCAGAAGGTGTCATGTACCTTGCCGTCGTCAGATAGAGTGTTCCTCCGTTAGCCAAGGGGAATCCCGTCTGGACCGAACCTTTTCCAAACGTTCTTTGACCGACGATTTTTGCCATGTTGTGATCTTTCAAAGCCCCTGTGACGATTTCGGATGCGGACGCAGAACCTTTGTTAACCAGAATCACCACTGGGACGTTGGGGTAATTGTTTCCTTTCGATTCGTACACTTCCTCAACGCTGTAAGCGTTCCTCGTCTTCACGATCACTCCCTTGTCGATGAAGTAACTCGCAACGTCTATCGCGCTGTTGAGATAACCTCCCGGATTGTTCCTGAGATCCAGTATGATGCCTCGAACACCCTTTTGGAAAATCTCATTCAGCGCCGAGGCCATTTCCTGGGAAGTTTTTGCGCCAAAGCGGGTGATCATGATGTAACCGATCCGTCCCTTCTGCGTCTCGATGTAGGCGTGTTTTACAGGTATGATCTGTATGACCTCCCTGGTGATCTCGAACGTCAAGAGCTCCTGCTCACCTTCTCTCAGAACTTTTATCTTCACGGTTGTACCGGGCTGACCTCTCAGTTTTCTAACCGCCTCCATGTACTGCATCTCGCTCACAGGCTGGTCGTCTATGGAGACGATCCTATCACCTGGCTTCAGGCCTGCACGCCACGCAGGTGTTCCATACATGGGCGCTATGACTTTCACCGCCTTGTACTCGCTGTCGTAAGTCACCTCTATGCCCAGTCCACCGTACTCGCCTTCCATCTCTATCTGCTTCTCTTCAACTTCTTCCGGTCCCTCGTAGTAAGAGAAATCGTCTCCAAGACCTTTCACCAAACCGTCGATAGCAGAGTCGATGAGCTTGTTGAGATCGATGTTATCCCTTTCATAGTACGCGTTCAGGATGTAGGAGAGTGTCTGGTAGAAAGGCGTCAACGCCTTGTCCACATCCTTTGGGCTCACCGCGCCACTCAAAAGCCAGCTCGTCAGCAGGACGACAACACCGATCACCACGACGACAAAAATGTTTTTCCTCATGTTAATCCCTCCAATCCATCGTTTTCCTGGCAAACACCATGTAAGCGGTGTGCGCGATCATCCTGTCGAAAGGCCTGAGTCTCTCCGCAACGGGTTTGTACTGCCTGAAAAGACTCTCCCAGACCTCGACGTTCAAGAAGGGAAACTTCGAAAGCTCTTCGAGCACCCGCTGAACCTGGTTGGTCGTTGGACACACGATCGCGAGATTCCCAGAACCATTCAAAGCTTCGTAACATTGACGGATGTAGTTCCACGGATCTGGAACGTCCAAGAAAATCGCATCGACAGTTTCATCGAAACCTTCAGAGATATCCTTCAACTTGATTTCCACCCTGTCCATCAATCCCCATTTTTTCAGATTCTCCTCCGCGAGTCTTTTGAACTCCTCTCTCCTTTCATAAGCATACACTTTTCCGGTGGTGCCAACCGCTCGAGCCAGTGCGGCACACATCGCCCCACTACCCACACCAGCATCGATGACGGTTCTTCCTTCATGAACATCGAGCATGAGCAGGATGAAACCCATATCCTTTGGATAAACTATCTGCGTTTGCCGTTTCATCTTGTAGATTTCATCGACGAAACGTGGCTTCATGATGTAGAAACGTTTTCCTGTGTGGGTTTCACAAACACTTCCATAACTTTTCCCCACGAGCGAAGCTAAGTCTATCACTCCGTGATGTGTCTGAAGCTTCCCTTCCTGAACCGTGAAGAGAAAAGAACGTCCATCCTCGAACACTGCCAAGATTCTGTCACCGAGTCGAACAGGGTTCACGATCATTCACCTTCCACAGGCCAGCGAGACCAGAAATGTCTCGCAAAACCGAACCTGATATCCACCATTCCGCTGAGCACATCGCGCCTGGAACCATCCAGCAGGAAATAGACAGCTTCTATGCCCGAAAAATTTTCGAAAACGGTTCTCAGAACCTGATGCACGAAGTACCGTTCCTGTGTGAAATCAAAGATACTGACAGAAGAACTCTTCAGATCTATGATCAAACACCGTTCCACAAAAAAATAAGCCCTGAGAACATCGTTCGGGACGAAACTCTTCAACCCCTTCGGCGGACTGGCCAGCCTGTCGAAGATGGATTTCACCAGATCCGAGTTTTCATCGACATTTTCTTCGATACGAACAGGCTTGAGTTCATCGTTGAGATAGAACAGCACCAGCTGTCTCGCCAAGAGAGATACCGACAAACCCAGCAGGATGAGGATCGCTATTTTCCTCATCGCAGAAGCTCCTCCAGGAACTTTTCCATTTCGAAAAGTTTCGTTTCGTCTTCCAGAAGGACCAACATCGTCATGGTTTGAGGTGGTAAAACGATCAACGGACAGATTTCGAGTTTCAGAGAAAATCTCTCACATAGCATCCCCGCTACTTTTCTAACCTCAGCGTAGGTTGGCCAGTCGACGCCGTCATACTCTGGCACGTACGGTCGAATTATGATCCTGTTGTCCCCCCGAGCATAGAAAAGTACGAGTTCGTCGGCGCCAACGGCTGCCAACTTCTCACCTAACTCCAAGACGCGCACTCTGGAAACGGAGAATTCCCTTCCGATAACGACACGAACGAGCCCTTTGAAACTGATCTGTTGCTTGATCGATTCACCCTGATCGTGCGCAAATCTTGCCACTGTCTGACCCGGTGTGTACAGCGCGTTGTTGTAGAAAACGTACCCATCGCTGCTGAAAAGTATACTTCCTCCGTCCTGTGAAACCTTCAGTTTTTCTTCTCCCCCATAGTGGACCTCGATGATGTCTTGAACCTTTTGAATTTCGTAAATCCACATGTTTGGTAAAATCAATCTTTCCTGTTCCAACACGAACGGCAATCCGAAGATCTTCAACGCCTCGATCAAATCGATGCCTTCACTGCGTTTACTCACGCCATCCAGACTGACGAACTTCGAAGATGAGTCAAAACCGACCGTGTGCCCGTTCCAGACGATGTAGTTGAAATTCCCAACCTTCCCGACCATGGGGGGTTCAAAACCCATGAGTTCGAAGTAACGTTCTACAAGCCCCACGAATTTATCCCATTCCAGCAGTTTATCCTCGGGCAGATTGAGGATCGGATGATCTCCGAAAAACACCTGAACGGCAAAAACGTGCAGAAAGAGCAAAGAAAAAATCACGGTGAATCTGGCTTTCAATACTTGAACGCACTCCTTCCAATGAATTCTCTCAGTATGGAAGTCCTTGGGATGTCCTCCAAGTTGGTGATGGGTAAGAAATAATCGAGCAACTTCATCAGTCTCAGTGCCTCGGTGTATTCCCGCTCCTCCGGTGGTACCTGAACGAGCAATTGCTCGGCGAAGACTTTCAGAACAGCCCATTCATAGACTATGGCGGAGTTGAACATCACATCGGCTTCTTCCTGGAAAGGAAAGATGTACTTTTCTTCGCCTCTCCTCACACTGGGCCACATCCTGAGCGTGTCCAGGGCGCTGTGACCCCTGAACTTGTAATCCCTTATGATCCTCCTCAGAAGACGTGTGTCCGTGGTGGTTATCCTGTTGTGCGGATCCAAATTCAGCTGCGTCAGAGCGCTGACATAAATTTTGAACTTCATCGACCTATCGATACTCTCGGTGAGTTTCTCGTTCAACCCATGGATGCCTTCGACCACTATCGGCTGGTTCCTGTCCAGCTTGACCTTCTGTCCCGTCCAGATGCGTTTTCCGAGTTTGAAATCGAATTTCGGTAGTTCCACTTCTTTTCCTTCGATGAGCATCGAAAGATGTTCGTTGAAAAGTTTCAAATCTATCGCTTCCAAAGCCTCAAAATCGTAATTGCCCTGCTCATCCCTTGGGGTCAACTCTCTGTCCACAAAGTAATCATCGAGTGATATGACAAGGGGTTTGAATCCCTGAACGCGCAATTGAACCAGAAGCCTCTTGGCGAAGGTGGTCTTCCCGGACGAAGAAGGTCCAGCTATCAGTATCAACCTCGCTTTGCTGTTTGCAAACTGCTCGGCAATTTGAGAGATCACTTTCTCGTGCAGCGCTTCGTTTATGATCATCAGCTCAGCAACTTCGCGTTCACCCCTGGAGATGATCTCGTTCAGATCCGCCACCGTTCTGATGCCTATCACATCGAGCCATCTGGCGTACTCGTGAAAGACCGAAGAGAGCTTGACCAGCGGTTTCAGTGGGTTGACGTTCAAAGGATCTTTTTGATCTGGCAAGATCAGCAGAAAACCGTCGTTCTCCTTCGCCAGATCGAACCACTTCAGTACCCCCGTGCTCGGTGGCATGTAACCGTAGTAATAGTCGTAGTGATCACCGCATCTGTAAAGTTTTATCGTTTTCTTCTTTCTGAACCTGAAAAGTCTGATCCTGTCTTCGTCACCCTGTTGAATGAAAATCTTGAACGCCTCATCCTTGTAGTACTCGTTTTTCTCGAAGGGAAGATCGTGTGCCACGATCTGATTCATTCTCGCCTTCACCTTTTGAATTTCTTCTTCGGAAAGTGGATGAACCTTCCCATCGCACCTGAGCTCGCAATAGAGCGCGTTACCGAGAGAGTGCAACACCCACAGCTGACATTCGGGATAGAGCTCCTTCAGTGCCATGTTCAGCACGAAGAGCGCCCCACGTTGGTATATTCTCAGACCATCCAGAGAGCGAAGGTCTATGAATTCAACCGTGCCACCCCTATCCAAAGGCCTTGTGAGCTCAACGATCGTGTTGTCAAGCCTTGCGGCCACTATAGGTGTGTCGTGGTACTTCCAGCATCGCTTCGCGTGCTCCAGGAGTTTCTCCCCAGCTGGGATTTGGATCTCCTCGTTCGTGTCCAGTATCTTGAGGGTGAAAAACTTCAAGGCGGATCACCCCACACTTGAATGACTTCACGGTCAGTGATAGAATTATATCACGGTGAACGTTGGGGCGTCGCCAAGCTGGTAAGGCATCGGACTTTGGATCCGACATTCGGAGGTTCGAATCCTCCCGCCCCAGCCAGAAAAGTGGGCCCGAGGGCCCACTTCATTTTTACTGTGAAGAGCTCCGTGACATTTCTTCGAGTTCCTTCATCGCCGCCTCAAAGTCTATGTAGTTGGGGTTGAGTTTTTGGAGCTGATCAAGATAGAACTTGGCAGACGTTGCGTCCTTTAGCTCCTTTAACAGGTCATACAGATTGTAACAGGCGCTGGCGCGCAGCTCTGTCGCCACGGATGTATCCAGAACTATTGAAGCCAGCCCAGCTTCTATTTCGAGTATGCTTTGAAGCAACGTCTGCGCCCCCACGATCGAGATGTAAGGTTTGATGATCGAATAGAGCTGCGTGAAGTAATTGTACTTGATCTGAGGATCTTTTCTATCAATCTCGTACATCCTTCTGGCGACCTGCAGCAACGATGGGTACTGATCGTAAAGGTAACGCACCAGAGATTGCCTCTTGCTCTCGAGGCTTTCTTCCACGTCACCCAAATCTTTCATCTTCTCAACAAGTACGATGTAGGCGCTCTTGAGTGTATCCGGTGCTTCGGGAGATACACTTCCATCTTCGAGAAAGATTTTCTTTGCAAGCTCCTTTTCGAGTTCCACCAGATCGGATTGACTGGCGGCTTCGCTGATCCTGTCCCAGTAGGATAAAACCTCATCGACTATGCGAATCTCGATGTTTTTGTTTTTCACGTATTCTTCGTACCATATCTCCATCGCTTCGTTCTGGAGGGTGGTTCGCTCTGTTTCATAAAACTCACTGAGCAGAAAACTTGTAAAATCTTTAATGGTTGTAACATCTTTCACCCGCGCCACGAGCCAGAGATCGGACAGCTTGAAAGGACCAACGATGCTGTTCGGAGTGGCGGAGAACAACTTTTCATCGATTTCTTTATCGAAGATACCCCTCTTCAAGTTATTCAAAGGTGTCGTTTCAAGGTTCATCTGACTCGCAGCCTGGTCGAACGTCATGCCCGATAACAATGAAACGAATTTTTCTGCGTCTTCTTCTTTCTCAAACCATGCCACATCAAGGTTGGCCGAATCGTACTTGTTCCTGATATCTTCGAAGTGTTCCTCAAAGTACTTCTTCATTTCTTCTTCGCTTACATTCGCTACTTTGTTTTTCACCTTGTCGAGGATCATCTGTTTTTCTACCGATGGCTTCAACATCTTGTCCACGTAAGCCTCAACGGAACCGAAACGTTGCTTGACGTACTCTGCGAACGCCTCATTTTTCTTTATTTCGCTTACATATTCTTTGAGCTTGGCCTCGATCTCCTTCTTCGTTGGCAGGAGTTCGTTTTCTTTTGCGTACAGTAAAATGGCGCGTTCTTTCAACATTTCCTTCAGCAAATTGGCTTTCTGTGGAGGTTCTTCGAACAATGGATCCAAGCTACTCACTCCATAGTTCGCAAGGAAATTTGAATACTCTGATTCCAGTTCGTTCCATGAAACCCTGCTCCAGGAATCTTTCGGTATCTGCCCACCCATGACCACGTATCCTACCGCTTCCGCTTCAGCTTCGTTGCTTCTGGACCTTGCGGATATGTACCCTGCGACCGACCACCAAGCGATTCCCGCGATGAACGAAGCTGCAATGATCCAGACAATGACGTTCTGCCACTTCTTGAACCATTCCCTCATGACCCAGCACTCCCTTCTTCCTCATCCAGGGCTTCATCCAAACGCTGGCTGACGAGTGGGAACACGATGACGTCCCTTATTGAAGGTGAATCCGTCAGAAGCATGATGAGCCTATCTATGCCTATACCCAGGCCACCCGTCGGAGGCATGCCGTACTCCAGAGCCCTCACGAAATCCCAATCCATCCGGTGTGCTTCTTTATCACCGGCTTCGAGGAGTTTCGCCTGCGCCAGGAAGCGTTCCAGTTGTTCTTGAGGATCGTTCAATTCACTGAAGGCATTACCGAGCTCCATACCACAAACGATGGGCTCAAACCTTTCAGTGAGTCGGGGATCCTGCCTGTGTCTCTTCGCCAGTGGTGATATCTCGACCGGGTGGTCCATCAGGAAGGTCGGTTGAACGACCTGATCTTCGACCAAGTCCCACAACTTCTCGATCATTTTGCCCCTGAGCTTGAGCTCCGGTTCGACACCCCTTTCCTTCAGGAAAGAGTACAGCTGTTCATCACTGTCCTCGAGAATGTCCACCCCGAGTTTTTCTCTTATGAACTCGTGCATTCTTATGCGTCTCCACGGTGGTGTGAAATCGAGTTCAACACCCTGGTAACGGATCCTGTAGGTGCCAAAGAGATGATGTACAAGACTCGAAACCATCTGCTCAGTGAGTTCCATCATATCGTTGTAGTCGGCGTAGGCTTGGTATATTTCGATCGATGTGAACTCCGGACTGTGTTTATAGGATATTCCCTCGTTCCTGAAATTCTTGCCTATCTCGAAGACCTTCTCGAAGCCGCCGACTATGTAACGTTTCAAGTGAAGCTCCGGGGCAATTCTGAGATAAACATCACAGTCGAGTGCTTCCAGCCTTGTTACGAAGGGTTTCGCACTTCCCCCGCCGGGTACGAAGTTCAAAATAGGCGTTTCGACTTCCACGAATCCTCTCTCCGTGAGGAACTGTCTGATGAAGGCTATGGCTCTGTACCTGATCTTGAACCTTTCTATGGTGCTGTCGTTCGCGATCATATCAACGTACCTCTGCCTGTACGCCAGCTCTTTGTCCTTAAGTCCGTGCCATTTTTCTGGAAGAGGTCTCACAGCCTTGCTCAGAAGATGGAATTCCTCGACGAATATGGTCAGTTCACCGGTCCTGCTCTTGAACGGGAAACCCTTGATTCCAACGATGTCACCCGTGTCGATGTACCGTTTGAAAAATTCGTAGGCGGCTTCACCAACCGTATCTTGCTTGATGTAAGCCTGGATCCTCCCATCGAAATCCTTAATGGTGAAGAAACAGGATTTTCCGTGCAGTCTGATAGTCATTATGCGGCCCGCAGTGGCAACTTTTTCGTTTTCAAGAACCTCTGATGGATTCAAATGTCCGAACTTTTCCCGTACCTGGCCGCTCGAGTGGGTTTTTTCAAACCTGTAAGGGTAGGGGTCGATATTCATTTTCCTCAGCTCATTTATTTTCTGCAGTTTCTGATTGCGGATCTCGTGAGTCACACGATCACCTCATTCCGTCCTTATACCTATTATTTCGTACCTCACTTGTCCTGCCGGTGTTCTCAAACGAATTACCTCGCCGATCCTTTTGCCCAAAAGTACCCTGCCTACAGGGGAATCTACGCTCACCTTGTTCGAAAAGATGTCCGATTCCTGTGGGTTGACAAGCCTTATCGTCCTCTCTTCGCCCGTGTTGAGGTTCTTGATCACCACCCAGGAACCGATGGAGACAACATCCGATTCCGTTGATTCTATGATCTCAGCGTTGTTCAGGATCTCTTCCAGCTCGGCAATTCTGCCACTGATCCTGCCCTGCTCGTTTTTCGCTTCATCGTACTCCGCGTTTTCGGCAAGATCACCGAGCTCCCTCGCTTCTTTTATGCGCTGAGAGATTTCGTACATGAGCTTATGTCTCAGACTCTCTAACTCCTGTTTGAGCGCTTCGTAACCTTCCTTGGTGAGTTTGATCACGTTCTTTTTCATGCTTTTCCCTCCTCGTTCTTTTTTAGCTCTTTCACGATTTCCAGAAATTGGTCTATCTCTCTGAAATCTTTGTAAACCGACGCGAACCTCACGTACGCGACCTGATCTATGTTCTTGAGCTTCTGCATGACCAGCTCACCGATCACCTTCGAAGGAACTTCCGTATAACCCATCTTCTGTATCGTGAGCTCGACTTCCTCCACGAGTTTCTCCAGCGTTTCATATGGTACAGGCCTTTTCTCGCACGCTTTCAGGACCCCGTTCAAAACTTTGTTCCTGTCGAAGGTCTCCCTTCTTCCGTCCTTTTTAACAACGATGATCGGAAGAAGCTCATAACGCTCGTACGTTGTAAAACGAGCGCCACATTCCAAACATTCCCTCCTGCGTCTTATTGCCGTACCATCTAAAGTGGGTCTCGAGTCGAGAACCCTGCTGTCAGGGTGTCCGCAGTACGGACATTTCATTGTACTCACTCCTGATCCAAATTTTTGGCTATGTTCATGATCTTTTTCATCCTCGAGTAAACCATCGATTTACTCATCCTCGGTGTCATGAGCTCGCCGAGTTCCCTCAGACTCAGATCTTCATTTTCCAGCCTCAACTTTGCAAGCTGTTTGAGCTCCTCATCCAGCGAATCTATACCTACAGTTTCCTCTATGATCCTTATGGCTTTCAACTGTTCTATCGTACTCTCACCTATTCTATCAGCATTTGCAGAAATGAAATTCATACTTCTGTTAACATCAGCAGCGATGGAACGTTGCTGAATGAGTTCCTCGATATAGCTGGCAGCCTCCACGGCGCCGATCAGGTGCAGGACTTCCACAACATCCTGTGCTCGCCTCAGCAAAAGCCGATAGGTGTGTCTGATACGTCTCATCTTCGGTTCTAAACCGAAGGTATGACTCAGAACGTTAGCTACTTCTTCCAGAAATTCCCCGTCGTGGTAGGTGAGTTCCCAGTGGTATGTACGCGTGGGGTTCAGAATAGAACCACAACCCAGGTAAAATCCCCTCAAGAAGGCTCCAAACATCACGGGATCGTTCCGTTCAACCATGTTTTCCCACAGAGATTCTCTCACACCGATTTTTTCCAGGAAGTCCATTTCAAGCCTGATCTCCGCCCCTTTGGCCGGCCACAATCCCTTGCTGGAGAGAACGACCATTCGGTAATTTCTTATTGAAAGAGCCTTCAACAGCTTCAGAAACCTGCGCGCGGTTTGAACGTTTGGGAATCTGAGTAAAAGCTCCGTTCCGGAACGTGAAATGTTCAGTGAACCCCTCGCCTTGACAAAGCCGTACGCTTCACTCATCGCGAACATCCGATCTTCAACGCCCAGAGAGCAGAGTTCGTTTCGAACAAATTCGGAAAAGTTGCCCACATTTTTCATTCAGGAACCACCCCTGAGCAAATCTATCACGATCTTGGCGGTCTTATCTGGGTCGTGCCGCGCCTTCGGTCTGGGATCGTTCGCGTCGTAAGTGACTTTCAGAAGGTTGAAGAAATGATACCTTTTGTCCACAGGGCCGCGTGGTAACACTGGTTCTGAACGCTGTTTCGCGTACGACTCCAGCACATCTTGTGATGGCAGCGCTTTGTTGGCGATGATGTGATCCAGTTCGATCCCCAAGTACCGCTCCACCTCCAGCACATGATCTTCTAGACTGTAACCGATGGTCTCACCAGGTTGCGTCATGATGTTCGCTATGTAAATCTTTCTCGCCCTCTCGTTGCCGCGTACAGCCTCGGTGACGCCCTCAACCAGGAGGTTGGTGATAACACTCGTGTAGAGGCTACCTGGACCGAGCACGATTGCATCCGCTTCGGAGATTTCCTGTATCACCTCTTCAAGGGCACACGCTTTTTTGTCAAGGTGTACAGAAACGATTCTTGCGTCAATTTTTTTGGCTATCTCAGTTTCCCCGACGACAACAGAACCATCGCTGTATGTCGCCACCAGTCTTATGAGTTCCTCACACACCGGTAGCACTTTTCCTTCGATAGCGAGTATGTCGGAGGCATACCGCACAGCTTTAGCGAAACTACCGGTCATCATCGTGAGTGCCGCGAGAATTATGTTGCCAACACTGTGTTCCGATAAGGTGCCGTTCGTGGTGAACCTGTAGGAGAAAAGTTTGCTCATCAAACTTTCAGATTTCGCCAAGGCAATGATGTTGTTCCTCACATCACCGGGTGGGGGCACGTTGAGCTCCTGCCTGATTTTCCCAGAACTGCCTCCCTCGTCTGTGACGGCAACCACGGCCGTCAATTGGAGTCCTTTATTTTTCAAACCCTTCAGGATGGTCGAAAGGCCTGTTCCACCGCCTATAGCCACCACTTTCATCTGTTCACATCCCGATGCTCAACCTCAACCTTGAACTCACGTGAAAGTTTTTCCGCGATCTGTTCCACAACGTAAACGGACCTGTGCCTGCCGCCAGTGCAGCCTACAGACACGGTCATGCTGGCTCTACCAACTTTCTCATACTGCTTGGCAGCGATCCGGATCAGATTCACGGCGTGATCTATGTACTCGGACACGCATTCCTGGGACTGGAAGAAATCTCTGATCCTCTCATCACGACCATCCAGCGGAGCGAGCTCTGCTCGATAGTAAGGATTGGGCATGAACCGAGTATCGAGCAAGAAATCCGTGTCGGTGGGTAAACCATATTTAAAACCGAAGCTCCTCAGCCTTATGAGGAATGTCCTTTCGAAGGCCAGCAAACTGCTCACACGCTCACGGAGCGTTTGTATGTCCATATCTGTGGTGTCTATGATCAGCGCTACGTTCCTTATCTCATCGAGCATCTTCCTTTCTGCATCTATGGCTTCGGATAAACTCATCTTTCCTTCCAAAGGATGCTTTCTGCGAGTCACGGAGAACCTTCTGATCAATTCCTCTTTTGAGGCTTCCAGGAAAAGTACCGTGACAGAACCCTCGTAGGTTTGCAACAACTTCTTCACCGCGCTCGTCAAGTCTCCAAACTGCGCACTCCTCACATCGAGCACGAGGGCGACTTTGTCTATAGACGAATTCATGACGATGGTTATGAAGTCGTTCAGTAGCGAAGGAGGAAGGTTATCTATGCAGAAAAAATCGAGATCTTCGAGGACTCTTATCGCTGTACTTTTGCCGGCACCGGAAAGGCCAGACACCACGACTATTCGCTTCACTCTTTTACTTCACCCCACGAAAATTCTTCGACCGTGTAAAGAAGATGCAAAGAGTACCGTTTCAGCTTTTCAGAGAAGATTTTCGCATCAGATGTGACATAGAAAGTAACACGCACATCGTTATCAGTGCTTTCAGGAAAAATCTTCTTAAGCTTTTCAGCCAGAAGTTCAGCCGGGTCGAGCACCGAGATTCCCCCAGAAAATTTCTCAAAAATGTGTTTGACCAGGGGAAAATGTGTGCAACCAAGAATTATCGCGTCAACTCCTTCCTTGCGAAAAGGAAACACGGCTTCGCTCACGATGCGCTCGATCTCGGTATCCGGAGCAAAAGATTCGATCGCCGTGACCAATTCCTGACACGGGCGCTGAATCACTTCAACACCGGCATCACCCAACTTTTTATAGTAGATTCCACTGTTCACCGTCGCCACGGTCGCCAGCACACCCACTTTCTTCAAACCAGCCGGTAAATCGATATCGAGGATGCCAAAAAAGTTCTTCCAAGGTTGAGCGTTGGAAATCATCAACGCCGCCTGCGCCGTGTTGCACGCTGAGATCACCACATCTGCACCCTTCTTGAACAGAAATTTGACACAGTCCAGCGCGATGTCTCTGATCTCCTCGATCTTCTTCGTGCCGAAAGGCGCCCGGGCTGTATCGGCGAGGTACACGTATTCCGAACCTATTCTGTGCTCGGCGAGCCGCAACAAAACTGTGAGGCCACCTAACCCCGAATCAAAAAGTCCTACTCTCAGTGAGAATCACCTCTTGTGGGGAACAAAATTCCTGAGTCTGCTGGTTATTCTCGAGATGCCTTCCTCGTAGTGTATCTCGTTCAAGACTGAGTTTGCGAGCATCACGACCAAAATCTCGTCCAGACTAGCATCCGGAGAATTATTTCTGATCTGGGCAAACTGATTCTGTATTCTGTTGACCACAGCGAGCACAGCTTCTTCAGACGCGTCCGTCAACAACTCGTAAGATTTCTCACCCAGCTTGAGCGTCAGGGTCCTTTTCATGGCGATCAATTCCCCGCCATACTTATCATTTTCTGAAGCTTTTCCACCAGCGAATTCATCGTGTTCCTGTAGGTCTCCACCAGCTTTTCCAGCTCTCTCTTCTCATTTTCCACCCGTTCGAGCTTGCTGAGCACCTCGTTAATCTGATTCCAGAGCTGCTCGTTTTCCTCTTTCAAGCGTTTGTAATCCTCTAAAAGCTTATCAATGAGTTCCTCCAGTTCGGCGATCCTGTCCAAACTCGCACACCCCTCTCCAGTGTGCTTTTTCACGAATAATGATATCACAAGGAATACAAATTTTTGTCTTTCCACTCGTCGTGTGATAAATTTCCTGTTGGGGTGATGACATCTTGCTCCTGGGTGAACACGATCTCGATGTGAGAGAGATCGTTAAAGTCGCGAGATACAACGAGCAGGTGTTGCTGGCTCCGTCAGCAATCGAAAGAATGAGGGCTTCAAGATGTCTCGTTGAAACGATCGTTAGCTCGGAAAGACCTGTATACGGTGTGAACACCGGTTTCGGGGCATTTGCCACCGTTAAGATACCCAAAGAGAAGCTGCTCTCATTGCAGAGAAACATACTCCTCTCTCACGCCTGTGGAGTGGGGGAAGCTCTGGCAGAAGACGTGGTCCGTGCGATCATACTGACGAGGGCTCATACGCTGGCCCTCGGGCACTCTGGAGTCAGACCCATCGTTGTCGAAAAGCTGTGCGAGCTTCTGAACAAATCGATCTTACCGTACGTACCATCGAAAGGATCCGTGGGTGCAAGCGGCGATCTTACACCTCTGGCACACATCGCACTCGTGCTCATCGGAGAGGGTGAAGTGCTCATCGACGGTGTACCCAGACCGGCTAGGGAAGTTCTGCACATGTTCAACTTTGAACCCATACAATTGCTGGAGAAAGAGGGACTCAGCCTGGTGAACGGTACCCAGGCGATGTCGGCCTGTCTGGCGTTGGTCGTCAACGACGCCCTCAACCTGGTGCGGCTCTCAACGGAAGTTGCTGCACTCAGTGCGGATGTTCTTTTTGCCTCCCCGGATGCTTACGACGAGGCTGTAGCGAAGACTAGGAGGCACCGTGGCCAGAGTATCGTGGCTAGACTCCTGCGAGAAAGGTTCGAAGGCAGCGAGCTCAGAGCGTCACACGTAGATTGTCCCAGGGTTCAGGATCCTTACTCGCTTCGCTGCATACCGCAGGTCCACGGAGCGGTTCTCGACGTACTGTTCTTCGCGAAGAAGGTCGTTGAGGATGAGATAAACTCCGTGACGGACAACCCGATCGTTTACGGAGACAGACTGATCTCGCAGGGTAACTTCCATGGAGAGCCCCTCGCTTTCGCAGCAGATTTTCTGTGTATAGCCCTGACGGACCTTGGAAACATCGTTGAGCGCAGGATAGACAGACTCCTCAACCCAAAACTCAACGAGGATTTACCTCCTTTCCTCGCCTTCGGAGAAGCCGGTGTCAATTCCGGGTTCATGATATGGCAGTACACCGCCGCCGCTCTCTGCAACGAAAACAAGGTCCTGTCGCACCCCGCCTCGGTCGACACCATTCCGACGAGCGGTTTCCAGGAAGACCACGTGAGCATGGGCATGAACGCGTGTCTGAAGCTCATGAAGGTTTTTAAAAACGTTGAAACCCTGATTTCCATCGAACTCATGTGCGCCGCGAGGGCTCTGCAAGCCAGACGACCCATGCGGTCTTCCAAGAAAAACGAAGAACTCTTTTCACAGCTGGAGAATCTCTTGGAACCTGCTTCGAACGACGCTTACTGGCAGGAATCTTTCAGGAAGATCGAACGATTCGTCGAACGAAAACTCAAAGTGGCACACACCGAGTGGTGGACGGAATATGAATGAATCCATCTGGTACGACGATCTTGAGCAGTTTCTGATGTGTCCCAGGAGATTCCAGTTAGAAAGGAGCATGATAGATGAGTCCGAGCAGATCCCAGACTCATCACAATTGCTCAGGCTCGGTTTCAGTGTCGAAAAGCCAGTGCTCGAAGCTGAAATCTTTGGGAAAAGGTTCGTGGCAGATCCAGATTTTGCGATACCGGAAAAGGATGGTTGGCGTTTGATTCTGAAAAAGGATGCAAAGAATTTCAAGCAAAAGTACGCGATTGAAGCAGCCTATCATGCCTACATCTTTTCTCAGCGTGGTTTTCCCGTGACGGGTGTTACCGTCAGATCTCCATACTTCGAAGTTGATCTCGACTGGCGAAACTATCTGCCAAGATTGATGTCTTTGCTCGAACTCATCACCACGACTCGCGATGAACTTTACGATCCGAAACCTTCGTCATTGTGCAAAACCTGTCCCTACGTGGTGGAGTGCTGCGAGGCTTTGATTCAGAAAAAGGATCTGATCGCAATCCATGGTCTGAACGAGCGAACGAGACTGAGGCTACTCAGAGAAGGGATCGAAGATCTGCAGGATCTGGTTCAGGTCCAGAAACTGAAGGATTTTTCAAAGGAAATGCTGGAAAAACTGAAAAAGAAAGCACAGGCGTTGCTCGAAAGACGTCCGATCCTCCTGCAACCACTACCTTCTTTCCCCGAGGGACTGTTTCTCGACATAGAGTCCCACGTTACAGCGGGGTACGATTACCTCTTCGGAATCCTCAAGGAAGACGAGTACATACCGTTCCTGTGTGAGGACAAAGATCAGGAAGGTATTGTTTTCAACCGAGTCCTCGATTTTCTCCTTTCAGAGAACGGACCCATCTACCATTACTGCGCGTACGAACCAGCGCATTTCAAGCAGCTCGCAGAAACCTACGGCTTAGAGAAAAAGTATCATCAGATGAAGAAACGTTTCGTGGATGTTTATCAGATCCTGTCGAACCACGTCGCATTGCCACTGTTCAGCTATTCCCTCAAAAGCGTGGCTCGATACTGGAATTTTGAATGGAGGACGAAATTGGACGGTTGGCGCGCGTGCAAGTACTTTCAACTGTGGCTCGTGACCCGCGAACCTTCCCTGCTCGACACGGTTCTGAAATACAACGAAGACGATGTACGCGCCACACGGCTCGTCGTCGAAAGGATGAAATCGTTGTCGTGCCAAAAGAGTGTTACAAACAAGTAATGCAAAAGAAAATTAACGTGGCTAGCATTTTACTGACCGGTCGGTAAAGGAGGTATCGACATGGCAACTGTTGGAGGAGTGAAGGGTTTCATATACCATCAGGCTGGAAAGCTCGTCGCCTCTGTGCTGCGCAACACGGACGAAGAGGGTCTGTACAGGTTGTTTTCAACCCTCAGCGCCCTGACGAAGGAACCTTCCAAGAGTGGCCTGAAGAAACTCGCGCTCATGGCTAAGGACAAGCACCCCATGATCACCAGCTGGGTCAAGGTGTTCAGACGCTTGAGCCCCAAGTGTGTTGAAAAGATCATCAACAACCTGATCATCAACGAGTTTGCGCTCGGTGAACCCATAAGACAGCAGAAGATGCACGAGTACAAAGTCGTTCTGCCAAAACTCGGGGTCATAAGTCCAACTTACGCGTGCAACCTGAACTGCGTCGGTTGTTATGCGGGACTCTACGGAAGAAAGTACGAGCTCACGAAAGAAGAAGTGAGCAAAGTCATAAGGGAAGGAAACGAACTCGGACTGTATTTCTGGGTCATCACCGGAGGCGAACCTTTCTACTGGCCACACCTGATGGAGATACTTGAAGAGTTCAACGACAACTATTTCCTGATCTACACGAATGGCACACTCATAACAGAAGAAGTCGCCAAGAAACTGTCTGAGCTTGGCAACGCCACACCCGCGATATCCGTGGAAGGGTTCGAACTCGATACGGACTGGAGAAGGGGAAGAGGAGTCTTCAAGAGCGTGATCGAGGCATGGGAAAGGCTGAGAAGGTATGGCGTGCCATTCGGCGCCTCGATAACGGCAACGAGGATGAACCATGATACGTTGATGAAGGACGAATTCTGGCAGTTCCTCGAGGAACAGCAGGTAGTCTACGCCTGGGTCTTCCAGTACATGCCCGTCGGCATGAACGCATCCATGGACCTGGTACCAACGCCGCAACAAAGGTACGAAAGGTTCTTCAAAACCGATGAGGTCAGACTCAGTGGCAGGTTCGCTTTCGTTGCGGACTTCTGGAACCACGGTTTCCTGACGCACGGCTGTCTCGCCGCCGGTGCGAAGTACTTCCACGTGAATGCCAAAGGCTACGTTGAGCCCTGCGTGTTCCAGCAGTACGCTGTGGACAGCATAAGGGAAAAATCGTTGATAGAGATACTCAAATCACCGTTCTTTGAAGCATACAAGCGCATGGTTCCGTATTCCAACAACCTGTTCAGACCATGCCCGATCATCGACAATCCGAAGGTTTACAGGGCAATGGTCAAGCACTTCAATGCGATCCCGCAGCACGAAGGTTCCGAGCGCGTCGTTGAAGAGCTGGCCCCGGAGATAGACAAACTCGCCGAAGAATGGAAAGTCTACGCCGATAAACTCTGGTACGAACATGGCTACGTCGATCGCTACCCTGTTAACAGGGGAATCTACAACTACGAGACGAGAATGAAGCGCTACATGAACAGAGAAGAAGCCCTGGCCGTTGACAAAACTCTGAAGTGAAAAAATGGAGAGTGAAGAACTTGTCCGGCGCCAGAGAGAAAATTCTGGAAGCAGCGAAAGCTGCTTTCTCTGAAAAGGGTTTCGATGGCGTGAGCATGGAGGAGATCGCTCAGCGCGCCGGGGTGCGAAAAGCCCTCATATACTACTATTTTCCCAGCAAAGAGGTGCTCTTCGAAGAGGTCTGGAACAGGGCGATGGAAGAACTCGAGAACCACATCTTCAGAGAAGTCGAAGGCGAGAGCTACTACGTTAGAAAAATCAAGATGTTCCTGAGGGCATACATAGATTTCGTGACGAGCAGGAAGGTTCTATCGAAGGTGATAGAGAAAGAACGGGCAAGCGTGATGGATGAATCTGGAGAAGGAGATGTCTGGAAGAGGCTCAAAAGACGTTACGATGCCTTTCTCAACAGGGTGGCGCAACTCATAGAGGAAGGCAAAAAGAGTGAACTGATCAACCCGGAGCTAGACTCACGGACGACAGCCAGACTGATCACCGAAGCTCTTGTGGCTACAGCATCGTCGGGTTCCGCTATACAGTCAATTGAATCGTTCATCCTGTCCGGATTGATGGGAAAAACGGAGTCTTAGAAGCGAGTTCTAACCACTTGATTTTTCGCTGAGTGCATGGTAGGATACTTAAAGGTACAAAGCCCCTGTAGTTCAATGGATAGAACGGCGGATTCCTAATCCGCAAATGGAGGTTCGATTCCTCCCAGGGGCACCATAATGTGGGCCGTTAGCTCAGCAGGTAGAGCACCTGACTCTTAATCAGGGGGTCGCAGGTTCGAATCCTGCACGGCCCACCAGATGTAGAAGCGGAAGCCTTGCTTCCCACCCCGAGACTCGGTCGAAGGGGTTCAGAGCGGTACCTGAAAGAAATCAGGGAGGCGGGCTTTGCCCGCCTTTTTGTTTAAGGAGGTAGAGATTATCGAAAAAGAACAGACTTTCCTGAAGAACGAACAAATAAGAGTGCCAAAGGTCAGGGTAGTCGGACAGGACGGAAAGCAGTTAGGCATCATGCCAACCTACAAAGCTTTGGAACTCGCGAGGAGAGAAGGGCTCGACTTAGTACTGGTTTCTCCCAACAGCGATCCACCCGTTGCGAAGATCATGGATTTCGGCAAGTACATGTATCAGCTTGCGAAGAAACAGAAGGAAGCCAAGAAAAAGCAAAAGGTTCAGGAAATCAAGCAGATGAAATTCAGAGTCAAGATCGATGAACATGATTATTTGACCAAGCTCAAGCACATCAGACGGTTCCTCGAAGAGGGCAACAAGGTCAAGGTGACCGTGATGTTCCGGGGTAGGGAGATCGCTTTTACGGAGAAAGGTGAGGAGATCCTGAAGAGAATCGCTCAGGACATCAGCGACATAGGTGTTGTCGAAGTGGAACCCAAGCTCGAAGGTAGAGACATGTGGATGCAGATCAAGCCTAAGGAAGGGTGAAGGAGGTTGAAGTTATGGCCAAGAACAAAATGAAAACCAGCAAGACTGCTGCAAAGAGGTTTCGTGTCACAAAGAATGGGAAGATCCTTTTCAACCACGCGAGAACGAGGCACACCACAGGAAAAAGGAGAAGGTCCACTCTGCGTGAACTGAGGAAGAAAGACGTCCTGCACAAAGGTGATGCCAAGCGAATCAAAAGACTGCTCGGTGTCTGAGAGAGGAGGTTGAACCATGAGAGTCAAGAGAGCGGTACATGCCAAGAAGAAAAGAAGGAAAATCCTGAAGGCCGTCAAGGGTTTCAGAGGTGCCATCAGCAGAAGATACAAGCTGGCGAAACAGCACTACGTCAGAGCGAAATGGTATTCTTTCGCTGGTAGGAAGATAAAGAAGAGGGATTTCAGGAGGGTCTGGATCACGAGAATAAACATCGCCGCGAGAAAGTATGGACTGAAATACAGCGAACTGATCCACGGATTGAGGCTGGCGAACGTTAGCATCAACAGAAAAATGCTCTCTGAACTGGCTGTTAACGATCCGGCAGCATTCGAATCCTACGTCGAACTCGCCAAGCAACATTTGAAGAAGGTCACCGCTTGAACCTTTGTGATAAAATGAACTTGGAAGGTATTCACTCCACAGAAGGGGAGGGTTGACGGTGGCCGGTATAAGGATCGAAATCAACGGAAAAAGCTACGAAGTACCGGCGGACATAACGGTCCTCGAAGCGTGCAATCGAGTTGGTGTGTACGTCCCAACGCTGTGCAACCATCCGCGCCTCGAACCAACCGGAGCCTGCAGGGTGTGTGTGATAGAAGTCGAAGGTGCCAGGAACCTGCAACCGGCTTGCGTGACAAAGGTTCAGGATGGAATGAAGGTCAGAACGAACACCTCACGTGTGACGAACGCCGTAAAGTTCAACCTCGCGTTGTTGTTGTCCCGCCATCCAAAAGACTGTATGACGTGCGATGTGAACGGCAGATGTGAGTTTCAAGACCTGATCTACCTTTACAACGTTCAGGACATCTTTCCAAGCGAGGTTAGAGCCGTTCCAAAGGATCTGAGCTCACCAGCCGTTGTGAGGGACCTGGAGAAATGTATCGTTTGCGGTAGATGCGTCAGAGCATGCTCGGAGCTTCAGGGAATGGACATCTACTCGATGGTCGATAGAGGTTACGAAACACTACCCCAAACAGCTTTCGAGATGCCACTTTACGAAACGGATTGCATAAGTTGCGGTCAGTGCTCCGCGTTCTGTCCCGTTGGAGCCATCACAGAAAATATGAATATAAGAAGAGTACTCGAAGAACTTGAAAAACACGACAAAGTCCTCGTGGTTCAGACGGCTCCTGCAACACGCGTGGCACTGGGTGAAGAATTTGGATTAGAAGCGGGCAGCATTTCAACCGGAAAAATGGTCGCAGCACTGAGGCGACTCGGTTTCGATTACGTGTTCGATACGAACTTCGCGGCAGATTTGACCATCATGGAAGAAGGTTCGGAATTCCTCGAAAGGCTCAAAAAAGGCGGACCGTTCCCCATGTTCACTTCGTGCTGCCCAGCGTGGGTCAATCTGGCTGAAAAGCTGTACCCACAGTTTTTGAAGAACCTCTCGAGTGCAAAGTCACCACACCAGATGCTCGGTGCCGTTATCAAGTCTTATTTCGCCAAGAAGATAAACGTACCACCTGAAAAGATCTTCGTCGTATCCATAATGCCGTGCACCGCGAAGAAAGATGACATCACAAGGCCACAGCATATGGTCAACGGCGTGCCGGCAGTGGACGTTGTCTTGACGACGCGCGAACTTGGAAGACTGATAAAGATGAAAAAGATCCCGTACGCTTCCTTGCCAGAGGAAAGCTACGACGATCCCCTCGGTGAATCCACAGGTGCTGCGGCCATATTCGGTGTCACCGGTGGTGTGATGGAGGCTGCCCTCAGAACGGCGTACGAGCTCGGATTGGGTAAACCGCTACCCAGAATAGAGTTCACCAGCGTGCGTGGTCTGGAGGGTATAAGAGAAGCAACGATCGACTTCGATGGTAAGCAGCTCAGAGTGGCTGTTGCCCACGGTGGAGCGAACGTCAGAAAATTGCTCGACAAGATAACGAGAGGAGAAGTCTACTACGACTTCGTCGAGATCATGGCTTGTCCAGGTGGATGCATCGGTGGCGGAGGCCAGCCTAAGAGTTTGGACAAAGACGTGTTGACCAAACGCATGGAAGCCATTTACACGATCGATGAAAGAAGCGTGTTGAGAAAATCACACGAGAACCCGTCAATAAAGAAGCTCTACGAAGAATTCTTCGAACATCCTCTCAGCCACGTTTCGCACGAATTGCTCCACACAACCTACGTCGATAGATCCAGAAAGAAGGTATCGCAAGCCGCCCAGATTTGACAGGAAAATGGTCAGGAATGAAAGAGGCGAGGAGCAAACCTCGCCTCTTTTTGAAGGGGTGAAATCATGAAAAAGTACCTTTCTCTTCTATTCCTGCTGGCAGTCTGCGTTAGTATGGCGGTGAATGTGCTCATACCCGTCGGTCCCACGGTGGTTGCTTTCGTCGGATTGCTCGAGAAAAGGGTGGACAGTGATGTGGAACTCAAGATCGATTTCTGGAGAACGCTCGATCAAGTGAGCTCACAGATCGCGTCGAAAAATGTCGATCTGATCGTTCTGCCCGTATCGATCGGAGCTTCCCTGTACGCTAAGGGAATAGATGTGAGACTCGCCGCGGTGACTCTCTGGAGCGGTTTCTACATCGTTACGAAAGATTTCGATCTCACAGATTTGAAAATGCTGTCCGGTCAGGAAGTTTACACCCCTCAAGGCAAAGGACAGACGGGCGATGTGCTGATCAGGTACTGTCTCGAACAGGCGGGGCTGAAACCAGACATCGATGTCAAAATCAGATACGCCGCTCCCGCCGAAATAGTTTCGCTCATGAGCGCTGGAAAGGTCAGAATCGCCGTGCTTCCCGAACCTTACGCTACGCTGGCAATGAAACGGGCACAGGCGCGCATCGCACAGGATCTACAGATGCTCTGGTCGAAGTACACCAACCTTCCTGCCAGAATACCTATAACTGGTGTGTTCGTGGTGAAAAATCTGGACGAAGGAACGTTTCGAGCTGCTTTGAAAGCGATAGAGAATTCTCTCAGATACTCCATGGAGAACAAGCGTGAAACGGCGCAGCTGTCTGTAAGTTATCTCGGTGGTATGCCGGCCGAGATCATCGAAGAATCCCTCACAAGAACCTTGTATCAGTACACGCCAGCGAACGAAGTGATGGATGAAGTGATACGCTATCTGACCGTCACACAGCGGGTGGATCCCGACGCAATGCCCGTATTGCCAGATGAGAAGTTCTTCACGTTTTAAATTCTTCCTGCTGGGAGTAGCCATTCTCTTCTGCGTCTGGTTCGTTGTATCAAAGCTTGTTTCGTCTGATCTCATTTTTCCAGGACCAGTGAAAGTGCTGGTCCAATCTTATCGATTTTTCATCGAGGGCAAATTGTTCAGACCCGTCGGCCTAACTTTCCTCAGGGCTTTCTTCGGTATGGGTCTGGCCCTCGTCACGGGCACAGCACTCGGATTTCTCATGGGTGTATCTGACAAGATCTATCTTCTGTTTCAGCCGCTGAACATGGTGATCAGATCCGTCCCGATCGTTTCGTGGCTTTCAACCGTGATACTCGCCTGGGGTATAGGATGGCGTGGCGTGGTTTTCATAGTCTTCATCTCACTTCTTCCCATCGTGACGTTCAACGTCTGCGAAGGTGTAAGGATCGTAGACAAGAAACTTCTGGAGATGGCCAGGATATACACCGTGCCGAAAATGAAAGTGTTCGTGGTCATCTACATGGGTTCCGTGTGGCCGTTCTTGCTTTCTTCTCTAAAGTTGAGCATCGGTAACATGTGGAAGGTGGCGATCGTGGCAGAATACCTCATAGGTGAGACGGGACTCGGAGTGCAGATCATGCAGGCCAAGTTCTACGTCAATACGGTCGAGGTATTTTCCTACACGTTCGTGGCCGTCATCTTTGGATTGATCCTGGAAGGTCTGTTCACATTCATCTGGGAGAGGAAGCCTTTTGAAGTGCATTCTTGAACTTGAAAGGATCTTCAAAAGTTACGGAAAGTTTCCCGTACTTGGTGGAATAGATCTACAGATTTTCGAATCCGACGCAGTCGCGATCGTTGGGCCGTCGGGTTGTGGCAAAACAACCCTGCTCAGAATCATTGCTGGCCTGGAACAACCTGACAGCGGAGCAATAAGAAGACATTATGCGCGCGTAGGTTTCGTCTTCCAGGAAGATCGACTGATCCCCTGGTGTGACGCTTACAGGAACCTTGAATTCGTGTGTGAAGATCGTGATAAGATACTACAGGTACTCAAACAGGTGAAGCTCACGGGTTTTGAACATTATAAACCAGATCAGCTGAGTGGTGGCATGAGACAGAGGTTGAACATAGCACGTGCTCTCGTCGTGGAACCGGACCTTTTATTGCTCGACGAGCCTTTCAGAAGCCTGGATACTCCCACGAAGACAAAATTGATACAGGACATCTCGTCGTTGCTGGAAAACGTGAAAATCAGCTACATCCTGGTGACACACGACATAAGGGAAGCACTGAGCCTGGCAAAGCGCATCTACGTGATGCACGGCCGGCCCGCGAAATTCGTTCATCGGATGGAACTCAGCACAAAACTGAATTTCTTCAGTCCTTCCTTCCTCGAAATTGAAAAAACGATCCTGTCGTACATGAGTGAATAGGAGGACTTTCGATGCTGAACATCCTCAGAGGCTTTTTGATAGGACTCGCAAACCTGATTCCCGGTGTGAGCGGTGCTACGATGGCTGTCATACTCGGTATCTATGAAAAGCTGATCGGAGCGGTTTCGAACCTCATGAAGTTCAGATTCACGAGAGAACAAATCTTTTTCATCGCAACCGTTGGCCTGGGGATCGTCACAGCGATATTCGCCGGCTCCATCGGCATGAAAAAACTGCTCGAAGCTTATCCCGCGGTGGCCTATGCCGTTTTCTTCGGCCTCATTCTGGGCTCGTTACCAGGATTGTTCAAAGAGATTGGAAAATTCAAAGTCATTCACTTCACGATCGGTGCGACGTTGATGATTGCCGTTGAGTTGATGTCTCGCGCGGTGCAACTTTCTCAGATTTTCCTGTTCCTGGCGGGCGTCGTTGCAGCATGTGCGATGGTTCTTCCTGGTATCAGCGGTTCTCTGGTGCTCCTGATCCTCGGTGCTTACAGTCCCGTGATTGAAGGCGTGGCGAAACTGAATCTTTCAATCGTTGTTCCGTTTGGAATTGGTGTGATCCTCGGTATAGCCCTGATGTCGATCATCATGGACTGGTTCACCAAGACATTTCCGAGCCAGACCAGAAGCTTCACGTTCGGCCTGGTCGTGGCTTCCATCTTCAAGATAGAACCTTTCACGAAGGAGCACATCGACCTTCCAAAACTGATCACAATCCTTTCGATCGTTGCAATCACAAGCTATTTGTCTTTCAGACTCTCGAGAAGATCTTTCTGGAAGTGATTCGCGTGAGAAAGTACTACGCCGTGAAACGTGGTAGAATGCCGGGTGTATACGAAGACTGGGAGATTGCAAAACAACAGGTTGAAGGTTATCCCAACGCCGAGTATCGCTCTTTTGCGTCGAAAGAGGATGCGCTTGCGTACCTGAAGGGTGAAACCTGGCGGTGTCCAAAAACGCCTGAACGTACGATTTTCGCCTGTGTCGATGGAAGCTACAGGAACGGTGTCTGCGGTTCGGCGATCGTGTTGTGCGATGACGAAGACCTGCATGAGTTTTATTTCTGGACAGACGAACCAGATCTTGCCACAATGAGGAACGTGGCGGGAGAGGTCCTGGCCGTGCTCTTCACAATCGACTATGCCCTTCAAAAGGGTGCAAAGCACCTCATCATCAGACATGACTTTGAGAACCTCCACAGGTGGGCCAGTGGCGAGTACAGTGCGAAAGCATTTCTCACCACGATCTACGTGCGGGCCGTGAAATTCGCACAGAAAAAAGGTGTACGCATCGATTTCGAAAAGATCGAAGCGCACTCGAAAGATCCGTGCAATGAGAGGGCCGACGAACTCGCAAAGTTAGCAGTCAGCAAGAACTCAAACATCGACTGGAACTGGGAGGATTTGAATGATGTCCTTCGATCCGCTGAAAACCGCTGAGGAGATACAGAAATTCATCAGAAGGTTCGTTGAAACCAGCAATTATCACGGTGTCGTCGTGGGTGTCAGCGGTGGGGTAGATTCCGCCGTCGTTACAGTCCTGTGCGCGAGGGCACTCGGAGCCCAGCGCGTTTTTGGATTGATACTACCAGACCGCGATTCTCCTAGAACCAGCACGCGACTGGCCGTCGAACTCTGCGAGGAACTCGGTGTTCCACATCGTGTCTTTTCAATCACACCATTGCTCAGGAAGGTGGGAATTTATAGGATGTTTCCTCCCGCCTTCATCTTTCCGAGAAGAATTCAGGAAAACTATGTGAAGAACAAATGGAGGACGCTTTCAAAAGATCCCTACCTGGACGACCTTCTGGATGCGGGTAACGCGTTTTTCAAAAAGGGCCTCGCCTACTACAGGATAAAGCACAGGATCAGAATGTGCCTTCTTTACTTCGAAGCAGAAAAGAGGGGCTACGCCGTTGCGGGCTGTGTGAACAAAACTGAACTGAAGACAGGTCTGTACGTCAAGTGGGGTGACAGTGCTGCCGATTTCGAACCCATAGCGCACCTTTACAAAACACAAGTTATGGAGCTTGCAAGATCGATCGGCGTACCACGAAAGATCGTGGAGAAACCACCCGCGCCAGACCTCATACCCGGTCTGACGGATGAGTTCATCCTGGGTTTGAACTACGAGAAACTTGATCGAATACTCATGAAGATCGAAGCGAATGAGGATCTCTCGAGCGAAGATCCAGGACTCGTACAACGCGTGAAACAGATAGTTTCCGCGGCACAGCGCAGAAAAATCTC
Organism: Thermotoga sp. Ku-13t; assembly: GCF_011057685.1. Classification (NCBI taxonomy): domain Bacteria; kingdom Thermotogati; phylum Thermotogota; class Thermotogae; order Thermotogales; family Thermotogaceae; genus Thermotoga; species Thermotoga sp. Ku-13t. The sequence goes on along the minus strand of NZ_LNFY01000010.1, from coordinate 85,970 downwards.
CAATGTTCGACTCACAGATTAGTGTACAGAAGAACGCCCAGAAAACCTCCCGCGAACATCAAAACGAGCGGATGAACCTTGAACTTGTTCAGCGCGAAAAAGACGAGCGCTGCGATGAGAAAGAAGCGCACATCGGTGAGCCTGGAACTCGAGAGTGAGATCAGCGTAACGATCACCATGATCGTTGCAAAAGCCATCAGTGCACGAGACAGCCTGGCGGAGTCCAGTTTCGTTCTCCTTCCAATCGTAAAAACGGCTACGATGGTGAGCGATGGGGCGAGCAGAAAGAAGAACGTGTTCAGCAATCCACCCAAGAAACCGAAATACTTGTAACCGACGTAAGTGGCCAGGTTGAGCGCGATCGGTCCAGGCGTCATTTGGGCTATCGATACCATTTCGGTGAACTCTTCCGCAGAGAGGATCCCCACAGATATGAGTTCCTTTTTCAGTATGCCAACAACCGCCCAGCCACCACCGAAAGAAAGAAAACCGATCTTCAAGAAGATGAGAACCAACCTGAACAGGTTCACAACCTCACTCCCACAGATAGAGTACAGCAACGCTCACGACGAAAACCGCATACAGCAAGTTCTTACTGACCGTGAGCAAGACTACTCCAAGAGCAACTACCACGACTTTCAGAATTCCCCATCTCTGTCTTTTGAGCAGACCGAGAAGCACGTTGAAGACCAGACCCACGACCGCCGCGTAGACACCAAGCAAAAAAGCTCTGACGTACGTGCTATTCAAAAAAGGCCTAAGTGCACTGGCAACGGCCACGATCGCGAAGAACGGAGGCAGTGAGATCGCAACACCCGCTAGGATGGCCCCGAGTACACCTGCCACCCTCTTGCCTACGAGTACGGCGGTGTTGAACGCGATCGGTCCCGGCATGCTCTGTGCGGCAGACAGCAGGATGAGAAATTCTTCTTTTTTCATCCAGCCCAGCCTTTCAACTTCCCACTGTATCACAGGAACCATCGCGTAACCGCCGCCGAGCGTCAGCGAAGAGATCTTCAGGAAAACCCAAAAAACTTTCAATGTGCGCTTCCACTTACCTTCGCTCATTGTCTTCTCAACACCACTGTTCTGGATGAACTGTCCTCTATCTTGACGAACCCATCTCCAGCGCTCAGAAAGAGCTTGCTGCCCATCCGCGCGAGTGCAGACCTCAACTTGTGTGGGGAGAATTCGACCTCGAACCTCAAAGGACATTCGAACGGTAGAATCGCCCTGTACGCAACCGTGCCGTAGCCTCCGAAAAACCTCAGAGTGCTCTTGACACACTCGACCCTGAGAATACTCTCCCTCGGCATGAGCCATGCTGCCTTTGAAACGAACCTTTGAAAGTTCTTCGGAAGAACATAACTTTCCCCTCTCACGAGAAAATCTCCTATCCTGGGATCGAAAGAAGCCTGTTCCCCACACAATTGTAGCGTGAAATCGTTTGTTCGCAGTAAAAGTGCTTCGCCCAAACCGAAGTTCAACCGGGTATCCCTGCCGTAAATTTCGAGAGCCTTCACGATGTGCCTCGCGCTCATGTAAGGGAAAGAAAAAACGAATTCCTTGACGGTTTCTCCCTTCAACTGAGTCAAACAGAGTAGCGTTCGTGTGGAGGCAAAGAGCAACAACTCTTTCTGGAACGTACCGAAAAGGGCGAAATCTCCTTCCTCGAGCGGCGACGTCACAAAGTCCAGCGCCCGGTTGAAACTGGGCACATCCGACCAGGCCACGGTTTCGTGCTCGACCGGGACCTGTTTATCCCTCCTCGCCGCGAGCTTGATCCTCAGAGCTTCGCTCGGAGAACTGAGCACGATTTCATCTTCCGTCAGTACCAAGTTGAGAAATTCACCGCTCTCACTGACCAGGAAACCCTTCAACAGCTTCAGCGGTATGGCGATTTCACCTTCGAATGGCTCGCAGCTTCCCACCCTCATCCATCCGTGCAGACAGCCATCGGTTGCGCGTACGACGAGGCCTTCCTGGTAAGAAAAATAGACGTTTCCAAAACTGTACTCGGACGATCCAATCAGTTTATCGCAGAACCTCAGCCAGAAAGAGAGCAGTGGCAGTTCCACAGTTGCCCTCATCTTTTCACCGTCTTCACTATCGCGTCGATCAGATCTTCAAAACTCATTCCCGCCGCACGAGCGGACGCTGGCATGTCACTCAGATCCGTCATACCGGGTATCGTGTTGATCTCCAGAAAGTAGAACGTGCCATCCTTCAGGATTCCGTCTATCCTCGCAAAACCTCTGCACTCACACGTTCTGAAGGCTTTCAAACAGGAGTCACAGACCGCTCTGTACTCCTCCTCCGTCAGCGGGGCTGGAAGGACGAACTCTGTCATGTTCGGCGTGTACTTGGCTATGTAGTCGTAGAACCTGCGCTTCGGCCTCAACTCGAGTATCGGAAGTATTCTCAGTTCACCATCCATTTCTATCACGGATACCGTGAGTTCCCTGCCATCTATGTACCGTTGCAGGATCATTTCCCCATAGAGCTTCAATTCTGTTTTCAAACTCTCTTCGAGTTCTTCTGGACCGTCACATATGTGCACACCTATGCTCGAACCTTCCTTGCGGGGTTTCACCACGCAGGGAAAACCGAAAGGAGATTCCCTCGTGGGCTTATCAACAACGATGTATTCCGGAACTGGAACGAACTTTTCCACGACCCTGTAGGTCATCAACTTGTCAAAGCACAGAGCGCTCGCCACTACTCCCGAGCCGGTGTAAGGTACTCCGAGCCAGTCGAGGAGAGCCTGAACGGTGCCATCCTCACCAAACTTACCGTGGAGCGCTATGAAGACCAGATCGAACCCTCTCAGCGTGGGTAGCACTTGAAGAAAGTTCTCTCTAACGTCTATCGGAGTCACATCATGACCGAGCTTCCTCAGGGCTTTAACAACGTTCTCACCGCTTCTCAGAGAGATTTCGCGCTCTCTGGATATGCCACCCATCAGGACTGCGATCTTCAACTTTCTGTTCCCTCCCCGGGTTTCTGAAACATCTTTCTGCACTTCTGACAGTACAACCTTTCTGAGGAACGGATTTTTCTATAATGTAACCTTTCGCCGCAGTCTGGGCACGACTCCTGTGAAGGTTCGAGCCAGCTCACGTAGTCGCAGTCTGGATTGGTGCACTTGAAAAAGCTCTTTTTGTTCTTACTCACTTTTTTCTCCACTGCAGAACCGCATCTTGGACAGCTACCCCTCGCAAAGTCTTTGTAGTTCTTACCACATTTGGGACAGTGGTAGTAAGCACCGTACTTGCCACTGGTCCTCTTGAGTTCTCCTCCACAGTTCGGGCACGTGTAACTTCTGCTTTCCTCTTGATCGGTGAAATACATCACGTTTCCATCCATGACTGCAGGACTTTCCAGCTCGATGGAAGACGTTTTCCCGCACGAAGGACACGACAAATACAGTCCGAAACGTCCAACCTTCAGTGAGAACTTCTGACCACACTCACAATCAACGTTCGTCTGAATATCTATGGAAAGCCACTCCCTTTCAGCCCTCGTGAACTGCTCGGAGAACTCCTCGTAAAATTCGTTCAGCACCTGCTTGTAGTCCTTCTCGCCCCTTTCGATAGCATCGAGCGCTTCCTCCATCCTCGCTGTGAAGTCGAGGTCTACTATTTTCGGAAATCTCTGCTCCATGTAATGGTTGACGACAAATCCCAAAACAGTTGGAACCAGCTCCTTCGACTTCTTCACGACGTACTTTCGTTCGAGCAATGTGGAGATGATCGTCGCGTACGTGCTCGGCCTCCCGATGCCCTTCGCTTCCAGCGCCCTGACCATTGAAGGTTCTGTATACCTGGCCGGGGGCTTCGTCTCGTCCTGTTCGATGTTCCACTTAGTCACACTGAAGATTTCTCCTTCAAGGGGTTTCACGTGTTCCTCTTGCTTGTTCATGACCGCTTCGAAGCCTTCGAAAATCCTTCTCTCCATCTTAGCTTCAAAGCCGTACCTGTCAGATTCGAATATGTAGATCGTTTCCTCGTAAACTGCTGGAGCCATTTGTGAGGCGACGAACCTTTCCCAGATGAGCCTGTACAGCTTCAAAAGATCCCTATCCAGAAGTTTCTGAGCCTTTTCCGGCGTGAGCTCAACGTCGACGGGCCTGATCGCCTCGTGCGCGTCCTGGACGTTTGGCTTCTTCTGCTCCGTCCTGAATTCACCAAGGTAACGTTCTCCAAAATTCTTCTTGATGAATTTCTCAGCCTGATCTCTCGCGTACTCAGAAATGCGTGTTGAATCGGTTCTCATGTACGTTATGAAGGCCCTGTGGCCCTCGGGCGTCTCCACGCCTTCGTAGAGCATCTGGGCGAGCTGCATCGTTTTTGCCACGGAAAAACCGAACCTGTTGGCCGCTTCTTGCTGAAGGGTGCTAGTTATGAAAGGCAGGGGAGGCTTCTTCTCAACGGTTCTGACCTTTTTTTGAACGAGCTTCAGTTCTTTGACCTCACGCTTTATTTGCTGGGCGAGAGTTTCATCCACTTGTTGCATCTCTATCTTCTTCCCATCCACGTGGGTCAGATAGAACCTTAAAGAACCTATGTATCCCTGCACCTTCCAGAAACGTTTCGGGACGAACCTGTGGCGCTGAACTTCGCGCTCACAGACGAGCTTTAGCGCTGCAGACTGAACTCTTCCCGCACTGGAACTGGTCCTGAGAAGCTTCCACAGTAGCGGGCTGACTTTGTATCCGACGATGCGATCGAGGATACGGCGGGCAAGCTGCGCATGGACCTTCTTCATGTCTATGAATCTCGGAGATTTAACGGCAGATCTTATCGTCTGCGGGGTGATTTCGCTGAACACGATCCTGTTTTTTTTGTTCAGAATGTTGAGTATATTTGCAAGGTGCCAGGCAATCGCTTCACCTTCCCGATCCATATCGGAAGCAAGGTAGACTTCCTTATTCTTCGTCTTTTCGATGATTTCCTCCACAACTTTCTCTTTTCCGTCTATGATCTGAAAAGTTGGCTCGAAGTTTTCAATGTTGACACCGAACTCTTTCTCGGGAAGGTCACGCACGTGTCCTCTGGAAGATATAACTTCGTACTCTCCACCGAGGATCTCTTTTATGGTCTTTGCCTTCGCCGGGGATTCAACGATTATGATCTTTTTCGCCATCTTTTTCACCTGCTGATCCTCTTGACGAACATGTTCAGCTTCTGGAAAGTGCCCTCGTCCCTCGCCTCAAAATACACCCTCACCACCGGTTCCGTTCCGGAAGCTCGCACCAGTAACCAGCTTCCGAGTTTATCGAAGAAATACCTCAGTCCATCGATCCTGTCACTGGAAACAACTTTGAGGTCCGTCACGTACTGCTCCAGGTTCTCGAATCTCTCAAACAATTTTTTCTTTTCCTCGTCACTGGGCAGTTCGAAATCCACACGGCTGTTGTGGAAGGTTCCATAGTTCTGTCTGAACTCTTTTCTGATCTGGGAGAGGGGTTTTCCTTCGTAAGCGATCATTTCTAAGACCAAGAGGCAAGCCAGAATCCCGTCTTTCTCGGGAACATGGTTCGCAACAGAAAGTCCACCGCTTTCCTCTCCAACGATCACAGCTTTCTCGTTCAAAAGCACGGACGCTAAGAATTTGAACCCCACAGGTGTTTCAATGACGTTAGACTTGAACGCCTTTGCGACTTCGTCCACCGCGTGAGAGGTGGCAACAGTCCTGGCGACGGGCCCTTTCATGTTTCTGTTCTTGTAAAGATGGTGTGCCAGTAAGGCAATGACTTCGTTGGCTTTGATGTACTTACCTTCATCGTCAACGATACCGAACCTGTCCGCATCACCGTCCACGGCAAGTACGGCGTCCCAACTTTTCGTCTTCACCCTGTTAGCGAGCAAGGCGAGTCTCTCTTCATCGGGCTCTGGCCTGTTGCCTCCGAAATACGGGTCTCTGTAGTTGTGGAAAACTTCCACCTCTTTACATAGCCTCGAACACAGTTCGTCCAGATACCCCATCGCAGTACCGTACATGAGATCGACGATAACTTTCAAATTGGCTTTCCTGATCGCTTCGAAATCAACGATCCTGGCGAGTGCTTCCATGTAAGCTGGTTTTGGATCGAAGATCTCGAGCAGATCTTTGCTGTTGGCTTCCACAAGGGACATGGTCAAAATTTTGCTTTCATCGAGCGATGCGATGATCGATTCGATCTGCTGGGTAACCTCGGGGAGTGCTGGCGAACCGTCCGCCGGGTTGAATTTGATCCCGCAGTACTCCGGTGGATTGTGCGATGCGGTGATGTTTATTCCTCCGTCGAGCCTTCGGTGGCGTATTGTGAAAGAAACCACCGGCGTGGGAGTAGGATTTTCCGGCATCAACACCTTCAGATTGTTGGCCGTGAGCACCTCCGCAACCAGTCGGGCGTAACGTTCGGTCATGAAGCGCGTGTCGCGTGCGACGATCACCCTTTTTCCACCGATTCTCTTCAGGTACTCGGCGATGGCCTGCGACACGATGCGCACATTTTTGAACGTGAATTCGTCACTGATGATGGCCCTCCAGCCGCTCGTACCGAATTTAATCTTCATCCTTCCACCTTCCCAGCCAGATGCGTCTTCCCAGATGTTTGTCGAAATCGCTCCAAGCTTTGTCACCGTTCTTCTGTTTCTCGTTTATGATCCTGAACCTGGACAATTTCGAATCCATGTTTTCGAGTGAATGCACCACGTAAGCTTCCACAGTCTTGGGCAGGACGGGAGAACCGAACTCGTACTCTCCGTGGTGAGAGAGGATTATGTGTTCCAGCTGCAAAAGCTTCGATCTGGAAATGTTCACTCCGCTGGCTTTCTGCCGGAGTATTTCCAGACCGAGCGCGATGTGCCCTTTGAGCTCTCCCTCTGTCGTCACCTCCAAACCCTTCTTCGTTATTCTGTATTCTTTAACCTTGCCTATGTCGTGCAGTATCGCACCCGCGATGAGCACATCCCTGTTGAGAAAATCGTAAACGTCGTTCACCTTCCGACACAGGGTGACAACGTCAACGGTGTGCTCCAGTAACCCGCCAACGTAAGCGTGGTGCACGCTGACACCCGCAGGTACCTGAACGAAACTGGAAACGAACTCTTTGTCACGCACGAAAAGCGACTCAAGTAAGGTTCTTATCTCCCTGTCACGTACATCGTTTATGAACTCGATGAGCTTTTGGTACAGCAACTCGATGTTTTTCTTGGTTATTTCCACAAACCTCTCGTAATCGTACTGATCCTCAGCGAGAATTGTCAGAGCGTCCTTCTCTTTCTCGATGTTCAGCTGCAGGTGCCCCTCGAAGAACACAACACGTCCCTTCGCGAGGACGACGTCTCCCTCCGTGAGACGCGCATCATTCTCTTCTGCATTGTACCAGTCCACCGCACGTATGCTCCCGGTTCTGTCGGTGAGCGTTATGAGGAGGAACTTCTTGCCGTCCTTGGATTCCTGGAGTTTCTTGCTCGCGACCTTTCCAACGAGTTCAACGGTCTCCTTCATCTTATCCGAAAGTTCCTGTATGTATGGTCCACCGGATCTTGCTTGTTCTTTCAACTTTTCGATGATCTCCTTTGGTAGAATATTTTCCAGCTTCACTCTCTCACTCTCCTATGGCGATTTTACCAGGCACACCGGGATCTGTGCCAGGTAACGTACCGATCTTCAGGAAAACTGTCAAAGAGAGATCACACTTGCGTGAATGATAGACCATATATAGTGTTCTTCTTGACAGGGATACTACATATTGGGTATACTGTTCGTGCCGGATCCTGCGTGGGAGGTGTCAGTATGATCAGAAACCTTGTGAAAGATTATCTCAACAGAGCCGATTGGAGGGTTTACGAGAATTCCAACATGTCGTATTCGCTCCAGGGGCTCAACTACTATCTCTATTCTTCGATCGTCGCGAGATACTGGCTCGAAGAGATCTATCCTAAAGAAATCGCTTCTGCACACATCAAAGGGGACATGCACATCCATGATCTCGGTTCTCTGTCTGTCTATTGCGTGGGCTGGAGCCTGGAAGACCTCCTCTTAAAAGGTTTCACAGGTGTGCAGGGAAAAATATCCAGCAGACCTCCAAGACATTTTCGAAGTGCCCTGGGTCAGATCGTCAACTTCATGTTCACGCTTCAGGGAGAAGCGGCCGGTGCGATAGCCTTTTCGAATTTCGACACCCTGCTCGCCCCTTTCATTGCACACGATGGACTGACGTACGAGGAAGTGAAGCAGGCAATCCAGGAGTTCATCTTCAACCTGAACGTGCCAACTAGGACAGGCTTTCAGACTCCTTTCACGAACCTGAGCTTCGATCTGGTCGTTCCGGAACACATGAAGCAGCAGAAGGTTATCGTCGCTGGTGAGCGCCAGAACCACACTTACGCTGAATTCCAGGACGAAATGGATATGCTCAACAGGGCGTTCTGGGAAGTGATGATCGAAGGGGATGCACATGGGAGGATCTTCACTTTTCCGATCCCGACTTACGCCATCACTAGGGACTTCCCCTGGGATTCGGACAGGTTCCATCCGTTGTGGGAACTCACAGCGAAGTACGGAGTACCTTACTTTTCGAATTTCATCAACAGCGACATGGATCCTTCGGACGTCAGAAGCATGTGTTGCAGGTTGCGTCTGGACAACACATCGGTGAGACAAAGGCTCTCACAGTTCCTGGTCCAGAAAGGTGAGCTGGCAAGAAAAGGCGGGGGTCTGTTCGGTGCCAATCCACTCACAGGCAGCATAGGCGTGGTTACGATAAACATGCCGAGGATCGGTTACCTTTCTTCGAACGAAGACGAATTTTTCGAAAGGCTCTCCAAGCTGATGGAGCTTGCCAGAGACAGTTTGGAGATCAAGAGGCGTGTTCTTGAAGATCTCACGGAGAAAGGGCTCTATCCGTACTCACGTTTCTACCTTTCCGATGTCCACGAAACGACGGGCAGTTACTGGTCGAATCACTTCTCAACCATAGGTCTAGTGGGTATGCACGAAGCCTGTATGAACTTCTTGGGGGTGGGGATAGATACCGAAGAAGGCAGGCAATTCGCGATAAAGGTTCTTCAATTCATGAGAGAGAAACTTTTACAGTTCCAGAAGGAGACGAACAACCTCTACAACCTGGAAGCCACTCCGGCCGAGAGTGTGAGTTACAGGTTCGCGAAGATAGACAGAAAAACTTTCCCGAATATCTACACGAGCGGGGTGAACGAACCGTTCTATACGAATTCGACCCAGCTTCCCGTTGACGGTGGGTACGATCTTTTCCACGTGCTCGAGCACCAGGACGAGCTGCAGTCTCTTTACACGGGTGGAACGGTGCTGCACATCTACCTCAGTGAATCGATAGAGGCAGAAACCGTTCCACAGCTTCTGAGATCCGTATTCACCCGTTACAAGTTGCCTTACCTGACCCTGACGCCTACGTTCAGCGTGTGCCAGGACCATGGATATCTGCGCGGGGAACAGAAAAACTGTCCGTTCTGCGGTAAGCCGGTAGAGGTTTATTCCCGGGTCGTTGGTTATTACAGGCCGGTCAAGAGCTGGAACTCAGGAAAGCAGGAGGAATTCAGGTTGAGGAAGACCGTGAGGGTTTGATGTTCGCACGAATGATTCTCACCAGCCTGCTGGATTACCCGAAATCGGTCTCGAGCGTTGTTTTCACGGTGGGTTGCAACTTTCGTTGCCCCTACTGTCACAATCCGGAGCTGGTGCTGGGGCGAGTGGAGAAAGCAACGGAAGATGAGATCCTCGAAGAGATACGCAGAAGGACCATCACGAACCGCGTGGTGATAACAGGTGGAGAACCGACAATACACGAGAAGCTTCTGAACTTCGTTCGCATTCTCAAGGAAGAAAACTATCTTGTGAAACTCGATACGAACGGGAGTAATCCGGAACTGGTCGAACAGCTTCTCAAGGAAGCTCTTCTGGACTATGTGGCGCTGGATTTCAAGGCTGGCGCGGAGCACTTTCACTCAATCACAGGCCTGGACCACGATACCGCGCAGGATATGTTTGAGAACGTTCTCCAGACACTCAACATTCTCAAAAAGTGTTCCATTCCACACGAGGTCAGAACCACGTACGTTCCAGGCTTGATGAATGAGGATGACCTTGCGTTCATCGGTAAGATCGTGGGAGGCAGTACGTGGTATCTGCAGCGTTTCAGGGCTCAGAAAACCCTGAAACCTTTGCCGGGCATCGAAACGCCAAGCGATGAAGTTCTTCACAAGCTCGCCTCACGCTTTGGGGCACTCGTGAGGTGATTCATCTTGAACTGAGCTTGTACCAGAGCAACCCCACGACTTCGTGGAGTCCCAGCATGTTCGCTTCGAGCGATTCTCTTGTTGGCACGAAATCGACCCAGCTGAGCGGTCCATAATCGCAGAGATAATCCACAGGATGTGGTTGAACTTCCAAGTTGAACATTTTGAAACTCATAACGGCCCTCTTCATGTGCACGGCTGATGTGACCAGCACCGGTCGTTTCAAATCCAACTGTCTCACGATGTTGGTCACGTTCTTCGCGTTCTCGTAGGTGTTCCTGCTCTGGAGGTCCAGAAGTATTTTCTCGTCGGACAATCCAAACCTTCGTGCCAGTTCCGCCATGATCGAAGCCTCAGGCACACTAAAAGTGCCCGGCAGCGTGCCGCCAGAAACTATGAGCACGGCGTCGTACTTCTTTGCAAGCTGAATTGCTTCCACGATCCTTTTGAACGCGTGGGGACGCAGTTCGTAACCATCGGGAGTTTTGAAGATTCCCCCACCGAGCACGATCACCGCATCGCAGTTCTCAAACACCTGCGGTTGAAAACTCTTTTCCAGCGGTCTGATGAACAGGAAAGTACCTATACTGGTGGTCAGCAGATAACTCAGAAGAGAAAAAAACAGCAACAGCAAAGCCTTCTTCTTTGAACTCTTCAACCACAGCAGGCCGAACACAAAAGGCACGCTGACAAACAAACCTGGCGGTAAAACGAACGCTTCGATTATTTTCACAAGAACGATCAGCATGTTTCTCCCAACAGCGTAGTTACCAGGCTCACATGCATTTGTACACCTACGAGCAGGGAATCTTCATCTATGTCGTAGTAAGGTGAATGGTGCGGTTTGTCCAGTCCCTTCTCGGGGTTGGCTGAGCCGACCAGGTAGAACACGCCAGGGACTTTCTGCAAAAAGAACGACATATCTTCCCCACCCATGGACGGTGGAACTTCGACGACTCTGTCTTTTCCAACGACTTTCTCTGCCACTTTACGAACGAACTCTGTCAGCTCTGGATCGTTCATCAGAACCGCAGTACCATCCTTGTAATCGATTTCGAAATCCATCTCGTAGGCAGCACAGATGCCGGCGACGAGCTGTTTCATCCTCTGCTTGATCGTCTCACGCACTCGCTCGTTCAACGTTCTGACCGTACCTTCGAGCACGGCCGTTTCAGGAATTATGTTGAACGCCGTGCCCGCCTGAATCTTTCCAACAGTCACGACAGCACTCTCGAGAGGATCGACGTTCCTGCTCACCAGAGTCTGCAACGCCAGCACGAGTTCGCTCGCCGTGACCACAGGATCTTTACATACGTGTGGATAAGCACCGTGTCCACCTTTACCTTTGAGAACTATCTTGAATTCATCTGCCGCAGCGAGCAACGCCCCCGCACGCACCCCAACCGTTCCCACCGGTAAGGCGTTCCACAGATGGATCCCGAACGCCATGTCGACTTTCGGATTCTCGAGCACTCCTTCTTCGATCATGGGCAGCGCCCCGCCCGGAGGAAAACGTTCCTCAGAAGGTTGAAAGACGAACTTCACGTTTCCGCACAGCTGCTCCCTTCTGTGCGATAACACCTTCGCAGCCACGAGGAGCATCGCGGTGTGTCCATCGTGCCCGCACGCATGCATCGTTCCGTCTATCCTTGATCTGTAAGGTACGTCGTTGAGTTCCTGCAGTGGGAGTGCGTCCATGTCCGCTCTCAGCATGATCGTCTTGCTAGGCTTCGCACCCTTTAGAAGAGCAACAACACCCGTTTTTGCAACGTTGCGTTTCACTTCCAGTCCGAGCGATTCAAGATAATCTGCCACGATCTGGGACGTTCTGTGCAGGTCGAACTCGATCTCTGGATACATGTGGAACGTCCTGCGTAGCTCAACCACTTCATCCTTCAAGTTCAGCACTTCTGGTTCGAACATGCCTCAGCCCCCTCAGCCTGCAGAAGTCACCCTGCGGATCACGACCTGCGAACCAGGTTTTATGGTCCTGTCTTCCGTGTAGAGCTTTCCATCCACCTGAACGAGATGTTCGAGCGGATTCAACCGCAATTCGTTCAGCAGTTGTTTCACCGTCATTGACTTTTCGAATTCGAAAGTTCTTCCCTGGTACACAACAACTATTCTTCTATTATCCATACCAGATCACCGTTGTTCAGCAACGCCGCGTTGGCCTCGTCCGTGTCCACATGAAATTCGAGAGCGAACTTTTCACTGACCCTTATCAGAACATCGTCGAAGATGAGCCTGCGACCTTCTTTTTCGCACAGAACTTTCACCGAGTCTTTGTCCTTGACGCCATAATGCTCCGCATCCTTCGGATGCATGTGGATGTGCCTCTTCGCCAGGATGACGCCTTTATCCTTCACCACCACACCCTTTGGCCCAACGATCACAATGCCAGGAGAACCTTCTATGTCTCCGGAATCTCTCACCGGTGGGTTGAGCCCAAGTTTGAAGGCATCTGTTCTGGAAATCTCGATCTGCGTTTCCTTCCTCACAGGTCCAAGTACCCTGACGCCTTCTATCGCTCCCTTGGGACCAACGATTATGACTTTTTCGTCGGCGGCAAACTGGCCTGGCTGTCCCAGATCTTTGATGGGTTTCAGCTCGTAACCCTTGCCGAAGAGAATGTCCAGATCTTCCCTCGAGAGGTGTACGTGCCTGTTACTCACACCAACTACAATTCCTGGTTCTTTTTTCTTCATGCTCGTCTCTCCTTTCTCGCAGGGTTCACCAGTGCTTCTCTCTTTCTTATATTTATACCATCGATCGTTTTCAAACAAATTTCAAACGGTCCGCGACGGACGCTCAACCAGCCTAAACCTGCTATCGCGAGCTCCTCACCGGCGTTCAGCGTGAACCTCTCTTCCCGGAGTTTCAAATTCTCCAGCGGCAATTCCTCTGGATCGAAAGGCGGGGTGAGAAGTTTTCCATACTGTCTTCTCCAGAGATCCTCAGCCTTATTCTTGCTCGTCTGATGGAACTTCACCGCCTCGCTCGCAAAGATCTGGAAGATGGGCCGCAACTCCGTTTCAAAGTCGAAATCCAGCCGGCACACCCCTCCGAGGAAGATCACGTCGTTTCGGTCCGGCTTGAAGGTGAACCTGCTCAAATGATCCGTTGGTGTGAGTTTTTTCTGGCTTTCCGGACTGAGCAGATCTATCAGCCTGCGACCGGTGGTTATGCCAGGCGAATCGAAAAGCACGGTGTCGGACATCTTCGCCTGTATGAATCCCAGAGTTGTTCCGGGAAAAGGTGTGACGCTCACATCCATCCCGGTGAGTTCTTTGAAGAGTGAAGATTTACCAACGTTGGTCACGCCGACGAAGAGCACCTGACGAAACTTGAGAATCCTTTCTTTCAACCTTCCGATCCCGTAATGCCCCGTGGCGCTGGTGAGAATCACATCAAAAGGATGATCGCTGATCTGTTTCCGAACCCACTCTTCTATCTCCCGCACGGTGACGGCCCTCGGGAGCAAATCTATCTTGTTGACAACGAGAATCTTTTTCACCCCGGAAAGGATCTGTGTGACCTGTGGATCGTAACTGCCTTCGAAATCGGTGATATCGAGAACCCACACGACCACATCCACAGACCTGGCCACGTCTCGCAGCTGGTTCGAGAACTCTTCGAACCTTACGGGCATCAATTTTCCGTAGTGTCTCGCTCTGAAACAACGCTGGCAGAGAATCTCTTCACCCAAGAGCGTTCTTCTTTCGAACACGTCTTTGGGTATGTAACCGGGAAGAGCTTCGTCCTCATGCTGAAGCTCTGCACCGCATCCTTTACACTTCATCGCTCATCTTCCCTTCCAACACATGAAAAGAATCTTTTCGAAAACTCTCAGTATCCTGGTGCCGAAGAATTCTCTGTTAGAGAGAGGTTTCACCTTCACCGTGTAGAAACCCAGCCTTTTTCCGGTTACCACATCGGTGAAAATTTGATCGCCTATGAGCACCACACGGGATGGATTGAAATCTTCGAAAATTTTCCTCAGTTTCCTCGAAAAAGGCTTACCCGCCCGCCAGACAACGTTGAATCCATCCAGATCCTTCAGCTTTCTTGGACGACCGTTTGACACGATGAAAACCTGGCCCGATTTGGATTTCAAATATTCCAGCACAGGTCTGAAATCTTCCCTCACCTCGGCGGTCCGCCAGAAACCGAGCGTGTTGTCAAAGTCAAAAACGAACACATCCTTCCCCATGGAAAGGTATTCGTCGATCCGCAGGTTTTTCACATCGTCCACGAACTCGTCGGGTTTGAGAAAATCAAATAACCCCACGGTTCAGTCTCACGTCCACCAGCTCGAACTTCACATAATCCTTCACACTCTGAAGAAGGTTCAGCAGTTCGTCGAGCAGATCGGCAGGAACGAGTATCCTCAGAAGCCCGTTCTGGTACTTTCTCATGTTCAAAAGATTGTCCTCAACCTCGAGGATGTAGCTCAGCTTATGAACGTCCTCACTGTCTATGCCCAGATACACGTCGTATTCCATGTTCTCACCCACAGAGAGTATAACCAGAAAAATGCGGATCGTGGTGAACTGCACTTTGTGGGGTTGAAACGAAAGGACTGTTCCATAAATGTGATTCGACCCACCATGTATAATGAACTTGAGGGAGGGGGAGAAAACGTGAAGGTCATACTCCTCAAGGATGTTCCCAATATTGGGAAAGCCAACGAGATCAAGGAAGTGAGCGATGGGTACGCGAGGAATTATTTGATACCCAAAGGTCTCGCCAAACCGGCCACGGAAGGTGAGATTAAAAGGCTGGAAAACGAAAAAGCGATGAAAGAACACAAGGAGGATCTGGTTCGAAAAAAGAGCGAAGAGATTCTGAGACAGCTTCAGAGGAAGGTTCACAGGATCGAGGTCAAGGCTGGAGCTGGTGGTAAACTCTTCGGGGCGCTCACGGGCGTGGCCCTCGCAGAGTTGTTGAGTCAAAGCGTGGGAACCGAGATCGATAAGAAGTGGATCGAAATCGAAAAACCCATCAAGGAAGTCGGGTTGTACGACGTCAAATTGAGGCTTCCCGGAGGCGTTAGAGGCACGGTGAAGGTTGAGGTCGTCGCCGGCAAAGGGAGTGAACAGGGCTGATACTCGAGGTATACTCCAAGGCTCTCTATTCAACTTGGATCTATTACGCGCCAGAGAGGATCCTGTTCGACGCCGGTGAAGGCGTTTCTTTGACCATGGGGAACAGGATCTACGCCATAAAGTACATCTTCCTGACACACGGTCACGTCGATCACATATCCGGTTTATGGACGATAATAAACTCCAGAAACAACTCCATGGGGGACAGAGAAAAACCCCTCATCGTATACTACCCGAAAGGAAACACGGCGGTCGAGGAGTGGCTGCAGTTCATCCTGAAAGTCAATGGTGATCTGAGGTTTGAATTGAGCTTCGTCCCCATAACTGCGGGACAGAAGATCTTCCTCAGACAGGCGGGAAGCTTTGCAAGGTACGTGGTCCCTTTCAAAGTCAGGCACACACAGTACGATCAAAGTCTCGGATACAACGTGATCGAAGTTCGAAGAAGATTGAAAGAAGAGTACAAGAACCTATCGCAGGCACAGATCGCCCGCCTCTCTCGAGAACTCGGTCAAGACAGCATCACGGAATCTTATGAGAAGAAGGTTCTCACCATTTCAGGGGACACTTACGGAATAGACCCCGAAGACGCCTTTGAAACGGAAATCCTCCTGCACGAATGCACATTCTTGAAGAAAGAAGACAGGAAGATGAATGCGCACGCATCTCTGGATGAGGTTCTCTCCATAGCCAGGGAGGCAAAGGTTAAGAAACTCATTCTCTACCACATATCGTCGCGTTATTCGGGAAAGATAGAGAAGTATCTGAAGAACCTCTCAGAAGAATCGTTCGAGGTTTATTACGTTGATCCGAACGAACTGTTCACGATGTGAGGAGGTGATACGATGGAGCCTTACGTGTTCTGGCTCATCCTCGGAGTAATCTTGGTGGTTGCCGAGATCCTCACACCAACATTTTTCTTCTTCTGGTTCGCCCTCGGAGCCTTTGCGGCGGCTGGGGTGAGCTTTCTATCTGGAACGATAATGCAGCTGGTCACCTTCATGGGGGTCTCTGCAGCCCTCGTCCTCCTCACAAGACCCCTGGCCAAGAAACTCACGAAATCTGAAACGAGAAAAATCTACATCGATGAGATAATAGGAAAGGAAGCGATAGTCGTAGAGACCATAGACAACAAGCAGAGCAAGGGCCTCGTGAAGGTGAACGGTGAAATCTGGCGGGCTTATTCTGAATCGGACGATACAACGATCGAAGAAGGTGAAAAAGTGACGATTCTGAAGGTGGAAGGTGCCCACGTGGTGGTGCGAAAAATCGAAAGGGGTGGTGAAGCATGATGATAGCCCTCGCTGTGCTGGTCGTTCTGCTGTTCATAATCGCCGCGACCGGTATCAAGGTTGTGAGACCGTTCCAGAGAGGTCTCATCGAACGACTTGGAAAGTTCCACAGGGAAGTCGGACCTGGCCTACACTTCATCATACCGTTCTTCGACAGAATGATCAAGGTCGATCTCAGGGAAATGGTCATAGACGTTCCGCCGCAGGAAGTCATAACGAAGGACAACGTCGTGGTGACGGTGGACGCCGTGATCTATTACGAGGTAACCGACGCGTACAAGGTGGTCTACAACGTCAACAACTTCCAGTTCGCCACTCTGAAACTCGCACAGACCAACCTGAGGAACGTGATAGGTGAACTCGAGTTAGATCAGACGCTGACCTCCAGGGAAAAGATCAACGCGAAACTGAGGACCGTTCTGGACGACGCGACAGACAAGTGGGGCGTTCGAATCACAAGGGTGGAGATCAAGAAGATCGATCCACCGAAGGACATCACCGAAGCGATGAGCAAACAGATGAAGGCGGAAAGAACCAAGAGGGCTGCGATTCTCGAAGCAGAAGGTATCAAACAGGCGGAGATTCTGAAGGCTGAAGGCGAGAAAAACGCAGCAATACTGAGGGCGGAAGGTGAGGCAGAGGCGATAAAGAAGGTCGCCGAGGCGAATCGTTACAAACTCATAGCCGAAGCGGAAGGCCAGGCCCAGGCCATACTGAACGTCTTTAAAGCGATACACGAAGGCGCTCCAACCAGCGATTTGATCGCGATAAGATACCTCGAGGCGCTCAAGGAGATCGCCAACGGTAAAGCGACCAAGATATTCCTCCCGATCGAAGCTACGGCGATCGTGTCGAGCTTGGCAGGTATAGTGGAGGCTCTAAGGAAAGAACCAGAAGAGGGAGAGAAGCAGTGAAATGTTGAACGAGGTTCTCCTTGGTCTGTTCCTTTCCACCACTGGATTGGTCATTGCCGGCTTGCTGGCGTGGGCAGGTTTCGTGAGTTTTGCAAACATAAACCTTTCCCCGTTCGCGTTCATGAACACACTGACCACACTCGGACTTCTTCTGCTGTACACGAGTTCTTTCGAAGTTTACAGGGCTCGAGATCTACTCATTTTCCTGGCCGTCTCTTTCTTTTTCCATGCCGGCAGACTGTCCACGCTTCTGGAAAACGAAGACAAGAGGCTGAGGATATTTTTCCTGTCCGCAGGTCATACCAAAAGCGAATACGCCCTCAACTATCTTTTCAAGCGCGCGATCAGGAAAAACATCGCCTCGCTCCTGCTCTGCTGGGGTTTGTTGACCACAAGCTTCGTACTGCGCGAGATGAACGTTCTGAGAGCCCAAAGTTTCTGGTTGGGGTTGTTTTTGCTGTGTCTTGGTGTAACATCTTTTTTACTCGATCGAAGATACTAAATTCCGACTATTCTGGTAGAATTTTCTCGGAAGAAACATCGATGGGAGGGAAATGGTTATGCCGCTGTTGAGTGAAAAGGACACGAAATATCTGAAGAAGATGTTCGACGAACAACTGAAAGACCCGGTGAAGGTACTGATCTTCGTTGACGATCCGAGCGAGTGCGAGTACTGTGATCTGACAAAGCAGGTTCTGGAGGAACTCTCCACCATAGATGGGAAGATCCAGTTGAGCAGTCACCACGTCAAAAAGGAACCAGAGCTGGCGAACAGTTACAGGGTGGAAATGACGCCGGCCATAATCCTTCTGGATTCGAATGGCCAGGAGACCGGCATACGCTTCTACGGCGTCCCGTCGGGCCATGAATTTTCAACACTCATTCAGGACATCATCGCCGTCTCCAACAGCAAACCCGTCTTCTTCAACGAACAACAGATCAACCAGATCAAATCGATAAACGTTCCTGTAAGGATAAGGGTTTTCGTCACGCCGACCTGTCCGTACTGTCCAAAGGCCGTGCTCATGGCGCACAGTGCGGCTCTGATCAACAGAAACATCGTGGCCGAGATGATCGAAGCGAACGAATTTCCTGAACTCAGCATGAGGTACGGTGTCTCTTCGGTTCCACACACCGTGATAAACGACGTCCACGAGTTCATAGGCGCTTATCCTGAGCACATGTTCGTCCAGGAACTCATGAAAGCGGTGAGGAAGATCTGAAATGTTGTTCGAACTGAGCTCAGGAGAAGTTAAAGACAGATACGATGTGTTGACCATAGGCGGTGGACCTGCAGCGCTCGGTGCTGCGGTTTATGCTCGCAGAGCCGGATTGAGTGTTCTGATTGTAGAAAAAGTGCTCGAAGGTGGTCAGCTGAACTTCACAACGTACATAGACAACTACCTCGGCTTTCCAAACATCGAAGGATCCGAGCTCGCCAAGAGGATGAAAGAACACGCCGAATCGCTGGGAACCGAGTTCCTGAACGCTTCCGTGACGAAGATCGTGGTGGATGGCGATAAGCGTGCCGTTGTGCTTGACGATGGAAGAACCATCGAAGCGGGTGTGCTGATACTCGCCACTGGCACGGATCCAAAGAAATTGAACGTTCCTGGAGAACTGGAACTGACGGGAAAAGGTGTTTCTTACTGTGCCACGTGTGATGGTTACTTCTTCAAGGACAAGGACGTGGCGGTAGTTGGGGGCGGCGACACGGCGATCAACGATGCTATATACTTATCGAAAATCGCACGCACCGTTACCGTGATCCACAGGAGGGACAAGCTCAGAGCCGTCAAGATCCTCCAGGATAAAGCTTTCGCAAGACCGAACATAAAGTTTCTCTTCGATACCGTCGTGGACCGGTTCGTCGGAGATAAGAAACTCGAGAAGATCGTCGTGAGGAACGTCAAGACTAACGAGTTGAACGAGCTAAAAATCGACGGAGTCTTCGTGGCCATCGGTTCGGTTCCGAACTCCGACCTGGTGAAAGGCTTGATCGAGCTCGACGAAAACGGTTACGTGATAACGAACGAGTGGATGGAAACGAGTGTGCCACGCATCTACGCGATCGGAGACGTTCGGAAGAAGAACGTGAGACAGATCATCACAGCCGTCGCCGACGGAGCGATCGCCGCAGTTCACGCAGCGGGGCACTATTTCTGAGGAGAAGTTCCACTGCCGGCACTTCATGGAACCTGTTGCCAACTTGCGCACCATGGGGTATAATAAATTGTGCGTGGGGCCGTAGCTCAGTTTGGGAGAGCGCTACCATGGCACGGTAGAGGTCGTGGGTTCAAGTCCCATCGGCTCCACCAGAGGGGGAAAGATCCCCCTCTTTTTGATTGGGGGGATAAACGTGCGCTGGATGATCGTACTTCTTTCATTGCTCTGCACGTTCGCTCTATCCGTAACGGTCGCAGTTTCGATCAGACCTCTGGAACTCATCGTGAAAGAGATCCTGCCCGAGGGACACAATGTTGTGTGCGTCATGAACAAAGACAGTAACCCGCATCTCTACCAGCTCAAAACCAGCGATCTGGAACTCTTGAACCGGGCCGATCTGATAATCCTGGCTGGCTTTGAGCAGTGGGCAAGCAAGGTTCAGTCGATGTTCGCCAACAAGGTTCTGATGTTCAGCGAAGGAGTGTTCGAGAAAGATTTCGAAGAAGACGAACATTTGTGGCTCGATCCTGTGAACGTGCTTGTTTTTTCGCACTTGCTGATGCTATCGTTTTCACGTCTCGAACCAGGACTCACTGAGCAGTTTGAAGCCAACTGGGTGCATTTTTCAAAACGTTTGCTGGAGAGATTCTGGCTGTGGAACGAAAAGCTTGCGCCTGTAAAGAACAGAATCATAGTTGAGGTTCATCCAGCTCTCACACACTTCGCAAAGCGTTTCGACCTCGGAGAGATCTTCGCTTTGGAAACGGGTCATGAAGTGGGCTTGACCACCAAGAAACTGGCAGAGCTGACGAATCTGGTGAAAAAAGGCCTCGTGAAACACCTGTTCGTGGACGAACACGTAGAGAGTGCAGCTGCTTTGAAACTGGCGGAGCAGTTGAATTTACAGCCTGTGACCATCGACCTGATGGGCTGGAGCGTGGGCGATTACATCCAGTTGATGGACTCGCTCGTCGAAAAACTCGCCGTTCTCCGTGAAACCAAGTGATTTCACCTGCTGGAATTCAGTTTCTCCTGGTCCAGGCCGAACGGTTCCTGCTCGATGTTGCCGGCAGGTTCAACGTGCACCAAAACATCCGCGATCCTATCGTTTTTGGCAATTATAGCTTCTTTGACTCGCGTGGCGAGCTCGTGACCTCTCTGGACGGTGAAACTCGGATCGACTTCGATGTCTATGTCAACGAAGTACTTGTAGCCCACCTGCCTCACACGAACTTTGTGCGGGTTTTTCACGTTCTCCACCGACCTGACTGCTTCAAAAATCTGTTCGTAGATCTCCAGATCCTGCATGCCGTCCATGAGTTCGTAACTCGTTTCACGGAAAATGTTGAACGCCGTCCTGACGATCATGATAGAAACCACGAGCGCCGCAACGCTGTCCATCCACCAGATCCCAAACTTGTTCAGGATCACACCGAAGAGGACCGTGCTCGAGATGAGAATGTCGTTTCTCATGTTCAACGCGTCGGCGATGAGCGCCGAACTGTTCAACTTTTTTCCGACGCTGTACTTGTACAGGAACAGCCAGCTTTTCACCACCATCGAAACGATCGTCACAAACAGCGGTATCACGCCCTGGATCTTTGCATGTTCGAGCAGGATTATTCTCCTGATGGAACTGATCAGCAGGCTCACTCCGGCGTAGAACACCACGAACGAAACGACCTTCGCCGCTATGGTTTCAGCCCTCTCATGGCCGTAAGGATGCGTTTTGTCCGGTGGTCTGCTGGATATCTTTGCAGAAACCAGCGTCACTAAGGAAGTGAACACGTCTGTACTTGTGTCGATGCCGTCCGCCAGCACGGCCGAGCTGTTGAACAGCAGCCCAGCCATCACTTTTGCAGCGGAGAGTATTCCATTCGCCCAGACACCGATCCAGGCCGCTCTCGAAAACTGTTTACTCCTCTCGTTCATGTTCTGTTCCTCCATCGATCAAAAAGCGCGGCGTGCAGCCGCGCCGTTTCTTGTTTTTCTTGTTGAGTTCACCTCTTGATGCTGTAGAAGGATTCCACACCCCTGTACTGGGCCATGCCTCCGAGCTCTTCCTCTATTCTGAGCAACCTGTTGTACTTGGCGATCCTTTCGCTACGGGACAGTGAACCAGTTTTTATCATACCACTGTTTGTGCCAACCGCAAGGTCTGCGATGAATGTATCCTCAGTCTCACCGGATCTGTGTGACACGATACACGTCATGTGATTCTGCTTTGCAAATTCTATGACGTCTAGCGTCTCCGTGACCGTACCTATCTGGTTGAGCTTGATGAGTATCGAGTTCGTTGCCCTCAGCTGAACCCCTTTCTGCAGCCTCTTTATGTTCGTCACGTAGAGATCGTCACCGACGATTTGAACCTTCTCGCCTATCTGGGCCGTCAGCTTGACGAACGCGTCCCAGTCTTCTTCGTCGAAAGGATCTTCGATGCTTATGATCGGATATTTTTCAACAAGTTTTCCGTAGTAATCCAGCAGCTCTTCGGAAGCTTTCTCGGACCCGTCGATGAGATATCTCTTCTTCTCGGCGTCGTAGAAAGAAGAAGCGGCACAATCGAGCGCTATGAAGACGTCTTTGCCGGGTTCGTAACCTGCCTTTTCGATCGCCTCGATGAGTACCTTGATGGCCTCCTCGTTGGAGGATAGGTTGGGTGCGAATCCACCCTCATCACCCACGGATGTGACGTGACCAGCGTCGTGGAGGATCTTTTTGAGCGTGTGGAACACTTCAGCACCACAGCGCAGTGCCTCAGAAAACTTGTCGAAGCCTGCCGGTACGATCATGAATTCTTGGATGTCCAGGTTGTTGTCCGCATGCTTTCCTCCGTTGATGACGTTCATGAAAGGAACAGGTAAAACCTTTGCATTGGGACCTCCAAGGTATCTGTAAAGCGGCAGGTAAAGACTTTCTGCAGCGGCCCTCGCCACGGCCATCGAGACTCCGAGGATCGCGTTGGCACCGAGCTTGGATTTGTTCTCCGTCCCATCCAGTTCGGTCAGCGCATTGTCGATCGCCACCTGATCGTACACGTTCATTCCTATGATCTTCGGTGCGATGACTTCGTTAACGTTCTTCACAGCTTTGAGAACGCCCTTTCCCTGATACCTCTTGTCCTTGTCCCTCAACTCGAGCGCTTCAAACTTTCCTGTCGAAGCACCAGACGGAACGATCGCAGAGGCCATCGTGCCATCTTCCAGGTAAACTTCGACCTCGACCGTCGGATTACCCCTCGAGTCGAGGACCTCACGCGCCCTGATATCGATGATCTCGTTGTACATTTGTCCACCTCCTCATTCGGGTGAGATATAGCTACCAACTGGCTCTCCCTTCACGGCCTTCAACAGCGCACCTTCCTCAAAGAAGTTCAACACAACTATGGGCAGCTTGTACCTGCCACAGATCGAGAACGCTTCCGTGTCCATGACCTTCAAGCCTAATTTTATCGCATCCTGGTAAGACAGCTTCTCAAATTTCCTTGCATTTTTGTTCTTCCTCGGGTCGCTGTCGTACACTCCATCAACCTTGGTCGCTTTGATCAAAAGCTCTGCACCCATCTCCACAGCCCTCAACGCCGCGGCGGTGTCCGTCGTGAAGAATGGGTTGCTCGTGCCACCCGCGAAAATGACCACGTAACCGGCATCGAAGTAAAGGTTTATATCGTCGTAGTGAATAGGTCTTATAGATGGTAAGGAGCTGATCTGAGACACCACAACGCTCTTTATACCCACCTTTTGCAGGGCACCTTTGAGATACAGTGCATTTATCACTGTGCCGAGCATACCTATCTGATCGGCGAGCGAATGCGGAAGATCCACGAGCTCTTCCCCTCGGAATATGTTGCCCGCACCTATGACGATGCCCACGTTCACGCCGTACTCTATGACCTGTGACAGCTGTTTGACAAGAAATTCGATGTTTTCTCTATCGAAACCCCTGGCACCTTCACCGCACATGACCTCTCCACTCAGTTTTATGAGCACCCTCCTGTACACTCTCCGATCCCCTCCTCAAGGATTCTATCAACTGCTTTGGCAGTCGGAACGTCTTCGATGTTAAATCGACGTGTACTTGACAGAATTTGAACTCGGAACTAAGATATTTTTAGTTGAGTATGAACAAAATGGAAGAGGTGATTTCAATGGCGCGTGTGATCTCAAGGTGTCCCGTGTGTGACAACCAGCTCATCATAACCGAACTCACGTGTCCCTCCTGCGGAACAACGATCAGGGGCAAGTTCGAGCTCGAGGAATTCTTCAGACTCTCACCAGAGCAATTGAGTTTTCTGAGGATCTTCATAAAGGCTCGAGGGAACCTCAGCGAGGTACAGAAAGAACTCGGTATTTCCTATCCAACCGCCAGATCCAGACTCGAAGCAATCGTTAAGACACTCGGCTACGAAGCCGAAGAGGTGCAGCAGGAGAAGCAGGTGAACGAGATCCTTGAAAGCCTTGAAAAAGGAGAAATATCTGCCCAGGAAGCGCTCGAAAAGATCAGAAAACTCAAGGAGGGTGTGTGAAGTGCTGTTCTTCAAGGTTCTCAGTGCCATCGTTGGGGCACTGCTGCTGGCTTACATAGGTTACAAGCTGCTACAAATAAAGGTGAAATCGATCGCTCTGACTTACTCTTTCTTTGTGGTTTTGTACATTTTCCTTCTGTTCCTCGGCAACATTGTACCTATACTCATCTACATAGCTGGCGAAATTGTTGTAATCTGGGTGATCGTCATGTTCATGGGTTTTTAGGAGGGAAGAACGATGGAGAGAAAATCAATCTTCATAGAGAAACATGTGAACGAAGTGCGTGTCAGATTGGCTAGCGGTAACTTTAAAATCACGAAGAGTCGTGACAACTCTTTCGTGCTCTTTTTTGAAGAAGAAGTGCCAGACGTTCGTGTTGAAGACGATGTGCTCACGATAAATGCGAAGGAGTACGAAAAGAGCCTGTTCGGTCTGATCAGTTTCGGTTCAGGTTCCCCGGAAGACCTCGAACTGCAAGTTCCTAAGGAATTGAGATCGCTACAGATCAGCTCCATCTCCGGTGATGTGGAGGTTTCGTCCATCGAATTCGAGCACGGAATTTTGAAGACCGTCTCGGGTGAAATAAAGATCGATGATTGTAAGGCTCGGAATGTTGAGATCAAAACGATCTCTGGTGATGCTGAACTATCGAACGCTGATATGGAAAAGCTTGTCATCACCAGCGCGAGTGGGGATGTGAACGTCGACAGGCTCGAATGCAAAGAGTACGACTGGTTGATCAACACGGTGAGCGGAGATGTCATTCTGAACGTAGTGGGCCTTCCAAGTCTGAGAATCATTTTGAGGAGTGCAGGCGGGGATCTTTCATCCAACGTGGGCTACAGCAGGCGCGGGAACGAGTACGTTTTCGGAGACGGCAGGATGAGGATCGTGGTTTCGACTGTCTCGGGCGACGTGCTCGTGAAGGTGATGAGCAAAAAAGAAAGAGTGGAAGAGATCGAAAAAAGGATCCTCAGGCTGGTCGCAGAAGGGAAATTGAGCTACGAAGATGCGAAACAGATGCTTCAGGAGTTGAGCTGATATGAGAAGAATCTTTCCGTTCGTCCTCGGAGCGGTTCTGTTCTCCGTTTTGATGTTCTTCACGAGCCTTCCTCGAACAGATCTTTTCGAACTTGAACAGATGGACTACACGCTGTTCATGCGGTCGGATGGAGCCGCGGATGTCACGGAAGTCTTCACGATGAAATTCAAAAAACCCTTCCGCTACGTCACCTGGGCCCTGGACATGCCCGAGGGTGTCTCAATAGAAGACTTTCGCTACGAGCTGATCCAGGGTCCGCCCCTGATGGGCGGTGTTCGGCTGAACAGGATCGGTCAAAACAGTGTCGATCTGCTTTTCCAGTTCAGCCGCTCCATGGAAGAGTACGTTCAAACACCGCCTGGTGGGCTCACCGTTCAGCTGAAGTTCAGCTATACTGTTAAGAGCTTGCTCATTCATGGGAAGGACTTCACCCAGCTGTTCATAAAGTATCTGCAAGAAGCTCCGACCATCGTGAAGAAACTCAACGTGAGGATGGTTTTTCCCCTGGAGTTCGGTGAAGCGAGGGTTTATCACCATCCCTGGGGTCTTCAAGTGAGCTCTAACAGAGACGGCAGGATCAAGGAGTTCATCTTCAGGAACGTCCCTCTGAACAGTTTCGTTGAGGGCAGATACGTCTTTCCAAAACTGAGTTCGATCCAGGATGTTAGATACCAGGACGTCTCACTGCAGGAAGTTTTGAAATACGAGCACGATTACACATTGAAGAACGCGCTTGGCCTTGTACTGACCGCAACTTACGCGCTGTTCGTGGTTTTCTTCCCCCTGTATCTCTACAGAAAATTCGGCAGGGAATTCTCAGTAACGTACGATGCCGAGTACGAAAGGGAGATACCATACAGGGATCCTCCCGACGTCGTGAACGGTGTTGTGAAACGGTTGTGTTCCCTTCCGGACGAAGATGGCCTGAACGCCCTTCTGCTCAATGCGGTGAAGGAAAAGAGGGCAGAGTTCATAACTTCTCAGAATGGACAGGTCGTGGGAGTCAGCTTCGCCACGAATTCTGATGATCCACTGCCGAAAATCTTCGATGGGTTCATCCACGATGGAAAGCTGGATTTCGACACCTTCAAGAAGGCTGTTCAGAGAGAACCGAATGCGAGAAAATTCCTGACGAATTACAGAAAGTGGCAGCAAGCAGTCTTCAACGAAATAAAGGAAAGAAAACTCATGGACGAAAGGGGCAACAGAATTGCGAAGTCTTTCGTGACATTATTCGCTCTCTTCGTTCCGATACTTGTTCTGATCCTCACGAACAGACTCGATCCAGCGTTCAGAACGCTCCTTGACTATGTTCGCATGTGCATGTTTCTTTGCATCTCTGCGGGAATAACCGTCCTGTCGATGAGGAAGGATGTCTTTTCACGATGGACGAAGGAAGGGCTCCTTTATTATTTGAGATGGAAAAATTTTGAGAAGTTCCTGCTCGATTTCTCTGCGCTCTCTTCGTATCCACCAGCGTCGGTGGCCATCTGGGACGAATACATCGTCTATGCTGCCGCGCTGGGCATAGCCAAAACTGTGGCTGAGAATTTCAAAAAGCTGAATCCCCCAGGTGAATCTCGAGTGGCGAGCGTCGTCGTTGTACAGCCTGCCATGCTCGATACGATACCAGCAACGATCAGAACCGCATCGCAGACCGTTTCGAAGACCTCCTCATCCTCCTCGGGCGG
Source organism: Thermotoga sp. Ku-13t (assembly GCF_011057685.1). Classification (NCBI taxonomy): domain Bacteria; kingdom Thermotogati; phylum Thermotogota; class Thermotogae; order Thermotogales; family Thermotogaceae; genus Thermotoga; species Thermotoga sp. Ku-13t. Next base: position 58,966 of record NZ_LNFY01000010.1, on the reverse strand, counting down.
CTTCAAAGGAGGAAGCATAGGTTCCGGCGCGGGAGGAAGCAGGATCGGTGCAGGATGAATCATTAGAGATTCATTAAAGATTCTATCTCTTTTCAAATCTGGTGCTTAGAATACTCGTAGACAGTCACTGAACCAGGAGGGGTTCAGATGAAGCGGCTCACTGTTCTATTGCTCGTGGTGTTCGTTTGCTCGATGTTCGCAGGCATCGTCGATGCTCTGGAAGCTGCCAAGAACAGCAGTCCAGCGTATTTGAAACTCACACTGGACCGCGAACAGGCCGAGGACGATTACCAGAAGGCGTTGCTGGAAGCGAGGAACAAGAGGCAGGAACTTTCAGCCCAGCTTTCGAAAATGAGGGCCGACAACACATACAGAGAATCTTTGAAGAATTTCGTGAGCGATTTTCTTGACACGTATTTTGGCGTGCTCGACTCGCAGCTGGCGCTCGAGATAGCCCAGCTGAATCTGCAGATCGCACAGATTGATTACAAAGAAAAGAAAGACCTTTATGACAGAGGTGTCGGAACACTCCAGGATCTCAAAAATGCGAACGCCACGCTCATAGAGGCGGAAAAGGATGTTGATGCCGCAAAACTATCTGTGGAACAGGCGAAAAGAGACTTTCAGGCGCTCGTGGGAGAAAAGTTCGAAGTGAAAGAACCGGCGAAGTTGAACCTGAACTTCTCTCTGCCCACAGTCGATGAACTCATGGACAGATCGCTCACGCTCGCCATGGCCAGGCTGAACGTTCAGATCGCACAGATGGACCTTGAAGGTTTAGTGAATCCGTCGCAGTACACGAAGAATCAGTACGAGAGGAATTTGAAAAAAGCCCAGGCTGACGTTCAGGCGTATCTGTTGTCGTTGAGAAAATCGTACGAAAATCAACTTCAAACCGTTCGAAATGCTATCAAGTCTATCCAGGCGCAGATGGAAAAGATCGAGGTTGCGAAACTGCAGCTCGACACCGTTCAAAAGAATTTCTCCGCAGGTGTAGCATCTGAACGGGACGTGCTGAACGCAAAGCTTTCTTATACGAATGCAAGAAGAACATTCCTTTCGCAGTTGAAATCTCTTTTAAAGAACGTGTGCGATGTGTACATCGATGCGGAACTCGATTTCTCCAAGGTCCTTTCGACGATCCTTGGAGAGTGATGGACCATGATCAAAAAGGTCCTTCTGCTGTTGTTGTTGCCAGGCCTTGCGCTGGCTTCCTTCCTGGACGAAGTTCAGAAGAATCTGCAGAACGATGTGAACTATCTTTCTGCAAAGCTTTCTTACGAAGAAGCTGTTTTTCAGGTTCAGAAAGACAAAAACATACTCATACCTTACGTTGGGTTGGATAGATTCACTGTCAGCGCATCGATTTCCGACAGCGATCTGACCTACACGGTGAACGTGCCGCTCTCGATAACCTTTTTGAACATCGCAGGGTTCAACTTTTCCATCTCAAACAGCTGGGTGTATTCTTCTTCGAGAAAAGAATGGAGAGATTCTGGCTGGACGTTTTCCGTCTCCAGGAGTTTGTTTTCAAACTTCGATCTGGACCAGCTTGAAAAGCAGAAGAATCTTTTCGATGCGAGCTGGAAGCTTCTGTCTGTGAAGAACAATGTCTTTGTGAACACCGCAAACGATGTTTTCAACAGCTACTATTATGCGAAGAAACTCGAAATCACCTCGAAAAGGCTCCAGCTCCTGAACGAGCAGATGGAAGAATTGAGAAAAGCTTACGAGACTGGGAGCGTCGCCTATGAAGATATACTCAGCACCCAAAAGCAGCTGCAGAATCTCGTTCTGCAACTTGAAAAGATAAAACAGATCAGATCCGGCGTATCGAAAGATTATTCACAGACCGTTCTGGGTACTATGATGAACCAGCTGCGCCGGCTCACATTTGAGCTTCCAGATGAACAAGAGGCACTCGAAACTGTCAAATCACGATACGACGCCCAGGCTTCTTACATTTCACTGCAGATCGCTAAAAAACAGAGTGAAAGGTCTTACCAGACCTGGCTACCGAACCCGACTCTGAGCGCAGGATTGAAACTGAAGGAAGAAGGCTATTCCGTATCGCTCGGCTTTTCGTTCAGCTACGATCTCATCGACAGGGGTGAAAGATCACAGACTTACAGAATAACCCAGTACAAGCTCAACCTGCAGAATGCCAGTTACGAAGAAAAACTGCAAAGTTTAGAAAAAGCGGTGAAGGACGCGTACGCTTCGATGAGGATCGCGGAGATTTCGAAACAGGTCAGTGGGCTCGATCTGGAACTGAAGAAAATGAATCTGGACAGATTGAACAAAAAGAAAGAGTTCGTCTCAGAGCAGGATCTCGAATCGGCCTTACTCGACGTCGAAGAGGCTGAACTCGAACTCTTCAAGGCGGAGTTCGACCTGTTGATGAGCAAGGTGAACCTTTTGACGGTCCTGGGGTTAGACCTGATTGAGCTTTTGGGAGGTGCTTGAGCGTGCGCAGAGTACGCTGGATCGTTCTGATCCTCTTCGTCTCTTTGGTGTTCGTATCCTGCAACAAAAACACCACACAGACGAGCACAGTTCAGGTGAGCGAGTACGTGGTTTCGAAAACGAATTTGACCGATACTGTAACGCTCTCTGGCACCGTCCAGGCGAGAGAATACGTAGACATCAAACCATTCGTGTCCGGCATAGTGAAAAAAGTGTATGTGTCCAAAGGCGACAGCGTCAAAGCTGGTGATGTGATAGCCGAACTGGACGATACTGAATACAGGCTCGCGTACATAAAGGCCCTCCAGAACTATGAGACGGCGAAGAATTCTGGCTCAAAGCTTTTGATCCAGCAGCGCGAGATAGAACTCGAACTGGCGAAGAGGGACATCGAAAACTGCAAAATCGTCAGTCCAATAAGCGGTGTGATCACTTCGATCGACATCAAGGAAGGCGATCTGATCAGTTCCGGAAAGATCATCGGCAGGGTTGTGAATCTAGAAAAGCTTTACGTCTCGGCCTCCGTGGATGAAGTCGATTATTCGAAGATCGCTCTGGGACAGATCGCAACGGTCAGTTTCGACGCGATAGAAGGTTTGAATGTCGGTGCGAGGGTGACTTACATCTCGAGTGTGGCAGAGACCTCGCAGGGAATCGTGGTTGTCCCCATCGAACTGGATCTGATGGGCGTGAATGTTTCACAACTCGGTAGCAGACTCAGTCAGATGAGCGAAGAAGAACGAACGCAATTGCAGCAGAGATTACAGCAGCTGAGAACACAGATCGCTACAGGTCAGCAGATACCTCAGAGGCAGCAGCAAAGTACCGCTCAAACTCAAAACTCCAAGATTATTCCCGGACTTTCCTGCGAAGTCAACATCATCACGATGAGCAAAGAAAACGTGCTGGCTGTGCCGGTCAACGCCGTCAAATTTTCTTCTGGAAAGGCCTATGTCACCGTCAAGAAATCTGACGGTACAACGGAGGAAAGAGAGATCGTTCTGGGTGTGAGAACGAGCAACTTCTACGAAGTTGTGGAAGGCCTTCAGGAAGGCGAGGTCGTGCTCGTGACCGGCAGAACAACGACTAATCGAACACAGAACGTTCCTCCCAACGTCTTCTTCAGACCGTGAGGTGAACACCGTGGCCGAGATCATAAGGGTCGAGAACGTCAGGAAGATATACAGAATGGGTGAAACCGAAGTCAGAGCACTGGACGGTGTGAGCCTGACGGTTGAAGAAGGTGAGTTCTTGATCGTGATGGGACCGTCTGGAAGTGGCAAGACCACCCTGCTCCATCTGATGGGCTGTCTCGATAAACCCACCGAAGGTGAGATATACATCGCTTCGACACCTGTATCAAAACTCAGCGATGCACAGCTTGCAAAGGTGAGGAACAAAATGATCGGGTTCGTCTTTCAGCAGTTTAATTTGCTCTCCCGTCTGACTGCCCTCGAGAACGTTGAACTGCCGATGATCTACGCGGGCGTTCCGAAGTCACTGAGGCGCAAAAGGGCTAAAGAGTTGCTCGAACTGGTTGGACTTGGAGACAGATTGCACCACAGACCGACACAGCTGTCCGGAGGCCAGATGCAAAGAGTTGCCATAGCGAGGGCGCTCGCGAACGATCCTGTCGTGCTGCTCGCAGATGAACCGACCGGGAACCTGGATTCAAAGAGCGGAGAAGAAATATTGAAGATCTTCTCCGAATTGAACGAGAGGGGCCAGACCGTGGTCATAGTCACACACGATCCCGAAGTTGCCAAACAGGGAGATCGGATAATTCGCATGCGCGACGGCAAGATCGTGGCCGAAGAGGTGAACACACATGCTTGAGATGCTGAAAGAAGCTTTTCGTTCCATCGCGCACAACAAATTGCGCACTGCCCTGTCCATGATAGGGATCATCATAGGTGTGGCGGCCGTTATAGGTGTCGTTTCGGTCGCCGAGGGTACGAGCAGGAGCATCAGACGGTCTCTGACGTCCATAGGTTCGAACCTCATACTCGTCACTGCCGGGTTCACGAGGGGTGGAGGCGGACGCGCCGCCACGGCGCTCACAGAAACTCTCGAAAAGGAAGATGCTGACATGATAGCCCAGCTCTGTCCCTCCGTCAGGCACGTGACGCCAATCCAGCAGGGAAACTTCATCGTTCAGTACGAAAGACAGAACAGCATGGCAACTGTTCTGGCCGCAAGAGCGGTGTTGTTCGACATGATGAACGTCAAACTCGCCCACGGAGAATTCTTTGACAGCTCGGATGAAAGACGTCGTGTGGCAGTCATAGGGAAGGAAGTTGCAGACGAGCTTTTCCCTGACGGCAACGCTCTGGGACAGACCATAAGGATCACGAGCGGCTCCATCAGGCAGACCTACACGATCATAGGTGTGCTCGAGAAAAGTGGAAATCTCCTGTTTCTCAATCCGGATAGATCCATCATAGTGCCCTTCTCGTCCGCCGAGAACAGGCTCTTCAGACGAAGAAACGTCTCGATGATAGTTGCCCAGGCCATCTCAGAAAATCTGGCGAACCAGGCGGTCTCGGAAATAGACTCCGTTCTGTTCGAGAAGTTCAAGGATGAAGAGAGATACAGAATAGTGAGCCAGGACGCACTTTTGGAGACTGTGAACCAGACGATGGCCATGCTGAGCTTCATGCTGGGTAGTATCGCGGGCATCTCGCTGCTCGTGGGTGGCATAGGCATAATGAACATAATGCTCGTTACGGTGACGGAAAGAACCAGAGAGATTGGCATTCGAAAAGCGATTGGAGCCAGTCGAAGGCACATTCTGCTTCAGTTCCTGCTCGAATCGATCGTGCTCACCTTCGTCGCAGGATTGCTGGGCATCGCAGCGGGTTTTGGCCTATCCAAGCTCATAGCGAGCATCGGCTCGATACAAACCGCCGTGACACCCGGTGTGGTTCTCATAGCTGTTTCCGTCTCTATCCTGGTGGGTCTGTTCTTCGGTGTCTGGCCTGCCGTGAGGGCGTCAAAACTCGATCCAGTGGAGGCTCTCAGGTACGAATGAGCTTCAAAGACGTTTTCGCCGAAATTGCCCACGACTACGAAAGCTGGTACGAAACTCCCTTAGGTTCCTTCGTTATAAAGGAAGAAGAGAAAGCGTTGAAGAAGCTGATTCCTGCGGGCGAAAGACTCCTCGAAATTGGTGCTGGAACTGGTTGGTGGTTGAGAAGGCTGAACTATCCGGTCATGGTCGCCGTGGAACCGTCCACGATCATGCTCGAAATCGGAAGGAAGAACGTACCTTCGGCCCAGTGGATCTGTGCCAAGGGTGAAGAATTACCCCTGCACGACGAAAGCTTCGACGTTGTCCTCATCTTCACAACCCTCGAGTTCGTTCAGGATCCTCAAAAAGTTCTGAATGAATCGCTGAGGGTACTGAAACAAAATGGAGCCTTGGTGGTCGGCATTCTGAACGGCTTATCCCCCTGGGTGGCGCTGTATCGCAAGCTTTCAGATAGAGGCGTCAAACCCTGGTCTCACGCTCGATTTTACACGAAAGAAGATCTCATCGAACTCCTCGGACCGTGTGAATCCGAAGCGGAGGCAGTTTTCCTCTCCCCAAACGCCTCTCCACCTTACGAAGAAGCAAACCTCGCGGGTGTGAGAGCCGGAAACTGCGGGGCGATCTACGTAGCGATGTGGAGAAAGAAATAATCCTGGTGGAGGCGGGGGGAATCGAACCCCCGTCCGAATGTGAGCACCCCCAGGCTTCTCCGAGCGCAGCCTGTGTTTAGCTTTCGACTTGCAAAAGCCCACAGGCAGGCTTTCGCAAGTCACAGCCCCTGTGAAACCCGCCGAAAGGTCGGGGCAACCCTTCCAGCGGTGGACCGGTTGGGTCACGCCCCGTCCGCGGGCACCGGTCAGACCTCGCGGGGGACGGCTGCCTATTCTCTATTAGGCAGCGAGAGCCATTTCGTAGTTGGCACTTCTTTTTTGTTCCACCTTTTTTACGAGGAGGTGGAAACCTCGGCTCGCTTCCTGGGGGATCTCACACCCGTCGAACCCATTCGCCCCCAGCAACTATTTATTATACTCCATCTCTTCCATCTCTATGGACTGAAGAACGCTCGAAAAGTTCAAAGCCTGTACGCTTCGCTGATCACATGGAGTGCCGCAGGTGGAAGAGTTTTGAAAGGTTCTACGAGCTGACCCTCCACTGGTGAGTACGCTTTGCTCTTCTCGGTCAGATAGAAGAATAGTGTCTGCAAGGATTTCTCATCGAACTGGCTTTTGTGCTGTGAAATGGCCTGGAATTTCTCGTTCAAATGCTCCTGATCGATCGGGTAAAAAGTGTTTGGAAACGCCGTGTTGAAGAAGGAAATCGCAGCCACCTCGTGCTTCGAAGTTCCTGGCAGTAACTTCGGCAGTCTGTACAGACTCACCGCTTGCGAAGCGGACATACCGCACCTGATATGGTCTGGGTGCACCTCGTAAGGTGTGAAGGGATCGACCGTGAAGACCACGTCTGGTTCAACTTTTCTCAAAACTTCAACTAGTTTCACACGCACCTGTTCGACGGAATAATCTCCAAGATCTTCGAAACCGAGCCAGATCAGCTCGTGCACACCCAGTATTTCCGCAGCCTTTTCCTGTTCCTTTTTCCTGATCTCAGCGAGCCTTTCACCCATCAGCGATTCGTCGAGCGTCCCCGCCGAGCCGTCCGTCACCGTTACGTAGTAGACCCTGACACCTTTTTTCGAGAGTTTGGCGACCGTGGCACCCATGGAAATGTCGGCATCGTCCGGATGTGGCTGTACACACAGCACTTTACCCAGCGAATCGAAATCTGGAAGCCTCATCATACCCTTGAGCTTTCGCACGAACTGTTCCAAGCTCTCACTCCCCTTCAAAATAGTTTTTCTTGATGAACCAGCCTGCCAGTACAAGAAAGATGGCGATGAAGCCAAAGGTCAGATACGTTGCCTCTGCTCCGAGGTGCTCTACAACCACTCCCCCGACACTCGAACCCAGCAGAGGTCCCACACCCTGAAGGGACATCCAGAAAACTATCTGCGTGCCTTCCAGAACGTGACCCGAAAGCATCTGCCTCATCAAGAACAGCACCGAATAGTAGATCACTATGTAAGTCCAGCCGTGCAAGAGTTGGATGAGTATCAACTGAGCCTCGTTAACTGCTAAAGGGGTCAAAACCAACCTTAGTCCTACGACGAAGAACGCACTGAGAAGCAGTCTGAGACTTCCAAGCTTTTTGACGATCCGCTCGGCGAGCAATAAAAAGGGAACTTCGCTCATCGCCATGAGCGCAAGGCTCAAGCCGACACTCTCAGGACGGAAACGTTTCGATTCGATCAAAACAGGCAAGAAAACGCTGTTGAAAAGGTTGAAACCCACAGAAGAGGTCACAACTGTGAAAAGCAGAAAGAATCTTTTATCAACCGCTCGCACCGAAGGCCTGCGGTGAAATCGCGCCTCAAGCTCACTCGTTTGCACCACGAACCCTATCAAGAATAACAGAAGTGAGTAGAGCACGAACAGCGAGTTGAAACCTCTGCTGACCAGCCTGGCTATCACGAAAGAAGCGAAGGCGTAGCCGAGTGTGCCGAAGAGCCTAATTTTACCGTAGGCGAAGTTCGATTGACTCGCGAATTCAACCAAGGAAGATTCCAGAAGTGGAACCAGTGCGCCCTGCGAGAACATCAAAAGAAAGCTAAAAGTGAAGATGAGAGCTACATTTCTGGAAGCAAAGAGAGACCATACGGAAACAATTCCCAGAAGGGAGGAGTAAAGAACCACCCTTTTCACACTCAGCTTGTAGGCCAGAAAGAAATAAAGCTGGTTTGCCCACAACGCGTTGATGGAAGGTAAAGCCATGAGCAAACCAACGATGGACGGAGATAGACCGATGCGAACGAAATAATGGCTCAACAGAGTCATGCATGCGAGTGATGCGTAAGCGAAAAATTCTATCGAGAACGAAATCAAACGCTGTCGCACCATACAGAGAGATTATAAAACTCTGGCTGCGACGTCTGCAAGGTGTGTTCCGCGAACTCAGACCTTGAGCGTTTCTTTCTTCTTTTCGCTCACCTGATCCTGTTGAGCGTTAGAACCGTACAGGACTTTGAACTGCTTTTGGGCTTCCCTTATCAACCTTTCCTTCTCTGCCTCTTTCAAAAGTTCTTCGTGCCTGATCTTTGCGAGCATGTACTCCAGCATGTTCTCACCTCCGAGAAAAAGTTTATCATGTTCCTCAATTTTTGTCAAGAGAGTATTAGCAAATATTGATATATCACATGAATATATCTCATGTTATCGAATTCATTATCAAGATATATGAGTTGAAGGTCACAAAAATAAAACCCGCCTCGCGGGCGGGTTGAAGATGTCGTTCACATCGTTTCACTTCTTGTACTTCGTGATCTGCCTCAAGAAGTTGTGTCTCCATTCTCTATCTTTGTCCGTCTCGACACCTTTCACTGCGTAACCGTCCACGACACCTATGACGGCCCTTCCCTGATCGGTCTGCACCACGAGCACCTGAAGCGGGTTCGCGGTGGCGGCGAAGATCCTGCAGACTTCCTGAACATTTTTGATCTGGTTGAGGATGTTGATGGGATAACCGTTTTTGATGACCAGCACGAACAAATGTCCCGCTCCGATCCTTTTTGCATTATCGATCGCGACATCGATGAGTTCCTGATCGTTGCCCTCGTACCTGACCAAGCAGGGGCCACTCGCCTCGTTGAACGCGAGTCCGAATTTCATGTTCGGATTCGTTGTCACCACAATTTCGTACAGATCTTCCACCGTCTTGATGAAGTGTGAGTGACCCAAAATCACGTTCGCGCCTTCCGGTATGTTCACCTGGACCACTTCGATGTTCATACGATCACCTCACACAGAAAGATTGTTCTTGTATGCTTTCTTTGCCAGCGCCTCGTAAATCATGTCCGTGAGCGAAGAGAGTTCCTGCCTTGTGGCTATCCTCGAATACTCGTAGAGGGCCATGTTCATGAACCAGTCCTCCGCGAGTGTTCGTCTGAACAGGCTGGATTTTGGAATCGATTGGTACATCCTCTTGAGCACATCGTAAAAGATCGTCGCGGTGAAATCCGCGCACGCGTTCCACAGCTTGTCCGAACTTCTGCCGACCGATGAAACTGGGCCAACCATTCACATCACCACCAGTTCCGCGAGCAGCACGCCAGCTTTGTGCATGGATTGCAGTATCGCGATGATGTCCTGTGGTGTGGCACCGAGACTCTTCAGAGCTGAAACGAGTGCACCGACCGTGGCTTCTGTTCCGTCTTCGGCCAGCTTTCCATTCCTGATCGTCACGTTGAAAACACCGTAAGACAGCGTGAAGTCGAGGACCTTCACGTTACCACCGAACACGATGGTTCCTGTTTTCTCGTTGACAACAACCTTTGCTGGCGTATCGACGGAAACCTCGATCTCCTCCACAAGCGCCAGGAAAGATATCACATCGTCTTCGAACGCTGAAGGCACATCTATCTTTATGGTGGAAGCATCGATCGCTTTGGCGATCTTCCTGTCGAAAGTGGAGTTTATTGCCTGCGCGACCCTCGCCGCAGTTGTGAAATCTGGCCGGTTCAGCAAAAGTGTCACCGTGCTCGCTTGAGCGAACTCGAAAGGTATCTCCCGTTCGACTATGGCGCCCGCCGGGATGAAGCCGACAACCTTGTACTTGGACTGCAGGTTTGCCGAGACCTTTACCTCCGCTCCGCCCGTGCTCACGCTGCCTTGCGCTACCGCGTACACGTTACCGTCCGCACCAAACAGGGGCGTCTGGAGCAGGATGCCGCCTTCGAGGGACTTCGCATCGCCTATGGATGCGACGACCACGTCAAGCCTCATGCCTTCTTTGAAAAATGGGGGAATATCCGCCACGACCATCACCATGGCGCTGTTTCTCGTTTTCAAGTCCTCCGGATTCATCGTCACTCCGAGTGTTTTTGCGATGTTGCTCAGCATGGTGGAATTTATCTTGCCAGAATCTCCCGTACCGTTCAACCCCACCACGATACCTATACCGAAGAGCTGGTTGTCCCTGACGCCTCTGAACCTGGCGATGTCTTTGATCCGTGCCGATGCGAAAATCGTGACAGTTAAAACTATTATCATCAACAACAACATCTTCTTCACGCAGATCACCTCACAGCAGGAACCGGGCGATCGTGGAGAGGAACAGATCGAGCCATGATTGTTCGTCAGGCTTCTGCCTGAACACGAGCTGACCGTTGACCCATATCTGGCAGTTGGCGATCTTGGAAGAATCCACAGTGTTGTTCGCGGCAATATCGTCTGGTCTCACCGTTCCTCTGATGATCACCTCGCTGAGCTGGTTGCCCACCTTGAGCTGCCGGCTCCCTTCGATGACCAGATTTCCATTCTCTATCGCCACGACCACGGCCGACATGGTCATGATGACGTTCGTGCTCGTCTTCGCACTCTTGTCGACGTTCGTGTTGTTGTTTATGGGTATGAACTTCGATAAATCGAAGTTAGTGATGTTCTTCACGGTGCCCGTGAGCAGATTCATGAGAGCCTTCTCCAAGGATTCTGTACTCGTCGAGGTGCTGAACTGTGGATTTTCGCGCACCACGATCGTGACGATGTCGCCAACACGGCTCGCTTTTCTGTCCGAGACGATGTATCTGAATTGCGGGTTGCTCGAACTGTTCCACAGCGAGGTGGCACACAGAATACCTGCAAACAGGAAAAATGCGAGCAGAAAAGCTTTCCTCAAGGTATCAACCTCCGATCACCAGAACCGTCAGATCTCTCTGCAATAGACCTTCTATCAGCGTACCGCTTGAAACGTTCCTCACCTGAATTCTCTCACCAACGTAGGCATCCTTCATGGCACGCACCTGTGCGGTCGCAAAGACCGAACCAATCTGAACCACCGCGGTGAGCAACTGGCCAGCCTTAACATCCGGAGGTCTCAGCAAATACCTCGCATCGATTGGTTCATTCTGCTTGAACATCCTGCGCGAGATCTTCCCAACAACTTGACTCAACTCCGAACAGTGTTCCACGTTCAGATCCAGCAGGTTCACCCTCTGCAACTGCACATCTTCCTCGTTCAGTAGTTCACCGGACCTGATCGTTCTCGCCGCGACGATCACTTCTCTGAAGACCGCGATCTCGGCCTGAACCCGAGCATAACCACAGAACCTTTTTTCTTTGAAGGCTTTGAAGAGAAAACTGAACAGGCTTCTGGAACGGCTGTGCGAGATCAACTCGACTTCATCAAATTCACCTGGTGAACTTTTGACCTGAAGCGAAACGATCGTGGCCTCTGGTCCAAAGTTATCCCTGGCGAATTTCCCTATCGCCCCAAAGAACAGATCGTTAGTGAAGGTGAAAACTGTGAACAGCAGCAGCAAGACCGTCAGGATTCCTTTCATACCTTCACCGTTTAACTATTTCTACGAACGATCCGGATTATCCTTGAGGGGATCATAAAAAACCCGGTCTTTCGACCGGGCGATCCTTCAAGCTTTCCTTCTATCGAACCACTTGACAAGTTCAAACAGCGGAACGATCATGAACGCCGCGATCAAGCTGACTAGAAGCTGGTGCCCCGCGAGGGTGGTGGTACCGAAGACGTTCTGCAAGCCTGGAACGTATATCACCGCGAGCAGCAGCAGGAAGGACACGACGCACGCCAAGATCAGGCGCGGGTTGTTCCTTATACCCACCTTGAACAAAGAGTGCTTCAGAGATTTGGAGTTGAAGGCGTGGAACAGCTGACCCGTGCACAGAGTGAAGAAAACCATCGTTCTGAGAAGCCTTATTTCGTCGTGTTCCATCAGCGCCCAGCCGTACACGAAGAGGGTCAAAACAGAGAGCAAAAGTCCTCCGATGAAAATCTTTTTTATCACGTCTCTGCTCATGATGCCTTCCTTCGGATCCCTTGGAGGTCTCGTCATCACGTCAGGTTCTGCGGGCTCGACACCCAGCGCGAGTGCGGGAAGCCCATCCGTGACCAGGTTCATCCAGAGTATCTGCACGGGTATCAGAGGCAGCGGTAATCGAAGCAGGATCGAGATGAATATGGTCGCGACCTCGCTGATGTTGCAGGAAAGCAGATAATAAACGACCTTCCTTATGTTGTCGAAGATCTTCCTTCCTTCTTCCACAGCAGCCACGATGCTCGCGAAGTTGTCGTCCGTCAATACCATGTCCGCGGCATCTTTTGAAACATCGGTGCCAGTGATGCCCATCGCCACTCCTATGTCCGCCCTCTTCAGCGCTGGCGCATCGTTGACCCCATCGCCCGTCATGGCCACGATCTTACCTTTCTTCTTGAGCGCCTCGACGATCTTCAGTTTGTCGCTCGGTGAAACTCTCGCATAGACCTTAACGTCCTCAACCACTTCAGCCAGGTCGTCGACGTCCATCTCTATGAGCTCGTTTCCAGTGAGCGTCTTACCAGCCGGATCGAGTATGCCGATCTCCTTCGCTATAGTCTGCGCGGTCGCTTTGTGGTCACCCGTGATCATGATGACCTTTATACCTGCGGTCTTGCACCTTTCGAGTGCCTTTTTCACTTCGGGTCTCGGAGGATCGATCATGCCTATCAGGGCGAGAAAGATCATGTCCTGTTCGAGATTTTCGTATCGACCTTCTTCAACGTTTTTGTAAGCCACAGCGAGCACACGTAAACCATCCTGCGCCATCTGCTGGTTGGCCTGCAGGATCTGTTCTCTGTCTTTTTCCGTCAGCTCCCGTATCTCTCCTGAAGACGAAACGTACCTGGAGCATCTCGAAAGCACAACATCGGGGGCACCTTTCGTGTACGAGACGAAGGTGTTTTCTTTCCTGTGAACGGTCGTCATCATTTTTCTGTCTGAATCGAATGGTATTTCGTGAACGCGCGGCATTCTTTCTTCCAGTTCCGGCTTCTTCAACCCGAAGTCCCACGCGGCGAGGGTCAGCGCGATCTCGGTCGGATCACCCGAAGTCGCTCTCGTGTTGTCTTTGAACGTCACGAAGGCATCGTTGCACAGTGTGGCGCCCATGAGCGCTTCTTTCAAGGTGTCGGGAATCTGGCTGGACGATTCGTGTTTCAACCAGTTCTCCGGATGAAGGTAATACTTCACCACCGTCATCTCGTTTCTAGTGAGCGTGCCCGTCTTGTCCGAACAGATCACATTGACCGAACCGAGCGCCTCAACAGCCTGTAACTTTCTGATGATCGCATGCCTTTTGACCATGTTGTACATGCCTAAGGCGAGCACGATCGTCACGACCGCCGGCAGTCCTTCCGGCACCGCCGCAACCGCGAGACTCACAGCCGTGAGGAACATTTCCAAAATGGGGTTTCCTTCGAGTATTCCAACTGCGAAAACGATCGCACATATGACCAAGACGATGAGGCCTATCTGTTTTCCAAGCTTTTCAAGGTTCTTCTGGAGCGGTGTTTCTTCTTCCTCCATCTCCGTGAGCATTTTCGCGATCTTTCCGATCTCAGTCTCGTTCCCGGTGGCCGTCACGACAGCCTTGCCACGGCCTCTGCTCACGATCGTGCCGGAATAGACCATGTTCGTTCGATCACCTATGGGCATGTTCGGTTTGTCTATGGCTTCGGTGGATTTCTCCACAGGCTGAGATTCTCCCGTGAGTGCGGCTTCGCTGACGGAGAGGTTCACCGATTCGATCAACCTGCCGTCCGCAGGAACGTAGTTTCCCGCTTCAAGGATGACCACATCCCCTGGTACGATCTCGCGGGAAGGAACCGTCTGAATGATCCCGTCTCTCAAAACACGCGCACTCGGTGCGGCCATCTTTTTGAGCAACTGTAAAGATTTTTCGGCTTTGGCTTCCTGTATCGTGCTGAGCGTGGCGTTCAGAACGACGATGATCATGATCAGTATGGCATCTACCGCTTCCCCAACAACGATGGATATAGCCGCCGCGGCGAGGAGAATGATGATGAGAAAGTCCGTGAACTGTGAGAGAAACATCTGAAGGATTGTTCGCCTCTTTCTCTCAGCGAGCTCGTTTGGTCCGTACTTCTCTAACCTCTTCTTCGCTTCTTTGCTGGAAAGACCTTTCTGAGGATCCACACCAAGCTCGCGGCACACTTCTTCCACACTGAGTCTGTAGAACTCTTTCAATGCATCATCACCCCCGAAGACTGCTCAAGTAAAGTTTATTCAACTTCGGTTGCGAAAGTTTTGCGAAAATCTGTCTTATCAACTCGATCCCTTCGTGGCTCTAATTGTTTTCTAATGCCACACGCACTATCATTTAGACGGACGATATTCTTCAGGGGGATAGGGATGTACAGAAAATTCCTTGTGGTACTGTTTTTGATACTGGCTATAACCATGCTGGCGGCACAGTTCACAAGGTCGATAAATGAAACCATCGAAGTGCTTCTGGACGGTTCTGCGATCATCACCAGAATGGAGTTCGTACCTCACTCCGATCTTTACAAAGTCTACATGATGCATTACGACAACATTAGAAAGAACAAAGCGGCATTCGAAAACTTTGCTCTGGAACTCAGCAAGCATTACTATTTTCTCTACGGTACGACTCCGACGTTCAGTCTCAACGATGTGAACGTCACGGAGGATTCCAAGGGCATTACGATAACGATCAAGATGAAAGTTCCCGGCATCGTCAGGTACGTGGACGGACTGTTTCAGATCATAAGGAAAGGTTTTGAAAACGAAAAGATAGCTGAGAAGTTGATGCCGAAGTACTTCGAAAACGAGATCGATGGGAAGTTCTTCGAATCGATGTTTCTCCAGTCTGAAAAGAACACACTCGTTACAGAGCGAAAGATCGAAATCATCCTGCCAAAGGGTTCCGACTTCAAAATCGCAAATACGTTTTTCACCAAAAAAGAACCACGTTCGTGGTATGTCGATACGGGCGGTGTGACAACGTACAAGGCTCAACTTGAAACGACAGAGCGTGGTGTGGTTCTGAATGAAAACACAGTTACCAACGGTGGGGCACCGAAGAACCTGCTAGATAAAGAGACAAGCATCAAAGCCCTCGATTCTCTGAGGGACTACACAGCCTTCGCGATACATTTCGCTAACAAAGAAATGGTGCCAGAAAAACTTTCAAAACCCGTGCCGCACAAGATCGCTGACGATTTCTCCGGCACGTGGAGTTTCAGCGTTTCATCGGATGAATTGTTCTCGTGCACCTTTACCTGTCAGACTCTGTCGGTCGCGCCGAAGATCACGGTCACGTGAATTTCAGCGTCGCCCTGACGTGGAACCACCACTGGGTGAAGACAGGTTGGTTCAGCTGGAGCTATAGGCTCGACAAGTTCGAAACGCTCATTTCGCTCAGCCCGTCCATCACACCATCGTTGGAAGTTTCGTCAGATGGCAGTATCGAAAAAATCGTGGACCAGGGACGATCTGTTCAAAAGGGCGAGTACCGTGACTTTCTGGGTGAACTGTGTTCCCGCAGTGTTACAGCGGTGGCCGAACTGGATGCCGAAGCGACTGCGAAGATATACGGTTCGATCGGCTTCAAGATCTGGCCACTTACACGCTCAACACCTCAGTCAGGGTGACTTACCAGAACGGCTGAAGCAAGAGTGTGAGTTACTCTGCGAATTACTCTGGGGTGTACTTCGAAGCGAACGCAAAGATCGGTGCTGAGGCAACCGGTAAATTACCGTTCACGCTGGCTGCCTGCGTTTACTACGTCGCAGGTCCATTTTTGAGGCTCACTCCATGGGTCAAGGGACAAACGTCGGCCTCTGTGGGAACGCAAAATCAGGCTGGTTATTCCTTAACGGGTGGCCTGACCGCTTCGGGTGGTGTACAGATGTCCGGCTGGTTCAAAAATCTGTGCGACAGCATTCCAAGCGTTGAGTACACCTTCTGGGAAAAATCCTGGACGCTCGCGAGCGGTACTTACAGGTTCTGAAGCATGAAAACCGACGAAATTTAGTGCTGCTCGAGAAACATTTTGACAGACCTGGCCGGTATCTCAGCGAAAGCCTTCTCAAGAAGCTAACGGCCAGGTTTTTCTTTTCCTGCCACAACGCTCGCATTTTGACTTCTCCCATCTTAAGGTACACTTGTACTGGAGAAATTTTACAGGTTCGAATTGGAGGGATCCGAATCGTGAAGAAGCTTGGAATCGTGGGTTTCGGAGCAGCTGCGATCGGTTTTCTGGAAGGTTTGATCGAATCAAAGAAGATCCAAGATTACGAAATATTCGTGTTCGAAAAGGGGAAGGACCATGCACACAACACCATTTCAGGTGTGCGCATGGATGGGAAGATTTTCATCAGCAGGAGCATGGGTGGTGAACTGGATGTACCGCTCGACGTTCAGTACAGAGTCGTCGAGCTGTATTTGACCCACTCCGGTTACAGGCCCACCCGGGACAGGACTGATCCGATAGAATATTTGAAATCTTTCGAGAAGAATGGTAAGAAGATCGAGTTCGGAGAATCGTTCGCGGACGAAGAAACTTACAGGAAGTTCTACGATAATGGTTTTGAACCGATCAAGGCTTACTTTTTCCATCTGGGTACCGACGTACTCAGGGAAACGAACAACAACCTGTTTCAACGCTTCTCTTCCTTCAAGAACGTGCATTTTCTCTTCGATACCACCGTTGAGGACGTCGAGCTCGGTTCAAAGCACAGGATCATCACGAGCAAAGGTGAGTTCGAATTCGACGAACTCGTGATTGCCGTTGGAAGAAGCGGTCACAGATTGATGGACCGTCTCAAGGCGAAGTACCCCCAGCTCGTGAAGGAAAACTACTACGTGGATATAGGTGTCAGGTACGAACTTCCCAACCACGTGATGGAAGATCTCTTCGACATGTACGAAGTGAAGGTACGCTACAAAACAAGAACTGGATATGTGTGCAGGCTCTTCTGTCAGAACCCGGCAGGAAAGGTGACGCTGGAAAAGTACGAAGATTTCACGACGGTGAACGGTTATTCCGATACCTACCACAAGACTCAGAACACGAACTTCGCCGTTCTGGTTACCACGAGGTTCACCGAACCGTTCAAAGATCCGACAGGGTATGGGAAAAATCTTGCAAAGCTCGCAAACATACTCGCCGGTGATAAGGAAAAGGTCATTCTTCAAACCTATGGAGACTTCAAAGAGTACAGGAGGACCAAGCGCCTCGGAAGGGTGCACCCGACACTCGACGAGAACAGTTTCATCTTAGGAGACGCGAACCTGGTCTTTCCGTCGAAAATTAGAGAATCGCTCGTGGATTTCATAGAAAACCTGGATCGCGTCATCAAGGGTGTTGCGTACTTTGACAATTTACTCTACGCGGTGGAAGTCAAATTCTACTCGAACAAGTTTTGTAACGATGTCGTTGAACATCTGCACGTGATAGGAGACTGCAGCGGCTGGACCAGATCGATCCAGTATGCCACATCGATGGGCTACATGAGGGCACTCAAACTCTGATCTTGGAAGAAATTTCACGGGCCTTCATCTCCACCACCAGACGGGCTTCTGTTCGCCCGGATACCTTGTCGTAGGTGATGGAGAGTTCCCGCACCTGCTTCTCCTCTACGTCAGGGCGATGAGATACCTGGAAGCCGACTTGTCTTACACCGTCTTTTTGCTTGGTGTCCAAGCTCAACGCAACTTTGTCTCCTTCCACTTTGAAGCCGCTCTGCACGTACTTTAATGGGGAGAGATAGCCTTTAACGCTGGAACCCGGAAGCTTTGTGCTGTGTGAGTCATTTTCTCTTGAGGGCGAAGAAAGACTCATACGCTTGTGGTACTTCATCCCGGGTGAGCTGGACTGACATTGATTAGTATCCTTCGGCCCTGGGTAGCTTTTTCAAAATGTTGTACACTCTGGTGGCACAGAACATGGCGTCTTCAAGTATGGCTTCAGCCTGCGGATCTGCACGAACTTGCACCTCAAGAGTGATTAGAGGCACTGAATCACTTTCTTTCTCTGTTTTTTGAGCTTCGATGTACTGCCTGATAGCATCATTGGAAACCTGTCCAGCCGTGCCCACGTAGTAGCTTGGATTCCACAAATAATCGCCCGAGATCTTCTTTTTGAGTTCCAGATGTCTCACAAAAAGGGTGCGGGCTGTGGAATCTTTTAGTACCTTGGCGATTGCTGTCCCCTCGGACCCCCGTTTTTCTAAAACAAAGCTGAATCCATCGCTACTGTGCCGCAGGTTTTTCTTCCATGGAGAAGAACCCCACCATGGCCACTATGACGCCCGCGAACATCAGTATCGCACCGATACCGAAGACGATGAGAAGGATCGCACCCCATTTGTACAGGTTCGCCACGGTGTTGAATATGCTCATATTCGTGACCGCAGCGAGCAATCTGTACGCCTTCACATAGGACACCAGGCTGATGATTAAAAACACGACAGATACGACAAGGAGGATGATCGTGACAGCCCCAAGCGCAGAAAGTCCGAATCCTCCACCCCTCATCATGCTACCCATCACGGTTCCTACCACCATGATCGAACCCATCACCATGCCTACAAATCCGAGGATCACAGGCAATAGAAAGAGGTTAAAGATCTCTCTCTGTCCCGTCAACTGTGAGATCTTGTGGACCCCAACCAGGAAAAGCACCACTCCGACGATTGCGAAAACCCATCCCGCAGCGGGTATCATGGCGAGAAGGTAAGAGAACAACAATCCCAGACCTGCCAGTAGACCAGCCTGTTTCACAACTTTCACCCCCTTGATTGGTTTCATTATACCACTCTAAATCGCAACGATCACACCACCTTGGTGTATAATACTACTCGGTGCCACGGTAGGCGGGGGGCTGGCGGTCCCCTGTACTCGAAATCCGCCGTACGCGAGGCCGAATTCCCACCCGAGGCGGTCCATGTCGAGACACAGACTGAGCGGAAGGCGATGAAGGTCGGGTCCTGTGCAACGGTGCGCTGTGAACCTGGTCAGGTCCGGAAGGAAGCAGCCATAAGCGGTAGCACCGTGTGCCGCAGGGGTGCCTGACTGGAGCTGGAAGCTCAGTTATGCCTCGGTTTGGACTGGTCGAAGGTGGGTCCGTGGCACCATTTTTGTTGAATGAAGAGCGGCTCACGCCGCTCATTCGTGGACCTCTTTGTGGTACAGAAAACACGATACAGAATGATCTTCTTTCACGCTTACCAGTTTCGGCCTGAATTCTTTGCATTCTCTCAACCTTGAAGGGCACCTGTCGAAGAAGGGGCAGCCCTTGTTGATGTTGGCCAGCGAAGGAACTTCACTCACGTCGATCAAAAACTTCATTCTCTTTTCCGGATCCGGGATGGGGATGGAGCTGAAGAGAAGTTTCGTGTAAGGATGGAGCGTATCTTCGATCACAGAATCTGTTCTTCCCATCTCGACGATCTGACCCAGGTACATCACGGCAATTTTGTCGCTCAGGAACTGGATAATGGAGAGATCGTGTGAGATGAAAAGGTAGGTCAGCTTCAACTTCTCTTTGAGTTCCTTCAGCAGATTCGCAATCTGTGCCTGAACAGAAACATCGAGCGCACTCGTCGGTTCGTCCAGCACGATGAACTTCGGTCTGGTTATTATCGCCCTCGCTATGGCGATCCTCTGTCTCTGTCCTCCAGAAAATTCGTGCGGGAACCTTCCGAGATGCTCCGATTTGAGCCCAACACTTTCAAGGGTCGAGACGATCAGGTCCCTTTCTTCAGATCTCGGTACGATTCTGTGTATGCGCAGAGGCCTCGAGAGAATGTCGTACACTGTCATCCTTGGATTGAGGGAAGAAAATGGATCCTGAAAAACGATCTGCATGTTCCTCCTGAGTGGCCTCAATTCTTTTTCCTTCAGGTGTGTGATGTCCACGTCGTTGAAGTAGATCTTCCCGCCGCTCGGTTCGTACAACCTTATCACAGTTCGTCCGAGCGTGGTCTTCCCACAGCCAGATTCTCCCACAACTCCGAGTGTTTCGCCCTCTTCTATTTCGAAAGAAACATCGTTGATGGGTCTTATCGAGTGCCTGCCACCGAAAAACCCAAGTTTGATGGAAAAGTCCTTGACGAGTCTTTCCACCCTCAAAATCTTCACCTGCTACCACCACCGTTGTAGGGGTTGAAGCACGCCACCAAATGTCTTTCACCCACAAGCTTCGGTGCCTCCACATCGCAGACGCCCTGTACGAACCTTTCGCACCTGGGATGAAAACGACAGCCGGTCGGTGGATCGATGAGGTTCGGCACGCTTCCCTCTATGATTCTCAACCTTTCCACCTTTTTCCCCACAGGCGGTATCGCGCTCAGCAAGCCCCGCGTGTACGGATGCATAGGACGTGTGAATATCTCCTTTATATCAGCGATCTCCACCACATAGCCAGCGTACATCACCGCGACCCTGTCACAGATCTGTGCAACAACACCGAAGTTGTGAGTGATGATCAGGACGCTCAATTTAAGCTGTTCATTCATCCTCTCGATCAGGCCAAGGATCTGCGCCTGAATCGTGACGTCGAGCGCGGTGGTCGCCTCGTCCGCAATGAGTAATTTCGGATTGCACAGCAGCGCCATAGCGATCATCACACGCTGCCTCATTCCACCTGAAAGCTGGTGCGGATATTTGTTCAGGAGCGCTTCTGGATCTTGCATCCTCACCAGCTTGAACACCTCAAGTATCTTCTCGATCGCCTTTTTCTTTTCGAGTTTCTCGTGCGTCATGAGCACATCGCACAGTTGCTCTCCAACGGTGAAGGTAGGATTGAGCGAGGTCATCGGTTCTTGAAAGATCATGGCGATCTTCTCGCCACGAATTTCCCTCATTTTCTCTTCGTCGAAAGAACTTATCTCTTCTCCCTCGAACCATATCTTGCCAGAAAGCAACCTCGCCGGTGGTGTTGGTACGAGCTTGAGTATGCTCATCGCGGTTATGGACTTGCCACTTCCGGTTTCGCCGACCACACCGACGATTTCTCCTTCGTTCACGGTCAGATTCACATCCTCCAGCGCCTTCACCGTTCCTTCCTCGGTGTCGAAATAGAGTCTCAAATTTTCTATCCTCAGAACTTCCTTCATTCTCATCACCTGTCCTTCAAGCGAGGGTTCAATGCGTCGTTCAAACCGTCACCGAAGAGGTTGAATCCGAGCACGGTCAGAAACAGAGCCAGTCCCGGGAAAATGCCCAGATGAGGTGCTATCTCGAGATAAACCCTGGCCATCGCAAGGTCGGTGCCCCATTCCGCTTCTGGCGGTTTCACTCCAAGTCCGAGGAAGCTCAGGCCTGAGATGGTGAGCACGGCGGTCGCCATCCTCAGCGTTGCCTGAACCAGCAACGGTGCCAAGGCGTTGGGAAAAACGTATCTGACCATTATCGAAAAGTTGGATTCACCTATCGCCTTCGCCGCCTCGATGTACTCGAGGTTTTTTATCGTCAGTGCCGATGCACGCATGACCCTTGCGAACTGTGGAAAAGAGTATATGGCGATCGCAACAACGAGGTTGATCTTTCCAGGACCAAGCGCGGCAACTATCGCGATCGCGAGGAGTATGTCTGGGAACGCCATGAGCACGTCGAGGACCCTCATCAAGATCTCATCCAGCACACCGCCGAAGTACCCTGCGATGGTACCGACGATGGCACCAAGCACGAAGGCTATGAGAACCGCGAGCGAGGAGATCGAAAGCGATGTTCTCGCACCGTATATGACCCTGCTTAAAACGTCTCTGCCGAACACGTCCGTGCCGAAAGGATGTTTCAAAGATGGTGGTTCCAGACTCGCCAGAAGGTCTTGCTTGTAAGGATCGTGCGGTGCAACGATGGGAGCAAAGATCGCCATGAAAACAACGAGAAAGACAACGAACAGGCCAAAGATCGCGCCTCTGTTCCTCGCCATGCGCTTCAGTATGATCAGGGTGGATGTTCTCCTCTTCATTCGCATCAACCTCGCCTCAACCTTGGATCTATGAACGCGTAAACCAGGTCCACAGCAAGGTTCACGAGCACAAACGTGGTTGCGATCAGCATGATTCCAACCTGAACCGCTATGTAGTCTCTGCTGAAGATGGAATCGACCACGAACCTTCCAAGGCCTGGCCAGCCGAACACGCTTTCGGTGAGCACCGCACCACCCAGAAGGTAACCGAACTGAAGCCCTATCACAGTCACGATAGGTATGAGCGCGTTCCTCAGAACGTACTTGTATATGATCTTCCTCCTGGGTAATCCGAACGCCACCACGGTTCGAACATAATCCTGGTTCAACACCTCGAGCATACTGGCCCTCGTCATGCGCGCTATGATCGCCGAGGTGGCGAGCCCGAGTGTGAGCGCCGGCAAGATCAGATGTTCTATGCCCCCTTTTCCACCTGAAGGAAGCCATCTCAGCGTCACAGCAAAGAGGATGATCAGCAGAATCCCAAGCCAGAATATGGGCATCGAAACTCCTACCAGCGAGAAAATCATCGAAAAGGTATCCACCCAGCTGTTCCTCTTCACAGCAGACACAATGCCGAGTGTGACACCAATCACGGAAGAAATGATTATGCTCACGAACGCGAGCTGTGCCGTGTTGGCAAACCTCGGAAGTATCTCACTCAGTATTGGACGCTCCGTTCGAATCGATCTCAGATCGTTGGTGAGCACGCCTTTCATGAACCTGAAGTATTGCTCGATCAAGGGTCTATCGAGACCGTACTTTATCCTGATCGACATGATGTCTTCGGCCGTTGCACCTTCACCCGCGATGATACGTGCCGGATCGCCTGGTATCATGTGCATGATCGAAAAAGAAACTATGGAGACACCTATAACCACGGGTATGAGGAGCAGAAGTCTTCTGACGATGAACCTGAGCAAGGCAGATCACCTTCCTTCGATGAGGGTGGCGAGCGCCACCCTCGCTATCAACGATCGATCCAGGCTTCTGCTAGACTGACTCGCTCGGTGGGATAGATCTTCACACCGTGCACTTCTTTGCGCATCACTGCAGCGATGTTCATTTCGTAGAGGAAGATCCACGGAGCATCCTGAACGATGAGCTTCTGAGCTTCCGCAGAGTATTCCAGCAGTTTCTTCTCGTCTATCTCCACTGCAATCTTGTCTATGAGTTCATCCACCTTGGGATTGCTGTAGAAGTAATTGTTGTACGGCATCGTCGCGTTGGGACTATCCATGCGGTTCGAAGAATAGAACAGGGGGAACAGCACCTGATGAACCTCCGCGGTCCCTGGGGCCCAGCCAAGCAAGAACAACTGATAGTCCCAATCTTCTGGTTTCCTTGAAAGTATCTTGCTCACGTAGGCGCCCCACTCCATGGGTTTGACGTCCAGTGTCACACCCACTTCTTTGAGCATACCCTGAATGGCCACTGCGGTTTCGTAGTCGTTCAGGTATCTCCCCTTCGGCGTTATGAGCTCGAGTTTTAGATTCTCATAACCGGCTTCCTTGAGCAGTTGCCTCGCTTTCTCTGGATTGTACGGATAACCTCCTGTGGGAGAATAACCGTAGGTCATGCTTGAGAGTGGTGAATCGGATGGTTTTGCAAGGCCTTTCATGAGGACTCTGCAGAGCTTTTCTTTGTCGATCGCGTAATTGAGAGCCTGCCTGACTCTCACATCGTTCAGAGGAGGCTTCGAAGTGTTCAAGCCTATGAATATCGTCCTGACGGTGGGAATTACCTTGACCTGCAGTGATTTGTCCTGCTCGAGCGCAGCGAAGAGAGCTGGTGGAGGATTGTACATCAGATCCGCATCGCCCGCCCTGACCTGATTGACACGCGAGACGTCTTCCGCGACGACCTTGAAGACGATCCTGTCGAGATAGGGTAACCCTTCGCGCCAGTAGTTGGGATTCTTCACAAGTTCGACACTCTCTCCAGCCTTCCATTCCTTGAACATGAACGGACCTGTACCGACAGGATTTTTCGACATTGCCGCAGGATCGTTTCCGAATTTGTCGATGGCCTGAGGCGAGACGATCCATCCAGTAGACTGAGCGAGCCTGTAGAGGAACGAAGAGTTCGGCCGGAAGAGCACGAATTTCACCGTGTAATCATCGATAACCTGAACTTCCTTGATGATGCCTTTGTACACTCCGACGTTTCTGAGATTGGCAGAGAAGAGATAGTCAAAGTTTTTCTTCACAGCGTAGGCGTTGAAATCTGTTCCGTCGTGGAACTTCACGTTCTTACGAAGATGAAACACGTAGGCGGTACCACCGTCGAGGATTTCCCATCTCTCGGCGAGAGCGGGAATGATTTTGAGGTTCTCATCGATATCGACGAGCCCTTCGAAGATGTGCATTCCCACAATCGTGCTGATGGAATCAGGAATGTTTCCAGGCAGCAACGTGGTGACGTCCACTCCGATGAGAAACCTTAGCGTTCCTCCGTACTTCGCCGAGAGCCCAACCACACAGAAAAGAGCCAGAAACAGCGCCACAAACCTACGCACTCACACCTCACCTCCTTGTAGAAGTTATTTGGCACTTATTTTATCAGCGTTTTGAAACGCTGTCAAGCGATCGATCAGGAGTTATACATGCCTCCAGTCGTTGACATTCACTTTCTAAACTTTTCTGACCAGCCTTTCCGGAATGTATCCTGTTTCTCTGTGTAAAGAGAAAGGCCCTTCTGCAAAACAAAAAAGCCGGCTTACGCCGGCTTACTTTGTCGATTCACTTGCTCTCTCAGGAAACCTCGCTGGACGCTCCACGACCAGCGCTTCTCTCACTGCTCCTGTAAGGAACTGGTATGTACTGAACAGAGGGTCTTCTCTGTTCTGTCTGTCTATAGAGGTTCATGAGCTCGTACACTTCCTGTGGCATGTTTTCAGAAACTGGCAGACCCATCTGCTTGAGCATATCTACGGTGATGGGATAATCATGCGTCCATTTACCACTGCAGAGGGTTTCTGCAAGTTCTTTCGCTTTCTCTTCTCCAATCTTTTCTTTCAAAAGGCAGGTGACGAAATCCTTAACCTGGTCCAAGGCTTTTCTGGCCATGTCCGCAAGGATGAGGGTCTGATCGTCGATTTGGTTGATATCTTTCTTCTCGAGCACGCTCAGTATTGAAGGAGCGGGATAACCACCAAGTTGCGGATCGAGTGGACCCAGCACTGCGTTAGAATCCATCACTATCTCGTCTGCGGCCAGGGCTATCATCGTTCCGCCAGACATAGCGTAGTGCGGAACAAACACCGTCACCTTACCTTTGTGTTTTATCAGCGCACGAGCGATCTGCTCCGCCGCGAGTACGAGACCGCCGGGGGTGTGTATGATCAGATCGATCGGCATGTCTGAAGGCGTAAGCTGTATCGCCCTCAGGATTTCCTCCGAATCTTCTATAGTTATGTACCTACCAAAGGTGAGGCCAAAGAAACTCATCGATTCCTGCCTGTGGATCAGCGTTATGACCCTGCTCTTACGTTTCTCCTCCAGCTGTCTTATCAACGCTTCCCTTGCGACCCTCTGGCTGTAAGCACGCCAGAAGGGAATGAACATACTGAGGATGAAAATTATCCAGAAAAGTTCGAATATGAAAGAAGACATCATCCACCACCTCTCAGGAGAACGATGTCTGGTCTTCTCAACGTTATCGAACCAACCTGCAGTTCGACACCAGGCCATTCACTCGTCTCCGGATAAGATAAACATTCCAGGCCGTCTTCGAGGATCAGGAACGTGTCTTCCGATTTGGTACCCGTTATGGTCGGATTCCACGCCACGACGTTTCCACTCCTGAGCGTGTAATCGGTTTTTTCGTTGGCGACGACTTCTCGCGCGTTGTAACCTGCAAGCCCACCCTGATGGTGTAAGAACCACTCGTGTGGCCTGTTCACCGAAGCGTAAGCCTTCTTGATTTCTTCAAAGACCTCGTTCAGCTTCTTGCCAGGTCTCGAATTCGCCAGTGCGATGGCTTCCACGTAGCAGTTGTCTCTGTGCTGTTTGATCCAAGTTTCGTTTCGAGTGAACAGCACTGATCTCGTCGAAGAAAGAATCAAACCTTTCTTTCTGACGCACACGCTCACAAAGAGCTTGCTTCCAACCTTCACGCTCCTCGGAAGGTTGTGCCTGTACAGTTGAGCGCTCTCTTCGCCGAACACCAACACGAGTACCGGTTCGATGCCCCTTTCAACGAACGCCTGTGTAATCTGCGACTGAACCTCCCACTCCGTCATTTCTGGCGAGAACTTCGGCATCAGGTTGGAAAAAATTTCATCACAGTTTTTACCGATCCATCTGTAGGTCTCGATCTCTGGTTCGGCCAGAACCAGTCTCAACTGTTTCAGTTTGTCCGAGACGTTTCTCGAATCGAACCAGCCAGTGTCCGACAGCAATCTTTTCCCTTGAACGAAAGACTTGAGCACGTCCCAGAGTCCTTTCGACCACATGTACTCGGCGAATTCGACCTCGTTTGCGATATCTTCGCTCAGTTCCTCCTGTTCGATCCTTTTCCTCTCGATATTGTCTGTGAGGATGTAGACGAAATCTTCTACGATCAGAAAATGAACGCTTCCCACTTCGCTGTTGATCGTCACGTAGTTCCTCGCACCAAACGTTACCCAGGCAAAGTTGTCGCAGCGTGAGATGAGCAACGCCTCAGCATGCTCATCTTCGATGAGCTTTTTCAAAGTTTTGATTCTTTCCCTGAACGCCTCTCTGAGCAAGTTTCATCACCTCATTGCAGGATTCTCAGAATGTTCTGTCGAGACAGGTTCGAATGGATCAGATTCATCAGGGACGATTGTTGCAGGAGCTGCACTCTGTAAAATTCCATGACGCTTCTAGCAAAGTCCGTATCTGTCAATCTGCTGACACTCGAGATGAGATTGATCGTGGTCCCACTCATCTCGTTGATAGCAGAGATCAATCTGCTCGTGGTGGCCCCGATGTAAGAGCGCGTTCTGGAAACAGTTTCCGTTGCAAGATCGATCGTTCTGAGTGCGTTCTGAGCGTTCTCGACGCTTGTAACGTTCGTGTTGGAGAGACCCAGCCTCTCCACGTCCGTGGCAGGGATGTTGATGGTGAGCTTTTGCCCTTCGTTCGGCCCTGTCTGAACGACGAAGTTGCTAACTTCCCCCACCAGAACCCTGATATTGTTGTAACTGAGGTTCTGCGAAACCGAATTTATCTGCTGAAGAAGCTGTGAGTATTCCTCCTGTAAAGCAGATCTCTCAGAAGCACTGAGCGTGTCGCTGGAGGCCTGAACGGCAAGTTCTCTCAGTCTGTTCAGGGCAGACTGTATCGAACTAAGACCCGCCTCGGCCGTGGACAGCATGCCTATGGCGTTGTGCGATTCGTACATCGCACGCTGATAACCACCTATCTGCGATCTGAGCTTTTCTGCGATCGCGGAGGAAGACACATCCTGGTTGAACGGAATGGTAGCACGCGAAAGCTGGTTGATCAGGCCGGACTGCTGGTTTGAAAGCTGTTGCAGATAACGTATCAGCCACACACCAGTAACATCGTTTATCCTCATGATGTTTCCTCCCAGGAAGATTTTACCATGTTGTACAATTTTAATGTCACAAAAAACGGGAGGTGGAAACGTGTTGAAGTTCAATATGAAGAACGTCTGGCATATGAGGGACAGGACTCAGATCGAACAGTTCGCGAGGCAGTACGCAGATTTCATGAACACAGCCAGGACGGAGCGCATGGTGATCAGCGAGGTTGAAAAGATGCTGAAAGAGGCTGGTTTCGTGAGCCTTGAACAGTTCGGCGGAACGCAGGACAAAGTCTATCTTACGAACAGGGGTAAATCACTTGTTGCGGTGAAGCTTGTAGGAAAACTCCTGGACGGCTTGAATCTCGTGGTGGCACACATAGATTCGCCCAGGCTAGATCTAAAGCCTCAACCGATCTTCGAAGAAGAGAGCGTCGCACTCGCACGCACGCATTACTACGGTGGAGTGAAGAAGTATCAGTGGTTCAGTTTGCCTCTGGAGCTGCACGGTTTTGTGGTGAAAACCAGCGGCGAAAAAGTCGAGATCCATCTGGGTCAGTGCGGTGAAGATCCGGTGTTTGTCATACCGGATCTTTTACCACATCTCGACAGAGAGGACGCACCGGTGAGCCAGAAGTTCGATGCAGAAAAGCTTTCTGTCATCCTCGGAACGATTCCCCTGGCGGGACAGGAAAAAGAAGCGGTGAAGATGTACGTGCTGAAGATTCTTAAAGAGCGTTACAACATCGAAGAAGAAGACTTCGTGAGTGCAGAATTTCAGCTGGTTCCGGCCCTCAAAGCCCGAAGCGTTGGGCTGGACGAGAGCCTTCTCGGTGCCTACGGCCATGACGATCGTGTTTGTGCTTACACGGCTCTCAAGGCCCTGCTCGACGTGAAAGAACCGAAGCGATCCTGCGGCGTGATTCTCTTCGACAGAGAAGAAATCGGAAGCGAAGGTAACGCGGCAGCGAAAGCCAGCTTCTATGTTCTGTTCTTCAAAAAGATTTTGAAGCTGCAAGGGTACGACGACACAGCACTCGCGGTGGATGAACTCTTCTCCAGGAGCAACGTGATCTCGGCGGACGTTTGTCCGGGTGTGGATCCCATGTTCAAAGACGTTCACGATGTACAGAACGCAGCTAAACTCGGTTACGGTGTGGGACTCGTCAGATACACCGGGAGCAGAGGAAAATCCGGTGCGAGTGAAGCGCACGCAGAATTCGTTGCCAAAGTGAGGAAGGTTCTGAACGAGGAAAAAATCGCCTGGCAGGTCGCAACGCTCGGGAAAGTGGATCGTGGTGGCGGCGGAACGGTGGCGAAATTCCTCGCGGAAAAAGGTGCGTGCGTGCTTGACATGGGCCCGGCACTGCTCGGAATGCATTCCCCATTCGAGCTGGTCTCGAAGGCCGATCTGTTCGAGACCTACAGAGCTTACAAAGCTTTGCTTGAAAAGCTCGATTGAAAAAGGGGCCGAATGGCCCCTTTTCTTTCAGAATCTTGCCTGGAAGCTCAGACTGTACTTCGGCTCTCCCATCAGTCCCGCTCTGGGTGAGAACTCAACCACGTGTGCGCTGAAGACGACGTTGAAGAAGGGTACATCTAGTTCTATTCCACCCGTGAGCCAGCCGGCGTGCAGGCCTCCGTAGAGTTTGAGGAAGCCAAAATCGGATTGAAGTCCAAGATTGGTCTTCCTGTAGAACGATTTTTCCTGATTCAGAAGATCTTCCAGCTCGAACACGATCTTTAAGATCTTCAGATCGTACGAAATCCCAACCGATAGGATCTGCGAAGAAGTGCCTTCGAGCACGTTGTTCGAGTTGTAATGGAATGCTACACCTACAGAGAGATCGTTCCACGTGTAAACTGCTCCGGCGTTGAAAACGAAGAACGGCGTGTTGATGTAACTGAGAAGTTTCGAAACATCTGGAAGCACAGATTTCAACGAATTTTCGTTCATCATATCAACTTTTGCTGGATACGATGTTCCCGTGGCCGGCACGATCGTTCCCGCCATACCACCACCGACGGAAACTCCAACCTTCAGATCCTTCGTAACGTTCAGCGATCCTCCGATCACACCGAAGTAGGCCGCCCAAGCACCGAGTTCGACCTCGTTCAGGTTCATGAGTGAAAGGTTCCAGAACAGCTCAGATTGAAATCCTCCAAGACCGCCCACGTTCGCCCACACGATTTTTGAACCGTAACCACCGTAGACATTCACACCGTACGTGTGAACGCCCTGGACCGCGTTGAGGAACTGGGTGTCCGTGGCAAGTTGACTTATGTTTTCCGGATTCTTCAGTAGTTCAAGAAGCTTCGGTGCGATCGTAGCAACGTTGTTGGAAAGATGCAAATCCAAGCTGATCAAACCTTTTGCTTCAAAGAGTGCCGGGTTGAGCATCAGCGATTCCACGCCCTGTGCGCTCGTCACATATGTTCCACCCATCGCCAGGTTCCTCAAAGGTTTGAAGAAACCTGGAAACGTTTCCCACTGGTAGGAGAAAGTGATCAGAGCAATCGTGACGAAGATCCATAAGAAAACTCTTCTCATCTCTCATCACTCTCCAAACAGCAGTGTGAAAACTCCGTAGATATTTTTTTCCTGCGAGAGGCTCGTTGCGTCGAGTGTCGCGAAGGTCGCTTCGATGGATAGAACATCCAGCATCTCTTTCAAAACATCGTAAGCCCACACGAACTCATAGCAATCTTCAAAATCTTTGTACAAACCACTCGTTGCCTCCTGAGAAAACCCCACGATCGATGCTGGATCACTCATCACGTCTTTGACAAACTGTTCGTCCGTAATCTCACCATCGTCGTTAACGTCGATCAACAAATTGAACATGTAGCCAGTGTCGTAGAAGATGCATAGCGCTACCGAAAGCGTGTTATCGGTTGAGTTCTTTGTGATGAAGTAATAACCGCTGGTGAGCAACTTCAGAACGTGTCTAGTGTTGAACGTGTTCGCAAGCTGCGCGACGAGTGTTCCGGCATGGGTTTCGAGCACATCCCAGAAATCTGTGTTCTGCTTCGAAACAGATTTCGAAAGTCCAAGGTCGATGCCCAGTTCCTGGAAAATTTCAAAGATTTCTTCCGCGAGGCTCGTCACATCCTTGTTCGTCTTTCGCGCGACAGCTTCCACCAGAATCTTGAGCGCATTGACCAGTTCATTCGTGGCTGTTGCATCTTCAAACGCCTGGGTTATCTCGTAGACCGTCGAAGTCGAATCGAGCAATCTTTCGAGCTGTTCATTCGTCAGATTGAGCCCAAGCAGTTCATTCATCACTGATGCAGCCAGGGCGATCGCAGCATCGTAATTAGAGCCGGAGAGCGCGTTCGATGCTGCCTGGAGTCTCTGCTCAGTAGTTCCCTGCATCAAAAGATCTCTCAGTTCAGAATTCGCGAAGAGATTAAAGGCGCACGAGCTGAGTAATACAGAAGCTACTGTAACGAGGCAGAGGAACAGCCAGCTTTTTCCCTTCAAATCGATCACCCCCATGTGGTTTCAATCAGATTCTATCAAACGAATGATAGAATTGTTTCAGATCTGGAGGTGAAAATATGCAACCCATCAAGATGAGCTCGGCGGAGAAATTAACAGCTTTGATTGAAGGATTGCAGGCAAGAAAGATACAGTTCAACGCTCCTTCGTACGGCAAGGCAGAGGTGCACAGAGACTGGCACGATCTTTTCGTGGTCCTCGGAGGCAAGGCAAAGGTTCAGTTCGGCGAACTGATGGGTAACGTCGAAGAGATCTCACCGGGCGAGCTGAGGAGCAACGAGATGAAGATACGACATGAAATAGAGCTGGCAGAAGGAGACATTCTGTTGATCCCGGCAGGTGTGGGTCACAGAACGATCGTGGAAGAATTCTACTCAGAATGGGTGTTCAAAATACCCGCGCTAAGATGAAGCGAACTTTCATAGGCTGAGTCCAACTTCGCTCAGAACTTTTTCCAGACGCTGTCTCAGTTGCTGCGCCTGATCCTTTGATGGTAACTGCAACGGGGCACGACAGCCCCCAGCTTTTATCCCGCGCCAGTTCAAAACCATCTTCAGCACCGGGATGCTTGAACCGTCCAGGATTGCAAGCGAGACCTTTGTGAGTTTTCTTTGAGTCTGTCTCGCGAGATCTATCTGACCGCTTCGGAACTGTCTGTACAGTTCCACGAAAAACTCTGGAAAGACTGCCCCCGGGCCTGAAACACAACCCTTCGCACCCATCTGAAGGACCGTCAGAAAGGCCCTATCGGATCCGACAACCACATCGAAACTTTCAGGCGTGTCGTTGATCAGCGAAAGCACGTGCAAGAGATCCTGCGAGCTGTCCTTTATCCCAACAACGTTCGGTCTTTGTGAGTGTACCTCTTTCGCAACTTCCGGTGTGATCCAGTTGCTGGTCAGTGCAGGAATGTTGTAGAGGTATATGGGAAAATCATTGATGCCTTCCGTACATTTCAGGAAAAATTCCACCAGTTCTTCCTGTCTGTATCTGTAATAGAAGGGCGAAACGATCGCCGCACCATTGGCACCAGAAAATCTTGCGTGCAGGAGGAGCTCTCTCACCTCTTCGATCCTGAGCGCCCCACAGTGTGCTATCAAGTTCACACGACCATCGACGGCTTTAACGAAACTTTCGAGCGTCTCTTTTCTCTCCTCGATGCTCAGCAACAGACCTTCACCCGTGGTGCCGAGCGCAAATATGCCGTTCACACCTTTGTCCACGAGAAAGTCCACGTATTCCTTGATCATTCCGTGATCCACTTTCGAACCATCCTCGCTCATCGGTGTGAGCGCTGCCACCGTCACCCCATAAAGGCGTTTCATACTTTTTCCCCCTTCACATCTTTCCAAGTTTCTTCAACACTTTTTTGAGACTCTCCAGCTCCTGCTTTGTGGCCGGTTTCAAGGGGAGCCTCGGTGTGGAAACAACAAGGCCCGAAACGAGCTCGAACGCAGCCTTCACGAGCGGGGTTGGATTCACCCTGGTTCTGAGCACCTTGAAGAATTCGTACATTTCAACAAAGACACTTCTCGCCGTTTCTATGTCACCTGCAAGAAAAGCATCGATCGATTTTCTCATCAAATCACCGATGACGTGTGAACCCCCACTCACAACGCCGACCCCACCTTGAAGCAGGATCTGAAGAACCATCGTATCGTCACCAGAATAAACTGCCAGCTTCCCCTCCGTGGTCAGCATGTAATCTGTGGCCTGCAAAGGATTCAACGCCGCTTCGTCTTTTATGGAAAAGATGTTCTCAAAAGCGGCGAGTCTGGCGAGCGTTTCTGGAGTGATATTCACACCCGTGAACAGCGGTATGTTGTACACCATGACGGGAAGATGCGTATTTTTAGCGATCGTTGCATAATGCTCAAAGATACCATCCTGTTCGGGCTTGCAGTAGTAAGGTGCCACCACCATCACGGCGTCGTAGCCGAGTTTTTCAGCTTCTTTCACATATTCGAGGACTTCTTTCGTGGAGACGGCGCCCACTCCCGCGATCAAAGCTAATTCGTTGCCCATTTCATCTTTTATCTCCTCGAACAGCCTGATACGCTCTTCTTTCGTCAACGAATGGAATTCACCCGTGGTGCCCGCAACGATGATGGAATCACACAAATTGTGCTCCTTGAGATACCTCGCAACCTTTCTGGCGGTTCTGTAGTCGACTGACTGATCGTTCCTGCTGAAAGGTGTGATCATGGGAATGAGTATCCGACCAAATCTTTTGAAGTCCCTCACCCTGAATCACTTCCCATAGCCGAGTAATCTTGGCAAGAACAGAACAGTGTCTGGAAAGTAGGTTATTATTATCAGGGCGAGAACTTCGACAGGTATCCAGTACTTCAACATCTCTTTGAAAACATCCTTCACAGGTGTTCCACTGATTGCACTCGTGATGAACGCGGTCTGCGCGTAAGGTGGTGTATCGAGACCGATCATGATGTTGAACACGCTCATCACACCGAAATGGACGAGATCTATTCCAGCCGCTTGCACGACTGGAAGTAGCAGCGGAATGACCACGAGAATCGTCACCGAAGCGTCTATGAACATGCCAAGAATGTAATAGAGAACGTTTATGATTGCAAGAAGCAACAGCGGTTTTGATGCCAAACCCGCACTCACAAGAGTTTCTGTGAGCTTGATCGCCAGCCTTTCTCTCGTGACTACGTAGCTCACCAGCTGGGCTGCTGCAACCATGATGCTCACATAACCTATATCTTCTGCGCTCCTGATAAGTATCCTGTAGAGCTTTTTCCAGCCCAGTGTACGATAGATCAGAACGCTGACGAGTATAGAGTACGCAACCACGATAGCAGCAGCTTCCGTCGCGGTGAACACACCTGTGTACATGCCTAGCAGCAACACTACAGGGGCGAACATCGCTGGCAACGCCATCAGGAAGGATTTTGCAAGTTCTACTGCCGGTACCTTGCCTTCCACAGGATAGTTTCTGACACGCGAAAGGATGTAGACCAAAACCATCTCCAGCGCTGCGAGTAAGAGTCCTGGAATGATACCAGCCAGGAAGAGATAACCAAGCGAAGCACCCGAAATCATAGAATAGAGCACCATGGGAATGCTCGGTGGAATGATAGGACCTATGGTTGCAGAAGCTGCCGTGACCGCGCAGGTGAATGGACCATCGTAACCGGCATCCATCATGGCTTTGATCTCTATTTTTCCAAGACCAGCAACGTCAGCGAGCTGTGAACCTGTCATGCCAGCGAATATCACACTCGCAGCTATGTTCGCGTAACCTAAGGAACCTCTGAACCTGCCGAAGGCTTTCTTCACGAAATCGAAAAGCCTCTGAGTTATGTCTGTGTCGTTCATGATGTTGGCGGCCAGAATGAACAGAGGAACGGCTATGAGTGTCGTCTGGTTGGCAAATCCAATCGTCATCATGTCCAGCACGTTCGCAAGGCTCAGACCTTTGACCAGCAAATAAACGATGCCCCCGGCCAGCATACCGAAGGCGATCGGATAGCCCAGCGCAAAAGTACCAGCGAAAATGACGAGAAACAGTGTCAGCGCCACAGCCTCTCCTCCAGTTTGCAAGGTTTTTTGAAGAAAAGCTCCTTCAAATTGAGATAAATGAAACGACAGTTGTCGATGACGATGAGCACCATCGCGATGGGAAGACAGAGTGTCAAATACGCCCAGGGAATACCGAGCACTTCGGAACTTATGATCCTGTACCACATCACCTGCGAAACTATGGGCTTCAACGAGATGATCAACAATGTGCTGAAGAATGCGTCGAAGAATATATCTATGACGAGCTGAACTCTTCTGGGAAACTTGTTGTACAGTATGTCGAATTTTATGTGGTTTCTGTACCTGTTCGCTAGGGCAGCTCCAAGCAGAACACTCCAGACGAAGGAATAAGACGAGATCTCGAACGCTTCCGGTGAAGGATGGCGGAAAACGTAGCGCAGAAGAACCTGTGCGAACATGCTCAGAAACAGAATGAAAACACACACCGCAGGTAGATGTATCTGAACGATGTTTTTGATCTTTCTGAGCGCCTTCATGATGTCACCTCAAAGAACCGCTGGGCATCCGCCCAGCGGCCGGAATCACATGTTCTGGATCTTCTCGTACATGCCGGGACCCCAGAGTTTGTCGAATTCGGGTTGACTGTAGAACTTCCTGGCGTTCTCCATGAACGCCGCCTTGTCCGGCACTATGATTTCCATCCTGTACTGATCGACAAAGAGTTTGAGCAGCTTGGCTTCCTGCTCGAGTACCGTGTAATTCATGAAATTCCTGGCAACTTCCATCGCTTTCTTGATGTAAACTCTGTACTCTTCGGGCATGCTCTGCCACAACTTTTCATTGATCACAGGACAGATCATGCCGATCTGGTGATCCGTAAGAACTATGTACTTGGTGACCTCAACGAACTTGGCGGCGAGATCTGTAGGAAGCGGGTTATCTTGTCCATCGATCGTGCCAGTTTTCAGAGCCATGTAGACTTCTCCGAAGGCCATGGGTGTTGGTGTGGCACCGAGGGCACGTCCCATATCGAGGAACGTCTTGTTGTTCGGCATTCTCAGTTTCACACCCTTCAGGTCCTCCGGCCTTCTCACCAGTCCGACCTTCTCGACAAGATTGAGCTGTCTCGTGCCGAGGTACCACACATCAAGCACCCTGAGCCCCGTTTTCTGAGCGAGCTTGTCGAACATCTCCTGAACCATCTTGCTCGTCATGACCCTGTACATATGGTCCAGATCCTTGAATACGTACGCTGCTTCGAAGACTCCAAATTCAGGCATCGCACCGAGATCGGCGAACCAGGATGGCGCACCATCCCCAGCCATCTCCAAATCTCCGCGCATCACTGCGAGCAGAGACGTCTTCTGATCGCCGAGCTGGCCGGAGTGGTACACTTCGACCTTGATGTTTCCACCGCTGAGTTCTTCGACTATCTCGGCAAACTTCTGCATTGCCAGAACCTGCGGCTGCGTTGGAGCAGCGACTGTGTTGAACCTGAGCACGTACTTCGGCGTCGAGAAAGCCACGAGAGCGACAAACAGGACCGACAACAGCAGCAACTTTCTCATGAAAACCCCTCCCCTTGAGAAAAGTGTTTCATGCATAAACGACGAAATCTATACCGGCGAGCTTGCAGAAGTGCACGAGTTCTTCCACATAGTCCCCGTACACGCCGTGTATGTGGTTCGAACTGTAGTTCGATAGGAATTCCTCAACTGAAACCTTCAATCTTGCGAAGGCGTGCGGCCATTCGATCTGTGTGGCGCGAGCTTTTTCCTCGTTCTTCTTCTCCCCAAAGTCCAGAAATTCCCCCTTGATGATCTTCATCACGTAACGGCCGTCTCTCCTCGTCAACCTGGCAAGGGTGACTTCACCAGGTGCTGCGATGTGGCGCACCGAAGCTCCTCCCGCCGGGAAATAAAAGCTTTCTGGATAGAACTCAACCTTCGCCAGGTTGACCAGTGGGTCGTACGATCTGGCAGCGAAAAACGTTGCGTGCTGGCCGGAATTGCATAGATCGAAGAAGTCATCTTCAGCATCGTAGTGTCTGACGTCCGCGAACAGCACTGGCTGATTCGAGACGAGCTTGAAGATCTGCATCGTCAACGCCCCATCAGAATCTGCCTCCGTCGCGCAGACCAAAGGTTCTTTCGGGCCATCCCAGTCGTACGGATCGTTCAGGAAAGCCTCGGCAACGTCCATGGTCACAAAATATTCAGTGAGTTCAGGTTGAGCCTTGACACCGATGAAATCCAGCTCGAGGTCCTCGGCCATCCTTTTAAGTGCGTAGTAACTTTTGATCTGCAATTCCAATTTTTCCGGTGTGAGCTGTTTTCCATCGTAGTGGATCTTCTTCGCGTATTTTTCGAGCCATTCTCTGGCGCGTTTCGCATCTGAATCGGGGACCTTCTTGCTCTTTTCGATTATCTCGAGCTGGTCGATGTGCTCGATATCGATGCCGAAGAGCTTGTTCCACAGGTCAACGTTCGGCACAGCCGTGTACATACCCATAGAACGGCCACCGAACAATCCGTAGCGCTGACCCTTCAGCATGTTCTTCGCCGTCGCGGCCCTTATAAAACTGATGAGTCTTTTCAACACCTTTGGATCCTTTGGATCACCCCAGACCCTGTACGTGGGTGTGCCATCCTGCTCCAGCGCGCCCGCCGCGGCCAGCATACCCACCATGCCGGGATACTTTGGATTGACGTTACCAAAGAGCAGAAACGGACCAGGTGCGAACTTGCTCGCGATGACACTGAAGTGTGGAAACGCCCAAACTGCGTAATGAAAGATGGTCATCTGAGCCCCTCTGTCTCTCAGCTTCAAAGCTTCCTCTTTCGCCACCGAAGGTTTGTCGACGATCCTGTCCGCCTTGATGACTTCGATCTCATTGGTTGACTGTAGAGCCTCCACAACGGCTTGCTCGAACTTTTTGTTTATCTCCACGAGTTCTTTGCTCACGTAGTCTCGTCCATCTGAAAAGGTCAAGAGTCCCACTTTTCTCTTCATGTTAACGCCTCCTTAGATGCAACGCAACGCATTCGTTTGCGTAACCAAAACATAGTATAATCGTTTCTGAACTTTGAAGTCAAGTGCGGAAAAAACGAAAAATCAAAAGTTAGAGCGAGAAACGTGGAAATATCCCATCTTTCCCGGAAAAACAGGACGAAAACACGCTCCAGCTGGGTTTAGTCACAAACAATCGTGGATTGTCATGGAAGACCTGCATGAAGGTGGGACTCGATTTTTCTCCTCTCATTTCTGCTCGATCAGGAACTGCATCCATGGTACTGAACGAATGGGAATAAATCTTTGCTGACAGCTTCAGTCGTTGTTCTCTGCTCATGATAGGGGCCGTGCCAGATCTGCCTTTTGATTCAACGCACAGGTTTACCGCGCCAATTCTGCTTTGACAGGATGATGGAAAATTGCGAACCTTCACAGATAATGATGTAGAATTATTCTGAACGCAAACGTATGGGGTGAAGGAACTTGAAGATCACTCTGAAGGATATCGCGAGGGAACTTGGGGTCAACGTCTCCACGGTATCGAGAGCGATCAACGGAAAGCCCGGTGTCAGCGAGGAACTACGCAAAAAAATTCTGGAGTTTGCGAAGATGAAAGGTTATTCACCGGACCTTGCCGCCGTGGGTCTCAGGAAGGGCAAGACCAAAATCATCGGTGTCCTGATACCGGACATTTCCAACCCATTCTTTGCGCAAATTCTGCACGGCATGGAGAGAGTTTTCTATCCTCTTGGATACCACGTACTCCTGTGCTCAACGGATGAAAACGTGGAAAAAGAAGAGGAAAATTTGAAAACACTTTTGAGTCAAAGAGTTGCCGGCGTCCTCTCGGCGCCCACAGACTCTGGAGGCAACAGGTCAACTTACAAAAAGATTCTGGACATGCAGATTCCCTTAGTCTTCTTCGACAGGATCATTCCCGGCCTGGAGGCCAGCTACGTGATAACGGACAACGAGGGAGGAGTCGCAGAGCTCGTACGCTATCTTTACGGGAAGGGACACAGGAGCCTCGGGATCATCACCCTCAGATCGCGTTCTTACACGGGCAAAATGAGGCTTTTAGGTGTGCTCAAAACCTGCGATGAACTGGGGATTCTTGTGAAAGAAGAATGGATCCTGGACGGCCGCTCCACCCAGGAGGGTGCGTACCAAGCAGCCAAGAAGTTTTTCCAGCTCAGAGATCGACCGACAGCCTTGCTCGTATCCAACAATCTGATGATGCTCGGCGTGATGAAGGCCATCAAAGAACTGAACGTGAAGGTGCCGGAAGACATTTCCATCGTCTCGTTCGACGATTCGTACTGGAACGAGATATTCGATCCTCCCATCACGTGCGTTGCGCAGGAACCAGAACAGATGGGTTTAATCGCGGCGACGATGATGATGGATCTGCTTCAAGGCGGTTCGAAACCCACCAAAACGATCTTGAAAGCTCACTTCATTGAGAGAGCATCAGTGAAGCAGATAGGATAAAAAAATAATGAGGGGCTCTGTGCCCCTCATTTTTTGAATATCAAGCCGAACTCGTCCGCATCGACCGTGATCGTTTCTCCCTCTTGGAACTCTTCCGAGATGATCTTGTCTGCCAGGACTGTTTCCACCTCGTTCTCTATAACTCTCCTCAACGGCCTCGCACCCATGGCAGGTAGATAACCCCTGTTCGCGAGGTATTCTTTTGCTGCCTCGGTGAAAACGACATTTCTCTTCTGCTCTTTGAGTCTTTCTTCCAGTCTCTTCAACTGCAGCTCGACTATCTTCTTCATGTGCTCAAACGTGAGCGGTTTGAATATTATGGCCGCATCTATCCTGTTTATGAACTCCGGTTTGAAGTATCTCCTCATCTCCTCCTCCACCAAAGGTGTCAAGTCGGTTATGCCCTCTTCGAGTGCATCGAGTATCTGCTGGCTTGCGATGTTGCTCGTCATGATTATGATCGTGTTCCTGAAATCCACGGTGTTACCCTTACCGTCGGTGAGCCTTCCGTCATCGAAGACCTGCAGTAGCACGTTGAAGACTTCCGGATGCGCCTTTTCTATCTCATCGAGCAGGATGACGCTGTAAGGCCTCCTGCGTACTGCTTCAGTCAATTGACCGCCTTCTTCGTAACCGACGTATCCTGGAGGCGCACCGATCAGCCTGCTAACCGAATATTTCTCCGTGTACTCGCTCATGTCTATCCTGATCAATGCGTCCTCGGTTCCGAACAGCACCCAGGCGAGCGCTTTGGCGAGCTCGGTTTTACCAACACCCGTCGGACCCAAAAACAAGAACACTCCTGCGGGTCTCCTTGGGTCTTTCAGGCCGGCACGGGCTTTTCTTATCGTTCTGGCGATCGTCGAAACCGCATCTTCCTGATCGACCACTCTCTGGTGGAGCAGTTCTTCGAGGTGCATGAGCTTCTCACGCTCAGATTCCAGCATTTTTGAAACCGGTATGTTCGTCCACTGTTCAACGATCTTCGCTATGTCGTTTTCATCAACAATTTTCTGCCCATTCGAGAGCCTTTTCGTGACAGCGGCTTCGTCTATGAGGTCGATCGCCTTGTCCGGCAGGAACCTGTCGGTGATGTACCGGGTGCTCAACTTCGCCGCAGCCACGAGTGCTTCATCTGTTATGGTCACTCCGTGGTGCTTCTCGAACTCTTTTCTGACTCCCTTGAGGATCTCTATCGTCTCCTCAACGCTGGGTTCAGGCACCATCACGGGCTGGAACCTTCGCGCGAGGGCTTTGTCTTTTTCGATGTACTTTCTGTATTCGTTGATCGTGGTTGCCCCGATGACCTGCATTTCTCCACGTGCCAGCTCTGGTTTGAGCAGGTTCGCAGCATCCACCGCACCCTCGGCCGCCCCAGCTCCGACGACAGTGTGAAGCTCATCGATGAAGAGGATGTACTGGTAGGCGTTTCTCTTGAGAGCATCTATCAGTTTCTTCATCCTTTCTTCGAACTCACCACGAAACTTCGTTCCCGCGATGATCCTTCCCATATCCAGCTTGAGGATTTTCTTGTTTTTCAGAAAGTCTGGCACTTCACCTTTCACGATCTTCTGCGCCAGGCCTTCGACTATGGCAGTCTTACCAACGCCCGGATCGCCTATGAGAACGGGATTGTTCTTGAACTTTCTACCGAGTATCTGAATGACGCGCTGTATTTCCTTCTCTCTGCCTATCACCGGCAGAAGCTTTCCATCTTTTACCATGCGCGTCAGATCTTCTGCGAACTTGAAGAGAATATCCACATTTTCATCCTCTGCGGTCTTACCGCTTGTTCTCAAATCTCTTATTGCTTCGTACACCTTATCCGGAGTGACACCGTAGCGGGTCAGCAACCTGTAAGTCATCGAACCGGGCGAGAGGATCATTCCGAGCAACAAATGATCAGTTCCGACCTTCTCGTCTCCCATCCTTCTGGCTTCGCGTTTTGCCTCTTCGAGGACATGTCTCGCGTCGGGTGTCAGGTAGATCTGCCCAACTTGACTGTGAGGATTGTACGATCTCATGCCGTACTTGCTCACAAAGGAAGACGTCTCATCCCTGAGAACATCTATGTTAACACCTATCTTTCTCAGGATATCGACAGCGGCGTTATCGCCGTCTTCGAGTATGGCCAGAAGTATGTGTTCAGAGGACATCTGGTTCTGACCGTAGCGGTTCAGTATATCCTGGACCGCTCCGAGCACTCTCTGTGCGCTCTCTGTGTAGTCCTTGAAATCGATCATCGTGTTTCACCTCCTTCGAAAATTGAGGGGCGGTTGCCCGCCCCTCAGTGTTTCACTCGATCTTCACGTCGACAACCTTCGCCTTCACTTCCTCACGTTTCGGGATCGTGATGGTAAGAACTCCGTTTTCGTATTTTGCTTTGATCTTTTCCGTGTCCACGTAGTCAGGCAAGGCAAGGCACCTTTCGAATTTGCCGTAAGACCTTTCGTAGACTCTGTAGTTCCTGTCCTTGTGTTCGCGCTCGAGCTTCTTCTCACCGGAGATCTTGAGCACGTTGTCCTCGATCTTCACGGTGATGTCTTTTTTGTCCATTCCTGGAACTTCAGCCTCGATGACTACTTCTTTGTCGGTCTCGTACACGTCGATGTCCGGTGTGAAACCGAAGACTTCAGACCTTCTTCTGACACTCGGAGCGAAGAAGTCTTCGAAGAGTCTGTCGATCTCCCTCTGCAGTTCTCTGAATGGCCTGAAGAAGTCCTCGCGTCTTTCGAGCAACATACACATCCCTCCTTTCACGGGTCGGGTTTTTTATTTTATTTTTTCATTGTGCACCAGGCTCTTGTTTGCGCACACTTTCGTACAGGTACTGGCCTATTTTCACGCTCTCGCGCTGGAGATCGTCGAAGAGCAGCTTGACTTTCGCTATGTCGTCGCGGTTGATGGCATCCCTCAGGTCTCTGATGAGGTTTTCCAGTCTGTCCTTCAGATCCTGCGGAAGTTTGTCGCCGTGTTCTTTCAGTGTCTTGTTCACGTGGTAAGCAAGATCGTCTG
Organism: Thermotoga sp. Ku-13t; assembly: GCF_011057685.1. Taxonomy (NCBI): domain Bacteria; kingdom Thermotogati; phylum Thermotogota; class Thermotogae; order Thermotogales; family Thermotogaceae; genus Thermotoga; species Thermotoga sp. Ku-13t. Next base: position 16,569 of record NZ_LNFY01000010.1, on the reverse strand, counting down.
CTCTGTTCTTGAGTTCGACTTCTTCACGTTTCCTTCTGTCCTGCTCTTTGTACTTCTGAGCTTCTTCGATCATCCTTCTGATCTCGTCTTCCCTGAGCTTGTGTCTGCCGGTCACGACCATGGACTGTTCTTTGTTGGTTGCCAGGTCCTTTGCCGAGACGTGAACGATTCCATCGCTATCTATGTCGAAGGTCACTTCTATCTGCGGCACTCCTCTCGGCGCCGGTGGTATGTCCACGAGCCTGAAGCTTCCGAGGAATATGTTGTCTCTCGCCATTGCGCGTTCGCCTTGATAAACTCTGATCTCGACCTCGTTCTGGTAATCTTCAGCCGTCGTGAAGATCTTGCTCTTTCTCACGGGTATGGTCGTGTTGCGCGGTATGATCGGTTCCATGAGCCCTCCTTTCACTTCTATTCCGAGCGTGAGCGGTGTGACATCCACCAGCACGATGTCCTTATCCTTGGCGCTGCCTGCGAGTATGGCTGCCTGTATCGCGGCACCGACCGCAACTGCTTCGTCTGGATTCACACTCTTGTTCGGTTCTTTTCCAAAGATTTCGTGGATGAATCTCTGAACCATCGGGGTCCTGGTCATTCCACCGACGAGTATGATTTCGTCTATGTCTCTCGGTGAGAGTTTCGCATCGTTCAGGGCCCTTTCGATTGGACCTCTCGTCATCTCGACGAGGTCCTTCACCAGAGATTCGTACAGTGACCTGGTCAGTTTGGCTTCCAGATGCAACGGACCAGAACTCGTTGCCGCGATGTACGGCAGGCTGATGTCGGTCTCGAGCTTCGTCGAAAGCTCTATCTTCGCCTTTTCAGCCGCATCCCTGAGTCTCTGCAGCGCTTGCTTGTCCTCTCTCAGGTCTATGCCATGCTGTTTCTTGAATTCTTCAGCGAGCCAGTCGATGATCCTCTGGTCGAAATCGTCTCCACCGAGGTGGTTGTTACCGCTCGTGGCTATGACCTGTATAACGCCTTCGCTGATCTCGAGGATCGAAACGTCGAACGTTCCGCCACCGAGGTCGTACACCAGCACTTTCTGCTCCTTTTTCTTGTCGAGTCCGTACGCGAGCGCCGCAGCAGTGGGTTCGTTGATGATCCTCAACACCTCGAAGCCAGCTATCTGACCAGCTTCTTTGGTTGCCTGCCTCTGGGCATCGTTGAAGTACGCAGGACAGGTGATGACCGCTTTCCTGATCCTGCCGCCGAGGTACTGTTCAGCGTCCTTCTTCATCTTCATCAATATGAACGCGCTGATCTGCTGGGGTGTGTATTCTTTGTCGTCTATTCTGACTTTGTAGTCCGTACCCATCTTGCGCTTGATGGATTTGATGGTCCTCTCGGCGTTGAGGATCATCTGCCTCTTGGCAGGTTCTCCGACGAGTATCTCACCCGTTTTTGTGAACGCGACAATGGAAGGCGTCAACCTGCTACCCTCAGCGTTTGGTATGACCTCTATGGAACCGTCTGGTTTCATCCAAGCTATCACGGAGTTCGTGGTACCCAGGTCGATACCCACAACGAATTCCCTGTCGCTCATTTCTTTCACCTCCCGAAGCATTCCCACCTTCATTATATTGAGGTGTCAACGGCCTGTCAAGGGGGAGTCGATGATTTTGTATGTCTCTAAAAGTGCCTTTTTCTTGGAATTATCTCTAGCATAATTTCTATGTTATTAAACTGTATAGCACTCGTTACCTACGACTGACAATTAATCTCACAGTCAGACCTCACCGCAAAGAATCCTCGACAGCTTGCTATAATTTCTCACAGGGGGATCGAATGTGAAACTCACGTGGTACGGGCATGCGTGTTTTCTCATCCAGCACGGTGGCATCAGCATCCTGACGGATCCTTTCGACAGTTCCGTTGGTTACAAGGTTCCAAACGTTTCTGTGGACATCGTCACCGAAAGTCATCAGCACTTCGATCACAACGCGCATCGGCTGCTCAGGGGAGAATTTCAGCTGATCAGAGAACCGGGCGAGCACAGCTTCAAGAATCTCAAGATCAGGGGTGTGGAAACCTTCCACGACGAAACCGGGGGCGCCAAAAGAGGTACGAACATCGTGTTCGTGTTCGAATTTCCAGACTGGAGAATAGTACATCTTGGAGACCTTGGCCATGTGCTCGATCAGCATCAGGTTCAACAGATCGATCAACCGAACGTCCTTTTGATCCCCGTCGGCGGCACGTTCACGGTGGGCCCGGAAGAAGCGAAAAAGGTCGTGGAACAGCTCCAGCCGAACGTCGTCGTCCCCATGCATTACAGGACGAAGTACATCAAGTTCGATCTCAGGCCTGTGGAGGATTTTCTCAAATTCTTCACGAACGTTAAAAGACTGTCCGAAAGTTCGTTCGAACTGACGGAAGATGTAAAATCTCAGCGAGCAGCAGTGTATGTTCCTGCCATCTGAAAGGAGGCAGCATGTGGCTGTAGAAGTCCTGCTCGAGGAGAAGACCATCAAAGAGCGCATCAAACAGCTTGCCAGGGAGATCGAAAACTACTACAAAGGCAAGACAGATACCCTGCACGCTATTTGTGTGCTGAAGGGTTCGATCCACTTTTTCAGCGAACTCGTGTTGAATCTGAACATGAACGTCAACTATTCTTTCGTGCACGTATCGAGCTACGCGGGGACTGAGTCCACTGGAAGAATAAGGGTCAAATCCTGGGTGGACGAGCCACTTCAGGGAAAGTACGTGCTTGTTGTCGAGGACATCGTCGACACGGGCAACACGCTGAGGTACATTCTGAACTATCTGAGAAAGTACAAGCCGGCAGACCTCAAGGTAGCCACGCTGATCGAAAAAGAGAAGTATCAGCACGGCATCCCGATAGACTTCGTCGGATTCAAGGTGCAGGACGTCTTTTTGATCGGTTACGGCCTGGATTACGACGAAAGGTACAGGAATCTTCCCTTCATAGGGTATCTGAAGAACGACACATGAAAAAAGGATTCATGATCGTTGCCAGCATAATGGTGGCTCTGATCGTTTCGATCCTCCTCATCTGCCTTGATCAGCTGATCAGAGCGAGAATTGGTGTGGTCTATGAAGGCCAGACAAGAATTTTCATCGGCGAGACCCATTCTCGTTGAAGAGTTCTTCGACCAGCTCGAAGAACTCATCCTCAAAGTCCTCGACAAACAGGTCTCCTTCCTGCAGATCACTGACTGGATCCATCGAAACAAAGAGTTCCTTCAAGATCCTCTCCTCGAGGATTCCAGTGCACGTGAAAGATTGGAACAGCTGATGAGCTACCTTGAACCGATCGTGGAACTTCCGAAAGAACGAGCTCTCAACCGCTTAAACCACGCGCTGGGCATGATCGAAAGGTACAGATCCTGGTATTTCTTTTCCAGGCCCGATCCATCGCAGGCTAGGCAACTATCACTCGAGATAAAGTACGCACGTGGTGTGGGACCGAAAAGGGAAAAGATCTTGCAGAAGCTCGGGATAAACACGCTGAAAGACCTTGCGACGTACTTTCCACGAGACTATGAGGACCGGCGCAGAGTGCTTCCAATCAAAGATGTTCTGATCGGTGAGAAGGTCACCACGAAGGGAAAGATAACGAACGTGGAGATCAAAGAACTTCCAACCATGAAGATCGTGGCTGCGGTGCTCGCAGACGGTATACACCATCTACTCCTCAAATGGTTCAACCAGGAATTCCTCTACAAGCAGCTCCAAACGTTGAAGGGCAGAGAGGTCTTCGTCACAGGCACGGTGAAGAAAGGCGCCTTTGGGGGTCTGGAGATCGTCAATCCCGAAGTGGAGCCGGTTGAAAACTCCAACGTCCTCGAGATACTTCCGATCTATCCGCTGACCGAAGGCATAAGCCAGAAAGAGTTTCGAAAACTTGTGAGGCAGAACATACACTGCGTTGTGGGAGTTCAGGATGAACTGCCCGCCGAACTCACCCAGAAAAGAAAGTTGATAGACCTCGCCACGGCACTGTACGGGATGCATTTTCCAAAGACGATGCACCAGCTCGAAAAATCCAGAGAAAGACTCGCCTACGAAGAACTGCTGTATCTGCAACTGGCCATGCTACTCTCCAGACACACGCTCGAATCCATAGGGGGCATAGCGAAAAAGATCGAAGGGAAGCTGGCACAGGAATTTCTGAAAAGCCTTCCTTTCGAATTGACGGGTGCTCAGAAGAGGGCTCATGAAGAAATAAGGGAAGACATGCGTTCGCTGCGTCCCATGAGCAGGTTGCTCCAGGGCGATGTGGGGTGTGGAAAAACAGTCGTGGCGCAGCTTGCCATAGTGGACAACTTCGAAGCGGGCTTTCAGACAGCTGTGATGGCACCAACCTCTATACTCGCAACGCAGCATTACAGGAGGATGGCTCCAGCCTTCGAAAACCTCGGAATCAAGACGGCGTTGCTGCTGGGTGACACGAGCAGGTCTGAAAAGGAGAAAATCAAGAGATTTCTCAAATCCGGACAGATCGCCGTTGTCATAGGTACGCACGCGCTCATCCAGGAAGACGTTGAATTCAGCAATTTGGGACTCGTGATCATAGATGAGCAGCATCGATTCGGTGTCAGGCAGAGAGAGGCACTGATCAGCAAAGGCGCGGCTGTGGACACGCTCGTCATGACCGCAACACCTATACCGAGAACGCTCGCATTGGCCGTTTATGGTGACCTCGATTTAACGATCATCGACGAGATGCCACCTGGAAGAAAAGACGTGAAAACGATCCTGGTGAGTGTGACGAAGCTCGACCAGGTGTTCGAATTCGTCAGAAAAGAGGTTGCTGAAGGTGGTCAGGCGTTCATAGTGTACCCACTCATCGAGGAATCGGACAAACTGCAAGTGAAGGCAGCGACGCAGATGTACGAGAAACTGTCCCAGGAAGTTTTCAAAGATTTGAGAGTGGGTCTGTTGCACGGAAGGATGAGCCAGCAGGAAAAGGACGCTGTGATGGAACAGTTCGCCCGCGGCGATTTTGACATACTGGTCTCCACAACTGTCATAGAGGTGGGTATAGACATTCCGAACGCGACCGTGATGATCATAGAAAATCCGGAGAGGTTCGGCCTGGCGCAGCTGCACCAGCTGCGTGGAAGGATCGGCAGAGGTAGCAGACAGGGGTACTGCTTTCTGGTGGTTGGCAACGTCGATGAAGAGGCTTTGGAAAGGCTCAGATATTTTGCAAACACGAAGAACGGTTTCGAAGTTGCGGAGTACGACATGCAGATCAGAGGGCCTGGAGAAATACTCGGTCTGAGACAGCATGGCCTGCCAGATCTGAAGGTGGCCGATTTATCGAGAGATAGGCAGTTACTCCTCAAAGCGAGAGAAGACGCCGAGTTTGTGGTGAAAAATATGGACAGGTTCAGAGAGCTGATCCAAAAGGTGGAGAGAATGTACGGTGAAAGGTTGAAGCTGGTGAAAGTAGGATAAAATGGTGGGTGCGGCAGGAATCGAACCTGCGGCCTCTTCCTCGTGAGGGAAGCGCTCTCCCTCTGAGCTACGCACCCAACCTCGCAAAAAGAATTGTACCATTTGTCCCGAAGTATTTCAAGGGGAGGTAAGCATGAAAGTTCTGCTCTACGCTGAGGCAAAGAGGATACTATCCAGATCCGGGATCGGTGTCGCTCTGAAACATCAAATGGAGGCGCTGAAAAGGGTGCAGGTGGATTTCACACTCAGCGTAGATGACGAGTACGACCTGGCGCACATCAACACGATCGGACCGGGCGCGAGATTTGTGGCGAGCAGCTGTCGATCGAAAAACATTCCGATCGTCTGGCACGTTCACACCACGGCTGAAGACATAAGGCAGAGCTTCATCTTCAGCAACATGTACTCTAAGTACGCACGTTACATTCTGCGTCGACTCTATTCGAAAGCTGACTTTTTGCTCTTCCCAACACCGTACACGGAGAGCGTCGTGAGAAGTTATGGAGTGACCGTGCCAGGGAGAGTGATTTCGAACGGTGTTGACACCAATTTCTTCAAAAGGGACGAAGAGAAGGCGAAGAATTTCAGAGAGAAGTTCAATCTGACCGGGCCAGTGGTTCTGTGCGTGGCACTGCCGTTCAAAAGGAAAGGGATTCACGATTTCGTCGAAGTCGCACGAAGGTTGAAGGATTATCACTTCATATGGATAGGCTTCAAGAACATAGTATCGTTGCTTCCGAAGGACGTGAGACAGATCCTGAAGAATCCCCCACCGAACGTGGTCTTTCCTGGATTCATGCCACAGGATGAACTGATCGGTGCCTATTCTGCGGCCGATGTCTTTTTCTTCCCATCTTACGAAGAGAACGAAGGCATAGCGGTGCTGGAAGCTTCATCGTGCGAATGTGCTATTGTTCTGAGGGACATACCTGTTTACAAAGGTTGGCTTCAGAATGGTGTGAACTGTTTGAAGGGAAAAAGCAACGAAGATTTCGAGAAATTTATAAAGAAACTCGTTGAAGATAGAGATTTAGCAAAAAGACTCGGGCAAAACGCCAGAAAGGTTGCCCTCGAAAGGGATCTGACCATCATTGGGCAGAAGCTCAAACTCGTTTACGAGGAAGTGTTGAAGAACCATGGCAAAGGCAAGTAATTTAGCGAAGGCACTCCTGATCGTTCTGATCAGCCTGGTTTTAGTCCTGTTGATCGCGGGTATCACAGACATCAGGGCTACAATAAACGCGCTGAAAAAAATTTCTCTCGAATGGCTTCTTGTCACGTTTTTGATCGTGTTCTCAGACTGGTTCACAGAAACTCTCACAGTGTGGATGTTTGCACACTCGTACAAAACGAACATCTCGCTCATCTATCTTTTCAAAAACACGCTCGTGGGCAGGTTTTTCTCCGCGATAACACCGTTCTCAACCGGCGGTCAACCCATGCAGATAGCCTTCCTCGGAAAGCGCGGGGTTGAATACGGACAGGCCGCGGCGATGCTCATGTCGAGGTTTCTCTTCTATCAGATCGTCGTGACCAGCGCAAGTGTGTTCGGACTCGTCAGAGCGTATTCTTTGTTTGCAAAAAAGATTTCCAACCTCGCCTTACTCGCGTTCTTCGGCTTTGCGCTGAACGGTTTCGTGCTCTTTTTGATCCTGCTCTTCGGCCTGAACAGAGCGCTGGCCGAGAAAACGGTTTCAAAGGTATCGAAGTTCCTCGTCTCGATGAAAATCGTGAAGAGGAAAGAGATTCTTCAGCAAAGATTGCTCGAACAAACCAGATTGTTCCATGATTGCATGAAACAGTCCGCGAAGAGTCCCCTGGTTATGGTTGCAGCATTCTTCATAGCTTTCCTCGAAGTCTGGGCAAAGATCTCCATAACGTACTTCGTGGGAAGATCTCTCGGTGTTTATGTTCCATACCTTGACATCGTCGTGACGCAGCTTGTCGTCTTCTTGATTGCTTCTTTCGTTCCGACTCCAGGTGCCACGGGTGCATCCGAAGGGGTCTACACGCTCTTTTTCAAGTATCTGCTCGGCCCTAAAACGGTCGCCGCGCTCCTGGTGTGGCGTTTCTTCACGTACTATCTCAACATCATCGTCGGCGGCGTCGCTACGGCACACGAATTACAAAGAGTGGCAGCCGAAAAAACCTGATCTGGCCCAGCTGAAACGCGCATTCTCATCCTGATTCATCTTCTCGATACCATCCCGTTACCGGAACTCAAAGCTTTCCCGCGTATCTAATGTACGGGGAGCGCTCCTTGAAAGAAACCGTCGTGTGCACGGTGGGCCTAGGGTGTTGGGTGAAGTCCAATTCGTCGGATCCTTTTTGAAATTTGAAAAAAGCGCTCCCTGAGAAGATGTGAATTTTAACAGGATCGTTCGAATTCTCAGTCGGGCGACGAATTCGAGCAGAACTGCTGATTCGGAAGTCCAAGGAAGGTGAGGCCCTGAAGCGGGGCCTTTCGCTTTTTTATTTGACCAGTCTGAGCAACGTTCTCACGACTGGATTGAACAACTTTGGTGGTTGGTAAGAGCCACTTTTGGCCTTTTCGAACAGCTCCAGAGATCTCCTCACATGGTATTCGATCATCTTTTTTCCTCTTTCAGGATCCGCCAGCGAAGGATCACCGAGATAGTAAGGATTCTCCGGATCGTTGATCCATTCGACCGTGACTGCCAGACTTTCTGCACCGAGAAACCTCAAAAGTTTTCCGAGGGCGCTCTTCTTTCTGGGAAAGTACCTCGGTAGATCTGTCCTTCTCACCTGCTGGGAATCGACATAGAGCATCAGCGAAGTCTCGTTGGTGCCGGCGTGCAGATCGTTCGCATCACCGTTCATGCCAGGGGCAATGCCGATATCCGCCGAATCGTTCAGCATGTCCTGAAAGATGTGCAGGAACGGCACAACGAGGTTGAAACCGTATTTTCTTTTGAGCTTCGTTGAGGCTTCTGCCAGCGCGAGCTGGTGCCTCGGACCACCGTGGTTGTCAAAAACGATCCAGTATTTGAAGTTCATCTCTGCGAGCTGGGCTCCGATCTCGTAGACGATCCTCCTGAACGTTCCATAGCTCAAACTGATCGAGCCAAAGACAGGTTGTGCATCGCTGCCTAAAGGAAGTTCGAACAGCTTCACAACTTCGTGGCCTTTTTCGAGAAAGTGACAGGTCTCTTCCATCACCCTTCGTGCGATGAACACGTCCGTTCCCAGGGGAAGGTGCGTGCCATGAGTTTCTATGGGAGACATCACGGAGACAAAGACCGTCTTTTCTCTGTCCAGCTTGGATACTTCTTCACCCGTCAGAAGAAGGTATTCCTTCACACTCTACCTCCTTCATTTTCTCAACGAGCGATAATGTTGCTCTATGACATCCTTCTTGTAATCGCTCAGGATACGGGCAGCTTTCGCAGTCAGAACAGGTCTGTAAGTCGTATCAACGATCGGAGCGATGTTGAAACTGATTTCACGAACTTCGTTCATTCCAATGCTCAGAACGATCGGTGAGCCAGCTTCGGGATTTCCTCCCGCGTAGCCGTAATAACCGTAAAGATCTCCTACACCCATCGTACCGTCGCCATCGAAGTCCATCCACGCGTAGATTTTCACCCTCGGCTTTCGAACCGTGAGCTGAAAGTATCCCAACCCGTCTGCCACGGTGTAACTGTCCACATTTCCATTCTCATCCACACTGAACACAACAAGAGGCTCCCATCCACCCTGCCAGGTCAGCGCCGCGTAGGCATCCACCAGACCCGCACCGTATTCTATATCGTATCCCACAGGGCCAAGATCTACAGCGGTCTGTCTCAGCACATTTCTCACGTTCTCAACTCCAACGATGCCCTGAGAGACCATCAGCGCCACGAGGCCCGTGACGTGCGGCGCGGCCATAGAGGTCCCGAACAAAGGCTTGTAAGTGTTTCCCAAGTAAGTGCTGAAGATTCCGGCGTACTCGTCCCCACCGGGAGCGACGACGTCGAGTTCTGGGCCGTAATCGGAATAGCTTGCTCTCACAGCGTTGATCGTCACCGCTCCAACTGCGATCGTTTCGAGATAGGCCGCAGGATAATCTATGCCGTAGCTTCCATCGTTCCCTGCAGCGCAAACCATGATCACATCGTTCATATAAGCGTACTTCACAGCACTGTATTCAACAGAAGAATACTGACTCGCACCGAGAGAGGCGTTGATGATCTTCACACCGTGATCCACCGCACGAACAATTGCTTTCGCGAAATTGAAGATGCTGCCTTTTCCTGTTTCATCCATAACTTTCAGCGGCATGATCTTGACTCTCTGACCCCAGGCCACGCCCGCAACACCCTTCGAGTTGTTCGTCAGAGCTGCAATGATGCCCGTGACGTGCGTTCCATGGCCGTTCTCGTCGTCCGGAGTAGGATCGTTGCGAACAAAGTCGTAACCAGGAACGAAGATCCCCGCAAGGTCTTCGTGTGAAAGATCAACGCCCGAGTCGATGACAGCGATCGTGACGATATCGCTGCCGGTCGTTAAGTCCCAAGCATAAGGAAGTTTGATCAGAGACAGGTTCCACTGTTCGACGAAGTATGGATCGTTTGGACGTACGTAAGCAGAAATGGTTACAACCCGGTTCGGTTCTACGCTCAGAAAGCCCGGGATTTTCGACAGTTCTTCACGGATCTGTGATAGTTCAGAATCTGTTCGAACGAGGAAGTAAGTTTCATCTCCTGCAGAGAGTTCGTCGAGAACGGTGCCGAATTTCTCGATCGAACGACGAACTGTCGTACTCACCCCTGCTTTGCATCCGACCACGACTTGATCCTCGATGAACTCAGGTGCATTCGATTTTCTGATGAAGGAAGATGCCGGGAGATTTTTCACCCGGGTGACATCGCCAGCGTACGCGGAAATTTTCCCGTGCACCGTCGCAGAAAAGTTCGGTGGCACCGGGACTCCACAGCTGGTCAGAATCAGGATGAACGTTGTAAAGAGCACGAGCCGGATCGTTGAAAATATTTTCGACTTTGCCACTGTATCACCAGAAACATGATAGCACGAACGAAGCTGACCTTTTCAGTGCGTACGATTGTAGAATTTTGTCTGGAGGGATGCTCAGGATGAAGGATTTTCTCTACAGCCTGGGATCGTTCAGTTCTGCCCTGCTGTCCAACGCGGTCTCCACGTTCGCGATTTTTTATTATGTGGACATGCTCAAAGTCAATCCTGCGTGGATCAGCATCGTGATGGTACTTTACGGAATCTGGAACGCATTGAACGATCCTCTGTTCGGATACGTGTCGGACAGAACGAGAACCAGGTGGGGCAGAAGAAAACCTTATATTATTTTCTTCTCTGCTCCGTTCGCTCTCAGCTTCGCACTTTTCTGGAATCCACCTTTCAGTTCTTCGAGACCTTTGCTGCTGGTTCTCTACTACGCCGTTCTCATCTTCCTGTTCGACACATTCTTCACGATCGTCATACTGAACTGGACGGCGCTCTTTCCAGAGATGTACCAGACGCTCGAAGAAAGGGCAAGGGTGTCTGCGCTGAGACAGATCCTCGCCATACCCGGATTGCTGCTCGGCATAGCGGTTCCACCGTTTCTGGCATCGAAGATAGGGTGGGGCGGTATGGGGATACTCTTCGCCCTGATCGGTGGTGCGTGCATGTACCTTTCTCTTCTGGGAATCAGGGAGAATCCGAAGTACTCTCAAATGGAGAGCTTGAAATTCTCAGAGGCGATCAGGTTCACACTGCTGAACAGATCCTTCCTCACGTACGTCACATCATCCTTCCTGCTTCAACTCACCTACACGATGCTTCTAACGTCACTACCCTTCTACACCAAGTACGTTCTAAGGCTCAGCGAGATGAGCACCACGATCATGCTGGCAACGATCTTCGTAGTCGCGTTTTTCCTGCTCCCATTGTGGCAAAAGATCGTCGCGAAGATCGGTACGAAGAAAACGCTCACTTTAGCAATGCTGCTCTGGGCAAGCTTTTTGAGTGGTTTTTGGTTCATCAAAAGCTTTTTTGAGGGCATCGTTCTTGCATGCTTGCTCGCCTTCGCGTTGGCACCCGCACTCATCGTGCTGGACATAATGATCGCCGACATCGCCGACGAGGATCAATTGAGGACGAAGCGGAGAAGGGAAGGCATGTTCTTCGGAATGAACGCACTGATCATCAGGCTTGGCATATCGGTCAACTCCCTGATCGTCGGACTTGTTCTTTCAAAGAGTGGTTACAACGCAAACTTTCCGGTCGAAGCGCAACCTCAGAGCGCACTCACAGGTTTCAGAAGCCTGTGCAGTCTCATTCCGATCGTTGCAACTCTTGTAGGATTGCTGGTTTTGAAATTTTACCCCCTGGACGGAAGCTATCTGAAAAACGTTAAGGAACAGCTCAAACTTCTCGGTTCTGAGAATGAGGGAGTGAGATCGTGATACCGAGCGTGAAGCGATCGATCAAACTCGAAGGAACTTTCGAGCTCCCTGAAAAAGGAAAGATCTTCTCCAGGATCGAGTCACTACAAATGGCAAGACTTTTGAAGCGTGAACTGATCAACAGATCAATGGATTATCACATCGTCTCGCATTCACCGAGTGATTCAACGTTCGAACTGTTGATCGACAGCAACCTGATCAACCATCCGCAGGGCTACAGGCTGATCGTGTCCCCTTCCAAAATCAGGTTCGTTGCCGCGACGAACCAGGGACTGTTCTACGCGTTCCAAACGTTCAGACAGCTTTTGAAAGAACAGAACCCGCTCGAGTGTGTCGTCATAGAGGACGAACCAGATTTCGAAAACAGAGCGTTCATGCTGGACATCAGCAGGGACAGAGTCCCCAAGATGGAAACATTGAAGAAACTCGTCGATCTTTTGTCCGAACTCAAGTACAACCAGCTCCAGCTGTATATGGAACACACTTTCGCTTACGAAGCTCACAAAACTGTCTGGAAGGATTATTCTCCTCTCACGCACGAAGAAGTCTTGGAGCTCGACGAGTACTGTAAAGAGCACTTCATCGAGCTGGTGCCGAACCAGAACTGTTTTGGACATCTGGAGAAATGGCTCTCACACGATGAGTACAGACACCTTGCAGAATGTCCCGAGGGTTTCGTCTTTCCGTGGGGCACGCCGTCGGGTCCATTCTCCCTATCACCCGCGGTGCCAGAGGCGCTGAAGTTCGTCGAATCGCTTTTGGACGAGCTTCTGCCACATTTTTCGAGTTCCAAAGTGAACGTCGGAGCCGATGAGACCTTCGATCTGGGTTTGGGCCGTTCCAGAGAGCTATGTGAAAAGCTGGGAAAAGGAAAGGTCTATCTCAACTTTCTCCTCGATCTGTACAGGATCGTTAAGAAACATGGCAGGACAATGATGTTCTGGGGTGATATCATAAAGAACTATCCAGAACTCATCGAAGAACTGCCGCGCGACGTGATCGCGTTGCTTTGGGGTTATGAAGAAGACCATCCGTATGAGAGCGAGTGTGAACTGTTCGCGAACAAAGGCATCAGCTTCTACGTCTGTCCAGGCACATCGAGCTGGAACTCGTTCGTCGGAAGGATCGACAACGCGCTGGGAAACATAAAGAACGCCATCCTCAACGGTGAAAGGTTCGGTGCATCCGGCTTTCTGCTCACCGACTGGGGTGACAACGGTCACCCTCAGCATCTTCCAGTTTCGATCCTTTCGATCGTGTACGCCGCCGCACTTGGCTGGAACAGTTCGAAAGAACTGAGTGCGGCTGAACTGCTGAGAGAAACCGACGTTCATGTGTTCAAAGGTGAGCCATTGTCAGAAAAACTTTACACGCTAGGCAGCTCCTACAGAAATCTCAGCGTCAGGCTACCGAACGCGAGTGTCTATTTCATTGCGCTGGTGCACCCGGAGAGATTTCTGGAAAATCTTGACGCACTGAGCGAGGAAGATGTCAGGACCATCGAAAGGGATCTCGAGCAGGTGGAGAACATCTCCCATCGCCTTCTCAGCCTTCGAAACGAATCGAGCAGACTCGTCATCGATCAGATCCTGAACAACGCTGAAATGCTCAAACTCTCGATGGAGTGGATTTTGATGGCGAAAAAATATGGTCAGATCGATCTGATCGACGAGTCAAGCTGGAGCGAGTTCAAAGCCGAGTTCACCAGAATGGTCGACGAGTACAGAAAACTGTGGCTCGAGGTGAACAGATCAGGTGGGCTGAACCAGAGCGTGGAAAAACTGACAAAATTGCTAAAATTGAGGGTTTAAACCACGACAAAGCTTCAACCATTGCATTACATAGGGGGTGGTACTGTGAAAAGGATTCTTCCACTCGTGTTGATGTTGTTGCTTCTGTCGCTGCTCTGCTTCGCAGAAACGACGATCGTGGTGCACTACCACCGCTACGACGGAAACTACGAAGGCTGGAACCTGTGGATCTGGCCCGTTGAACCCATTTCCCAGGAAGGTTCGGCGTACGAATTCGATGACAAGGACGATTTTGGTGTCAAAGCAACGATCGTTTTGCCGATGGATTTAACCAAGGTTGGTATAATCGTCAGACTGAGAGAATGGGAAATGAAGGATGTGGCGAAAGATAGGTTCATAGAGATCGAAAACGGCTATGCCGAAGTCTGGCTCATGCAGGGGGTGGAGGAAATATTCAGAACGAAACCGGACACGAGCCCGAGGATCCTGTTCGCAAGGTTGATCGACTTTTACACCATTGAGGCTTACGCGACGCATCCCATCGATGTGGAAAAGGATGCGACGAAGGTGAGTTTCTCTGTGGACGGTGAACTGAAAAAGATTGAGAGCGTTGAAAAAGCGGTCGCGACAGATCTGAAGAGAACCAACCACTTCAGAGTCAGGCTCGCCGAACCTTTGAAGGAAGAAGATCTCTGCAAAGACCTCTTTCTCAGCGTGGATGGGTTCAAACAGAGCCGTGTTTTTGCCATAGAGGTGCTCGATCAGCTGTACTACGATGGGCCACTGGGAGCCTTCCACACAACCGAACATACCGAGTTCTACGTCTGGTCGCCCGTGAGCAAACGTGTAGAGCTGCTGCTCTATGAAGATTACACACAAACAGAACCATCGAAAATCGTTGAGATGCAGCGCAGAGAAAAGGGCGTCTGGCACGCGAGGGTGGAGCAGAACCTGGAAGGCTGGTTCTACAGGTACCACTACCACAGCTACGGGAAGGTTCGTGAAGGCGTCGATCCTTACGCGAAGGCGCTGTCTCTGAAAGGAAAATTCGGAGCGATCGTGGATCTTTCGAAAACGAACCCGGAAGGATGGGAAGAAGACAGCTTTGTCAAGCTCGATTCGTACGTGGATGCGATCATCTACGAGATCCACGTCGCCGATATGACAGGCTCCGTCACGAGCAACGTCAAAAACAAATGTTCCTACCTCGGTTTGACCGAGGAAGGTACGAGAGGGCCAAACGGTGTCACCACGGGGCTCGAACACATAAAGGAACTCGGAGTCACGCACGTCCACATTCTTCCGATACTCGACTTCTATACTGGCGATGAAGAAGACAAAGACTTCGAAAGGCGCTACAACTGGGGTTACGATCCGTACCACTACATGGTCCCGGAAGGCTGTTACAGCCTGAATCCAGAAGATCCCTATGCGAGGATCTACGAAGTCAAGAAGATGGTTCAGACCTTCCACAGGAACAACATCGGTGTGATCCTGGATGTGGTCTTTCCTCACACCTACGCTGTCGGGGAAGGCTCGGTTCTCGACACCGCGGTGCCTTACTACTATTACAGAATTACCAAGAGTGGGGATTATCTGGACGAAACGGGCTGTGGCAACACCACCAATTCCGAGAGGTTGATGATGAGGCGCTACATCATCGACGTACTCACACATTGGGTCATAGAGTACCACGTCGACGGGTTCCGCTTCGACCAGATGGGTCTCATGGACAGAGAAACCATGGTGCTGGTGGAAAAAACGCTGAGACAGCTGAATCCAAGTGTCATCCTCTACGGCGAGCCCTGGGGAGGATGGGGCGCGAAAATCAGGTTTGGCAAATCTCAGCTCATGGATCTCAGAATAGCGGCGTTCAACGACAGCTTCAGGGACGCACTGAGAGGCTCGGTGTTCAATGCGACCGCGAAAGGCTTCCTCATGGGCGCACTGGGTAAAGAAAACCTGGTGAAACGTGGCGTCGTGGGTAGCATCAATTACGACAACAGAATCATCGTAGACTTCGCAGAAAGCCCAGAGCAAACCATAAACTACGTGGCATGTCACGACAACCATACGCTTTGGGACAAGAACTTCCTGGCGGCGAAGGCTGACAGGCGCAAATGGACCGAAGAAGAGTTGAAATCAGCACAGAAACTGGCGGCAGCGATCCTGCTCACGTCCCAGGGGGTCCCATTCCTGCACGCGGGTCAGGACTTTTGCAGAACGAAGAACTTCAACGACAACTCTTACAACGCGCCTCTGTCCGTAAACGCGCTCGATTACGAAAGGAAGGCTGAATTCATCGACGTGTTCGAGTACCATAAGGGCTTGATAAGGCTCAGAAAAGAACATCCCGCCTTCAGGATGAAGATCGCCGAAGAGATAAGAAGGCATTTGAAATTCCTTGAATCTCCAAGAAAGACCGTGATGTTCCTGATCGAAGGTCACGCGAACAAAGATGACTGGAAGGACATACTCGTGATCTACAACGGTGATACCGTTGAAAAACAGCTCACACTGCCTGAAGGTGAATGGAACGTTGTCGTCGACAAAGAAAGAGCAGGTTGCGAAACACTCTACAGAGTGAGCGGTTCACTCACCGTTCCTCCACTGTGTACGATGGTGATGTACAGACAATGAATGAAGGGGCGCATCTGCGCCCCTTTCGTTTTTTCAATGCCATTCATATTTTGAACCTTCTCACTTGCTGCACCAGACTTTCCGCAATTGAAGACATCTCTTCAGACAAACTGCTCACATTCTGACTCACATTCGCCTGCTCTTTCACAGCTTTCGTCATCTCCTCCATTTGCTGTGCTATCATCATGATCGACTTTGTCGCTGTGTCCATCGCACTGCTCATCTCTTCCGCTGCTGCACTTTGTTCTTCTGCACTCGCCGCTAAACTCTCTATCTGACTCACCATAGCGTTTATCTGCTCTGCTATCTTTCCAAACTGACTC